>LQAA01000098.1 GCA_001577715.1 Candidatus Adiutrix intracellularis | reverse complement strand
CGATAATCTACTTAGAGCAGTTCAACTTTATTCCGGCCCCGTCATTATTGTTTCTAATGAAGTTGGTAACGGCATAGTTCCTATTAACGCTATGGCTCGTAAATTTCGTGATCTCACCGGAGTCGCTAACCAACGCTTAGCCGCCCAAGCCGACCAGGTTATTCTTTCCGTAGCTGGATTAGAAATAAAAATAAAATAAATACATCAAGAAATTTATAATGAATTTAAGCGAAGCAAAAAATCTTTTACCTAAAAATTAAATACCTAGAACCTGGTATAATGTTCTGACGGATCTTCCAACCCCTCTAGAAACTTAATCTTGAACCAATAAATCACAAACTCGTAGAGTCGGAAGCCCTAAGTCGTATTTTTTCGCTAAATTCATAAAATTAGGAGATGTGAAATTAACATTCTTACGATGCTCCCGCTCCGATGTTGAAAACTCTGGCTAGTTATTAGCCGATCCTATTAGTTCGGGCTTTGAGATTAGAAAAAAATTTTAAAGTAATTTTGCATCTGTAGTATAAATATAAAGGCGTCTCACCTTATGGTAGTTAAAAAAACAATACAGCCATTCCTTAGGCTTATTTCAACCAGGCCAGCGGCATCAAACATTTAGTTACGAAAATTGGGGAGACAGTTAATGGGGAACGCCCTAGTTATAGTTACCCGTTACTCTAAGTTTGGAGACCAGAATTTTTATGAATAAAATAAATTATGAACAAACTCCCATCGTTAAGATAATTATGGGCCTTATGGGCTCTAAGATTCTAACTAATCCCATCAACCTGACCAGAGCCAGATCGGGGGGGGGGGGACAGCCAGAGCTAAAGACCTCCAATATCTTGGGAACTCTCGGCCTGGCCATTAGCGAACCTTTAAAGAAAACCGCCGGACGCGACGATATCAACTACGCTCTGGGGAGCATCTTAAATAAGATACCACATATTTATCAAGAAAATTTTAGCAGTTATACTTTTTTTACTCACTAAACGAATCTAAAAATATACCTAAAAACATTTTATTATAAAATATTATAATTACTTACCCGGTCCTTAAAAACATAAAAACACTGGAATTAGAAAAAAATAATAGCCCTTGGACAATAGTCTTTTACATTTACGGTTACAGCCGTCCCAATTTTGCAACTTATAGAAAAATTTGATTTTAAAAATTAAAAAAGTTTTTTAGATATTAGCTACCATTAAGAATGCCCATAGTCTTACACTAAGGGTTAGCTTTATCTTGAATCTCCAGCAGTTTTTCGGAGGGATCGTTATTTTCGAAAAAATCTAAAATGCTACTTTACGGGTATTTTTACTACTGTAGTTCTTTTTCGCTATATTTTCAAATGGTAAAAATTATAACGAACTAAGGTAGGTCCGCTAGCTTTTTAGCTTTAGCAGCGGCTGTAAAACGGTTCTAGTCATCTGCATCCGCATACAGGGCTATAACTTTAAGCTTCAATTTCGTGGTTATTTTCCCAACGTAGGCATCAGCCTAGGAACTTAAATCATACACTATAACTAACCCAGGCGAGTTGGCTAATTTAATGGAAACAAAGCCTAATTTAACCTGAATGGTAACCCTAAAGACCTCAATCAGAAGCGTGAGCAGGACCAGAACCGGTAGAATCTAAAATCTTATTAAATGTTAATTTATCTTCGGCAGACGTCCGGTCCTAGCCAAGGCCTCAGTTAAGCGAGACAGAGTGGCCCGGTGAGAGATAGTAGATTCGTTTACAAATGCTACCCTATAACTGCGCCAGGCTTCTTCCGGATTTTCTGGCGTTCCCAGTAAAGACCAAGATTATAGTTAGCTACGGCATATTTAGGGTTTTGGATTAAAAGTTCAAGCCAGAGCTTTTTGGCTCCTTCCCAGTCCCCAGCTGAAGCTAGAATTTTAGCCTTACGACTTAATTTATCCCTACCCGATTCTAGTTCTAAAGCCGATGGCGTCCGGCCCAGATTGAGAGCCAGGTAGCTGACGAGTTCGTCAGCCAAACGATTTTCGAGTACTGCCCCGAAAACTCGAGAGTCATTCAGGGGAGGAGCCGCACCTGCCGCAGCTAGAAATCCACCCTTAGTGCAATTAATATCCAGAATTATCTGGCCCTTGTTAATATCCTGCTCGTCGGGTGAGATTAGACGCCAATTAAAAATTATATTTCCAGTGAGGCGCTCGAATTTGAAGCTAGTCAATTGGGTAGTGCTAGGGGTTGTGGACTCAATCCAAAGCCGCCGGGTGAAAGGATCGGGTTGGTAGGAAAAATAAGACTGACTGGCTGCAACTTTCAAGGGTACTATTTCATTTTCAGAATCTACTTGGCGATTCAGAGAAATCTGTCCGCTTAATATTGAATTAGTTATCCCACCTTGAACCCGACTGGTCAAAGCTCTGGTTACAATTTCAGTACCGGAGCCGCTGATACTTCCGACTTTAATTCCAGAAGGTAGTTTGTAAACATAGCCACCGCACCCTTGGGCAAGTAGAACACAAAGGCTTGCTTCGATATAAAACAAAGAGAACAAACAGACCTGAACCAATTTGAACATTGAATTTACTTACTCTCTAAATTTTTTAATTAATAATTAATTATTATACCAGATTTTTGAAATTTCAGCTAAAAAGGATATAAAATCAAGACGAGCTGTTTCTAGCAGCCAAGATGAACGGTTATTTTTAAGCAGACTCGGAGGTGATGGAGCAAAAAGCCCGAAATTAATATTGGAGGGCGCAAAATACTTTCGACCAACTCCCCTTTGTAAATGAGTCAACAAAGCTCCCAAAGCGGTCGAGGGCGGGGGTGTAGAAAGCGGCAGTCCTCTAGCGGCACGGGCTGCGTTTTCTCCTACCCAGAGGCCCGACGCCGCTGATTCTACATAACCCTCCACTCCAGAAAGTTGACCGGCTATAAAAAAACGCTCCATGCCTTTTAGGCGCTGAAACTTATCTAGAACCTGAGGAGCATTAAGATAAGTATTACGATGAATAGCTCCAAACCGGGCGAATTTAGCCTGGGCTAAGCCGGGAATGAGGTGAAAAACCTTTTTCTGGAATGACCTGGTCAAGCGAGTCTGGAAGCCAACTATATTCCACAACGTTCCAGCTTCATTTTCGCGACGAAGTTGAGCCACCGCATAGAAGCGACGGCCGGTTTCAGGGTTTTCAAGACCCACCGGCTTCATGGGGCCGAAAAGCAGGGTTTGCGCACCCCGTTGAGCCATAACTTCAATGGGTAAGCACCCTTCAAAAAAACGATCTTCTTCAAAGGGCCTGGGGGTCACTCGATCAGCAGCCAATAAAGCGGCTAAAAAAAAATCGAATTCCTCGTGGGTGAAAGGGCAATTGAGATAGTCTCCATCACCTTGTTGATAGCGATTAGCCGAATATAAGCGGCTTAAATCAAGCGAATCATAAGTAACTATCGGAGCCAGGGCATCGTAAAAATAAAGATGCGGCCTTTCAATTAACACAGTAAGGAGTCTGGTTAGCTCTTCCGAAGCCAAAGGTCCTCCGGCCACTACTACTGGAGCTGAACCAGCAGGCCAGGTTACGACCTCAGACCGAACAAGTTCTATGAGTGGTTGCTCTTCAATAGCTTGAGTAACCGCCCGACTGAATAAAAAACGATCCACGGCTAAAGCTCCACCAGCTCTAACCTGAGTTTTATCGGCGGAAAGCATGATTAGGGAACCAAGGCGTCGCATTTCCTCTTTTAACAACCCTACTGCGCTTTCAGGCCGGGTCGCTCGAAATGAATTTGAACAAACCAGTTCTGCTAAGTCATCAGAGGTATGGGCTGGGGAAAATTGCTGCGGTTTCATTTCCCAGAGTCTTACCTTAAGTCCATGGCTGGCCGCTCGCCAAGCCGCTTCACAACCAGCTAAACCACCGCCGATTATTTCTAATTCAAACGTA
>LQAA01000097.1 GCA_001577715.1 Candidatus Adiutrix intracellularis | reverse complement strand
AACCAGCTAAACCACCGCCGATAATTTCTAATTCAAACGTAGCCATTTTTCATTCCTGCTTATTTTACCTTAAATAATGCCATAAACCTAAACCTAAAAAATTACTTGACAAATACGAAAATTTAGCGAATAATTATTTTACGGCCTAAATAGTTAATAAAAAACATAACCCATAATCAAACCAGAACTGTAACAAATTCAATTATATTTTTTTATTTTACCATAATAAAGATATTTAAAACAATGTAATTTGTTCCCCGATATTTAACTAGATATCGTTTTTTATTAATAATTTAATAACCTTAGCAACCACAACTGGAGAACACGTTTATGGCGGTTACTAAAGAAAAAATAATATCGGAAGTCTTTGAAAAGACTGAACTGACTAGAAAAGATGCCCGGCAAGCTGTAGAAAAGATTATGGAAATACTTAAAAAAACTTTGGCCGAAGAAAAAGATATACTTATCAGTGGCTTTGGCAAATTCGTGGTTAAAAGAAAACGGACCCGTCGAGGTCGCAACCCGCAAACTAAGGAATCTCTGGAATTACGGGCTAGACGCGTAGTAGTTTTTAAAAATTCCGGTATTTTACGAAAAAAAATTAACGGAGAAGCAATAGACGAGAATACTCCAGACGATTTTTGATCGATCTTAACAACCTAATATTTAGATTTTAATTTGGTATATGTTTTAAATAGTGTAACAAAATTTGCTCCCGATGAGGTTTTTAGCACGGGAACAAGGAATTACCCTTTAAAAACATTATATATTAAATTGCATCGACAGGAAGACCCACCTTTAAATAATTATAGATGAGGAAAACACTCTGAGTGAAACCTCTCGTCTGGAACATCGTTGGTATAAAAGATGTAGGTACCTGATCTAGGTAAGTTTAGAGCCGATAATCAATCAGTGGTGACTGTCGATAAGTATAGTTAATTCAACTTGAGCACCCCCGAAATTAACCACCCTCATTAAAATAATGATTATCTTCATTTAAAATCTCTCATCCTTTGGCGGCGAGATTTCGTTTTCGGTGATCTTGCCGTTGCCATTTTTTATCAAAGGGAAATTATGAAAAATATTCGTAATGTAGCTATTATTGCCCATGTCGATCATGGTAAAACTACCCTGGTTGATGCCATGCTCTGGCAAAGTGGCTTGTTCCGGGAAGGGCAGGAAGTTCGGGAGAGAATTATGGATAGTATGGATCTCGAACGTGAAAAGGGTATTACCATAATGGCTAAAAATACCGCCGTTATTTTTGGCCAGGTTAAGATAAATATTATTGATACTCCTGGTCATGCTGACTTTGGCGGTGAAGTTGAAAGAACCTTAACTATGGTTGACGGAGTAATTCTTCTGGTCGATTCCGCTGAGGGTCCCTTACCTCAAACCCGTTTCGTCCTGCAAAAGGCTTTGGGGCTAGGTCTCCCCATCATCGCAGTCATAAACAAGATTGATCGTTCTGATCGCCGCCCGGAGGAAGTTCTTGATGAATTATATTCCCTATTTATCGATCTAGATGCCGAAGAAAATCAGTTAGATTTTCCGGTTCTCTACACTAATGCCAAAGTTGGTTGGGCCTTTTCTTCTATAAGTGAAGCTGATGCCGCAAAAAATGGTTCACTGGAACTGCTCTTTCGAACTATAGTTAAACATCTTCCCGCACCGCAGGGTAAAGCCGAAGATCCAGCTCGTTTTCTGGTCACTAACTTAGACTGGTCTGATTATATGGGTCGACTTCTCATTGGTCCTCTGCGCCAAGGGAACCTTTCGGTCGGCCAGATAGTTACTCTACTTAAAAATGGTCAGGTAGTTAAAACCGGAAATATTAAGGCTTTATATAGTTATGAGGGGTTAAGCCGCGTTGAAGTTCAAATGATAAAGACCGGCGATATCGCGGCTATAGCTGGCTTCGAAGAAGCCTTCATCGGTGATACTATATCCGACTCGCTCTATCCTGGTTCTCTACCCCCTATTCAGGTGGATGAACCAACTCTGGCAATGGAATTTTTTGTCAACACCTCACCTTTAGCCGGGAAGGAGGGAAAGCTTTTGACCTCACGCCAAATCAAAGCTAGGTTAGATAAAGAAGCCCTCTATAACGTCTCTATCCGAGTAGCTCCCTCGTCTAGTCAAGCCGATTGCTATCAAGTCAGCGCCAGAGGTGAGTTGCAGTTAGCCGTACTAGTGGAAACTATGCGCCGTGAAGGCTTTGAACTTTCTTTAGGCCCACCCCGCATAATTATTAGTGAGGTAAACGGCCAGAAGCATGAACCTTTAGAACTAGCCGTTATAGATTTACCAGAGGAATTTCTAGGCCTGGTCAGTGAAAAAATGTCCTCTCGCCGTGGCCAGATAATCAAATTAACCAACAATGGCTCAGGCCGGGTTCGACTGGAAATAAAAATACCCACTCGAGGACTAATTGGCTATCGCAGTCAATTTTTAACCGATACTAAAGGTACCGGTCTGCTTAACACCCTCAGCCTTGGCACCATCCCCTGGCTGGGTCCCATCAAGGGTCGCCCTAACGGTTCTTTGGTGGCTGACCGTACCGGTGTCGCCGTAATTTATGCCCTCTATCATTTAGAACCACGGGGTACCATCTTCATTAGCCCCGGTGATCCAGTTTATCCCGGTATCATTATTGGGGAAAATTCACGAAGTGATGATCTCAAAGTCAACCCCTGCAAAGAAAAAAAATTGACCAACATCAGGGCCAGCGGTGCGGACGAAGCCCTGCGCTTGACACCTCCCCGCCGTTTTTCTCTGGAAGAAGCCATAGAGTACATCCGTGAAGACGAAATGCTGGAAGTAACTCCTAAATCTATCCGCCTTCGTAAAAGGTCTTAGACCATGATGGTATAAGCGCCTCTCAATTTAACCATTACAGCCATCAACGATCTTGGCATCTTTACCTTCGCTTTCAGTAAAATTTTCGCGGCTAAATTGAGACAATCCGCGTTCATAGGCTTACCACTAAAGTAACTATTTATTCTTATCTTTATTTACCGGTTCACTCGTAAATAGGTTAAGGTATTTCTTTAACGTTAATTGGTCAACCATCAGGTTTTCTTGTAATCGACTCCTGGTGTGTTTTATTGTCCTTTTCGTATTATTATTTAATCTATTTTTTAAACTAGATTAATCACTTGATTTTTAATTGATTATTATATTAATGACAGTATAATTTTGACCATATAATTCTAGATTTATTTTTAAATCTGATCGAAATATTTTCCTCCTCGAGGGACGTATAAGAACACTATTATTACAATCAGGTTGAATTATTTTATTCAAGAAAAATTTAATGAAATAAATTAATCCTTAAGGTGCTCACTCGCAAGCAATAACTAAGACTCACGACGTGATTGTAGCTACCAAATTTTTTGACCGTTACCTTTACGGGGGGTAATACGCTTAATGATATAATTTAATAAATAACCAGAATTTCGAACCATAAACCAGATTTAAGAATTTTTGACCAGAATTATTAAAAATACAAACTAATTAAGATAGCCTAAATATTAACGTTAGAGAATCAAGGTCAAAAAATTAGCGACCTTGAAAAACAAAAAAAAGCAACAACCAAGGTAGTGCAATAAGACTAGTTATCAAACCTCTTAAATTAGATTTTTAAATATTTTAATTTTTCTTGAAAAAAACCCTGGAAAATTAAATTAACATCCTTACCGCTGCCGCCGCTTTCAACCAGTATCCACATAATACGCACAACACCAGAAGTGTCTGTACTATACTTATACTTCAGATTATTATACCTATAAAATATTATTAATAAGCTTTTGTCCTTTAGATAACCTATTACCTCCAACATATTGTACTTCGCTATTATACCCAACTCACAAATATGTGAATATGACTAGGACGGTACTTAGTTTTTATTATTACCAAACTTTTTCACATATTTTATGCAATATTTTGCCCACATCGGTCTTAAGTTTTTTATAAATTACTTACCTACGGTATTTAACGTAAATACTATGTGGTACTTACATTCCTATCTCATATGTGCTAAGTTATTCTCATTCATTCAAATAGTCTCTTTATATCTTCTTAATGCAGTTGATAATCCCTTATCATTTTAACATTCGAAAGCTTCTTCGACTTAGAGCTAAAGCTAAAGAACGCCTACTATCAGTATAATCGATATTTTTTTTCAAGCTTGAATACACAAAAAAAAGCGCCAATATAGTCGGAATCTTGATTCGATCCTTTCTCTCATCACCGCTAGTTAAGATAACTTAATTCTAAATATTTTACTGAGGAATCTACGTCCAGCGCTTTTAAAAAACTACTAAGCCTCGCTTATATCCGCCGTGGATAGGTTCCTAACGTATTTTTAAGACAAAGTCAGCTGTCGAAGGCGGTCCATTAGTTTTTTTGATACTCTGGATCTAAATTTTTTTGCCATAGGGGGAACCAGCAAAGCTCTCCTTTTCAACCTTCCGGCAAACCTGATGCATAGAGCTGGGGCTTTTAACCGGCGTGAGAGCAACAGCGTAACTAGGGATCTCCTTGACTCAAGGGCCCATTATCTTAAGTCCTAAATTTATATTACTCTCACCCTAGCGGAGTTTGTTATAGTAATGGCCAACTAAAAAACATAACTGGCCTACTCTTGCCTGTTAATAATTTTTAGAGTTATTATCCGATCAACCTTGCGGCTTATAATCGAATATAACTAATTATTCGTCGCTAAAGGCGCTAAATTCGAAAGTTAAGTTAGATTTAAAGGGTTAAGGCCGTACCTAATAATCAAAAGATTACTGTTCAGTACCGCCAGTTTTATTTTCAAAGCGGTGAAATTGACCTTGGTCATGGTTGTGGGCAGTTTAGCCTGATTAGGAGTTTTATACTTTAACCTGTTGATTTTAGATTTTAATTCAACCACTCTTTTTCAATTTTGACAGCTAATTCAAGATCCTACGTGGTTTTTTTAGCTTCAATTCTAACTTTAGTCTCACTTACCAAAACAGCTATATACTGCAATGGAAGAAGATCAGCTATTTTATATTCTATGACCACCATCGTCATTAAAAAATTAAGCAATGAAGCGGGGAAAGGGGGATAATTCCGACTATTATTTTCCACTTACCTAACCTAATTTTCAATTATTTCCGTTCATCTTTTAAAAAGGCAGTCTGTTTCAGATTTCAAGTCTTGGTTTAGTGCTCTTTTTCCGCTAAGACTTTTAAAGCTGTCTATTTTTTCTTGTTTAACGATACTCATAAGATCGCCCTTCCAGCAGAAACCCCGTAACTAATATAACCACTAGAATAAAGCCTAAAATTTTTCAATCTCCCCCCTCGAGGAAAAGCGCCGGTTTTGACAGCCCCTTAGACTGGTAAGTAACCGCCTGAACCATA
>LQAA01000096.1 GCA_001577715.1 Candidatus Adiutrix intracellularis | reverse complement strand
AAAAAAAAATCAGACCCGACTAAAAAGATTTCAATCTAGAAAGAGCCGGGCTCCCGGATAAAAATAAATATACCTGAAAGTCCCAGCCCAAAAAAGCGGTTAAAGCTAGCACCATTTGTTTATAAAATTTTTTCATTTAATTATTAACTATACTTAGTCGAAACAACACCAGCAATACAGATCTCGGCCTAAAATACTGTTCTTCAAGAGGTGGAGATACATAATCTGAATACAGTTACCAAAATCTTTTATAGCCACCTAATCATATTCCTGTCCAGCTTATTTTAGTTGACAAACCCTGTCCTCTCCTTTAGTAAAGTCGCCACTTATTAAATAAAAAGCCCCATTGATCAACCGACGATAGTTATTTACCTTAGATCAACCAGCGGATAACCACCTCTAGCTATTATCAGTTTCATATCTTCTTCATCCACTTTGAGGGTCTGAAGGTTATAAGAACTACTTCAACTAAAGGTAGGTTCAAGGATAACAACCGAGTTATTTCGAACTCCATAAGACATTTAGATGAAATCGTTAAAGCTAAGGGCCAGACGTACACTTTCAGAAAATGGCACCCGGGGAAAGTCCTCCAGAGTATTATCTCCTAATAAAAGCAATCTAGTCCAAAGGTAGAAGAGTAAGAAAAAACTGACTCTTATCAGGAAACCCTTCGTAATAACGACCAGAAAATTCCAGAGTAGCTACCAAAGCTCGACGGGTAGCCTCCAAATCTAAGTTGCAGTTTTTAATAATATTGTTGATATAAGATGGACCGATACCTAAATTACAAGCTAATCAAATTTGGGCGTCCCGTCCTTTCACAGCGTTAATTAGAGTCATCCGAAAGTACTTGTTGAAATTAACCATTAATTTTGTCCCTATCTCAGGGTGGCTTAGGTGTGAAGACAGTAACCAATAATACATTATTAAATTAATAATTATTAATAGGTGAGAAATCTAAATCGTTCACGGCCTGTGTCAGAGCTTCACTCAGAACAGTAGCCCCGCCGGCGCCACCTATCAGTTTCATGCGATTAGAAGTGACAAAAGTTTCGCTTTTAGCGAAGCCCCTTGGCTCACGGTAAATTTTGGATGTTAGGCCGACGGTAGCCATAAGATCGCCATCGACCACATCGATCTTAAGTGTTTCGATATTCACTTCAAGTGTAAGTTGGGCGGCAGATCTGAGCGTAGTAGCTGTCACTTTTCGAGTTTCCAAACGGCGATTAACTGCTTCCCGAACAACTTGAGCAGTGGGTTGGTCGGTCATGGTAACCATAGAACCATTAGGCAGATTTATTTTTAGATCAAAATGGTCATTTCTGAGTTCGGGGAAGAGACCTTGATCTCGTGCAGCTGGCCCCACTAAATCTTTAGGAGAACGTTGATCGTTAATAAGTAGATAAACCGTATAATTTTTTAACGGAGGCTCTGATTGAATAGTGTAGATGACTTCCATAGATTTGCCAGTTAGGCAAGCAG
>LQAA01000095.1 GCA_001577715.1 Candidatus Adiutrix intracellularis | reverse complement strand
GTTGGATATCTCGTCGCTAATAAATCCGGCCCAATAGACCGTAACGACCGCTTGATTAAAACCAGGGCGACTCCCCTCGGAGAGCCTAAGTTCTACGGCCGCAATCACCAGACGCCGCAGAGTTATAAATGAGTGGATGAAACCAAGATTTACAAAAACACTCGTGAAAAACGGCTCAGTAAACAAGAAGCTGGTAAAAAACCTACAAAAAAGCCACCCCTTGTATTAAAACTACCGCCAGGCAGGAAATCCACGCTCAGGGCTAAATTCACTGCGCCGTTTACCAACCAGAATACCAGAGCCGATAGAAGACCATAACCATCCCACATCAAGCTAGTAACAATAAAGAGTAGTGAACTAAACCGGCCATTGTTTCTGCCCACGTCAGCAGAGGCCTCGCCCAGCACCCCCAGAACGGAAGAAAACAGAAACCCGACTAAATAACGATGGATTTCAGATATTTCAAAAATTAGCCAATTAAAATCCGGCAGAACTAAAGGTAGAGAAGCGGCAACAAAGAGCGAGGTGTAAATGAAAATACTAAGTCACATAAACACGTCCTTCGACGTTTCTTAAGGCGAGATTGAGGTTATAATAAATCTTTAGGAAAATCAAGATGAGAATCCTAAAACAGCAATTCTTATTTTAACATATTTTGTATTTAATTTATCAGAATATATTTAAATTTGTGTTAAAACACATTAAAATATATCCATGAGATATTTAGAGAAATATATACCCTTACTCTGGGAATAGGTTAAAGAAAACTAGATAAGTGTTTACGTTTAGCATCATTTTCTGTTTTTTTCATGCGAAATTATTTTTTTCTGGCCCACCAGCATATTTTTTAAGGATTACATTATAATTCCAATTTACAATTTTTTTTTCAAAACATACAAATTTCTTTAAATAACCATATTCGCCAGATACTAGATAAATTTTTAACTGACTATTTTAACTCGGTATTTTTTGATATTATTTTTTTATTTGCGTTAATAGATACCCTAAGACCCTTTAAGCAAATTAACGATAATTTCTTAATTGTTCCGGATAGATCTGAGTATTTTAATTCCTATTTGTGATGACAAAATTCTTTAAAAATTAATTAGCCTAATCTTAAAATAACAACCCATGTCGGCGAAGCAAAGCTTTCGACCTGTAGCTTCATTACCGACCTTAAACTTTCCAAAAACACATATAAAACTTGTTCGTGTATGCCAAAAATCGGTGGAAAATAGAAGATGAAACCTTCAATGTCTTAAAAAATAACAGCTACATTCTATAGCATAATTTCGGACATGGGAAAGAAACTCTTGCCACACTTTTTGGTAATATTTATTTAATCCTTAAAAACATATTAATCATTTATTTTTTAATTGATTATTCGTATTAATTATGGTATAATTTTGACTATATAATTCGGGATTCACCTTAAATTCCGGTCGAAATGTTCTCTTCTCCGAAGGATGCATAAGAGTACCATTACTACAACCAAAGCGAGGTATTTTATTTGAGAGGGGATTTACTGGGGCAAATTAATCCTCGAAATACTTACTCGGAACTAGCTGAAAAAATACCATTAAATCTCTTAGGGCAAAAACTTTAAGAGTGCTATTCCGACCAGGAAGATCCAGCCAAAAATATTAGTTTAATGTGCAGGTTGGTAATCATAAAACAACTTTAAGATTTGGGCAACAAACAAATTGT
>LQAA01000094.1 GCA_001577715.1 Candidatus Adiutrix intracellularis | reverse complement strand
TAATCCTCGAATACTTACTCGGAAATAGCTGAAAAAATACCATTAAATCTCTTAGGGCAAAAACTTTAAGAGTGCTATTCCGACCAGGAAGATCCAGCCAAAAATATTAGTTTAATGTGCAGGTTGGTAATCATAAAACAACTTTAAGATTTGGGCAACAAACAAATTGTTGAAGAATGGATATGTAATCCCTACCTTAAATATTTTTGTGAAGAGATAATCTTTTAATGGGCCATATTTTACACGTTATCTAAATTGACTCATTTTCATCGACGCATTAGAGTTGAAGAGATGAAGAAAAATTTTTAACTTTCTATTTTATTACATGAAGAAAAAACGTTTGAGAAAGAAGTTCTCTTTAACACCACTAGTTAAAAAGAAAATATTACCTTTCCAACTAACTCTAAATTGCAAATAAAAATGGTTCTTTAGACTATCTCTATAGTTATTCCTCTCCATCGAATTTTGGATTAGCGCCGGGAAATTATCTTCAATCGAAACCTAGTTACCCGAACCATCCGACTCCAAACTTTGTAAAAACAGGCGGCCTATCTTTAGCACCCGATTTCTCCGGCCAAATTTCAACCTTATGCAAGTTCAAGATTCCGCTTCAGCTTAAACCTAATTTCGACTTTAAGTCTCCATCCCTGCCTAAATCTAATCCATTTTCCAACGACGCTTCCTCTGACGCGGTAACCACAATAATTAACTCGAGAATATTTTAGACTACAGAAATAAAATAAAAAATTATAGCTAAAAACCAAAGATAAAATAAGTGCTAGAATGACAGCTCCACTGATACTCTGTTTAAAATGACTTAACTACAAACTGTCATCGGCCTCTTTCCCGACTTTATCTGAAACTAATTCGGTTTTCAATAAGACTTCGATGCCGAAATCTAACCCACATTCCGGCCAACCTATGGCCGGTAATTTAACTATAACATAATAATAAGAATAGTATATGACCCGAGCCTAGAGAATATATTTCTGAAGGGTAGTATTTAATTCCTATATAAACTCTTTAGATTAGAATGTTATAGATCATCAAGGTGATTTTAGCGAATAACATAATATTTTGTGTTATCATGTATTATTTATAATATTATTCTTCATAAAAATTTTAAATCAACCGGCTGAACGGCTATAAGATATTTGACTTATATATAGATAGATGGTATTATTAATATTTATATAAAGTCAGCTTTTACAGTCCCTTTTCCTAGCCACTTCAAGCCGACCCGAAGTTACCATAAATACAATATGTTAAGGTGTCTGCTATGCTTTATTTGCGCCCTTTAAACGATGCCCAAATAAGGGGGAAGAAGAAAATTGGCGCAGTTTGCATCCAGTCCTGGCTACTTACCAACCAACATATTGTGACTATGGTGGAAGACCTAGTTAAAATAATCGTCTATCTAACCTGCGACAACCAACACAATTACCAACAGCCGCCCGGAGTACGCGACCTGGCCGCCGTCCAGATTTGGCGCATTTCCAAAAAACTCAAAAAAGCTTTTGCTCCCGCCGACGGCTCAAGAATCTTCACTCGACGAAAACAGTTCCGCGATAAATTAAATGGAATCACCCGCCCCATCTCTATTATTCTCAAACAAATATGAAACTAGCGAGGCTCTTAACCACCTCAAGTTTAAATTAAGTTTTATCCAAAAGATAATCTACTCCAACAAAGTTGAAGTTATGTTTGAAAAGTCCCTTAAAATCCTAACCATAAATACCGGCGGCGGCAACAGGACGGCTCCAGGCCAAAAATTAAGATAATGGTTCAGCATGCTGCGCATCATCTATAAAATAATATATACGGGAGGCTTCATACTCACCTGGCCATTCTGGCTCATCCGAGATATGGTTCAGCACAAACCTTATACCTTCAAGACTAGGTTTTTTGGCCCCGGCCAAATATTACCCAAGCAGAAAAGCTACCCTCGAGTCTGGGTGTGGGCTTTGAGCCTAGGGGAAGTGCTGGCGGCTAAAATGATCGTGCCCGCCTTGGAACAGACCGGGGCCGAAGTGGTTATAAGTTCCACCACGGCCATCGGCCGAGAGGCGGCTACCCGTATCTTTCCGGGTCGACTAATTCTAGCTTCACCCCTTGATTTCGACTTCTCCACCCGCCGGTTTCTGGATTCAGTAAATCCAGATCTGCTGCTTCTACTGGAAACTGATATCTGGCCCGGCATCCTGTTTCATCTGGTGGATCGAAACCTACCTAAAGTTCTTATCTCAGCCCGCATAAGCCCTAAATCTCTTCAGGGCTATGGCTATATTAAAAAATTCTGGGGCCGGGTTCTGCGCCTCTTTGATCTCATTACCACCCAAAGTCCAGCCGACCGCAACGCTCTTCTGCTCTTAGGAGCCGACCCAGAAACTACCTTGGTCATAGGTGATTTAAAATTTGACCGGAAAGTCAGTGACGAAGAGCCGAAAGATCGAGCGACTCTCCTAGCCGAAACTGGCTGGCCCGAAGGTCGCTGGATTGTGGCTGGCAGCACCCACACCGGAGAAAATGAAATTATTTTAGATGCATTTAACTATTTAAAAGAAAAGGCTAAAAAAAAATATGCTGACCTAAGGCTCCTTCTGGCCCCCCGCAACAAAAGCGATTTTTCCTCCGTCTGCTCTCTAATTTCCAACCGAGGCTTTCCGGTCGCCCGTCGACATGAGCCCGCACCTAATGACCGAGAAAAAAGCATATTTGTTCTCGACACTTTAGGCGAACTCGATCGATTTTATAACCTAGCCGACATCGCCCTTATCGGCAAAAGTTGGCCCGGTCTTCATAAAGGTGGGGGCCACAACCCCTTGGAAGCAGCCGCCAAAGGTAAACCCATCATCTTCGGTTCTCTGACTTACAATTATCGCTGGATGACCCAAGCCTTACTCCAGGCCAACGCCGCTTTGGAGGCGCCCGATCAAAAAGCTTTAGCAACCGTCCTTGAAAACCTTCTAGAACACCCAGATAAGGCCTTGGAAATGGGCCGCCAAGCCGCCAATTTCGTCCGTCTTCACCAGGGCAGCGTCGAAAAAACACTAACTCTCCTCCGCCCCTTTCTTAAGTAAATCTCCACTAAGTGACCCCTATGCCGCTAAACCAAAAGTCCACCACTAACCATTTTCAACCCTACCAGCGCCCGACACCATTTCTAGATTTTTCCGGCCGCCTAGTCAACCGGATAACCCGTACCTGGCTGGAGGAGAAGCCCCTACTCCTCTTAAAACCTCTGAGCTCTATCTATGGTTTAGCCACCACCCTACGGCGACTTTTATACCCTTACTTCTCCCAGACGGCTCAGGCCGGAAAACCAGTAATTAGTCTAGGCAACCTAACCGTTGGCGGTACAGGCAAAACCCCCCTCTGCCTGACTATTGCCCGACTTCTTCTGGAACTCCACTTCCGTCCAGCCATTTTAAGCCGAGGCTACAAACGACAAAACAGCCAAACGGCAACTTCCACCATAGTTTCTCGAGGACATGGTCCAACTCTAGAGGTTGCTGACAGCGGTGACGAACCCTGGCTAATGGCCGCAGAACTTCCAGAAGCCCGCGTAGTGGTGGATTCAGATCGACGACGAGCGGCTATAACGGCCGTGGACAATCTAGATGCAAATATTCTAATTTTAGACGACGCCTTTCAATATCTAGCTTTAAAAACTGACTGCCGACTATTACTCCTGCCGGCCTTCCGACCTTTCGGTAACGGCGCGCTTCTGCCATCCGGCCCTCTACGGGAACCGATCGCAGCCCACCGCTTGGCCCAAATATTAGTTAATACCGGAACTGACGAACCAACTCCAGAAGCCCTTACTCTGGCAGCTGGTCGGCCTCTTTTCACCGCCGCTTACCACTTTTCGAGCTGGCGGTACCTTAGCCAAAATGAATTAAAACCACCGGAATCTCTGGCCGGTCGTAAAGTCTTCGCCTTCTGCGGTCTAGCCCGACCCGATTCCTTCAAACAGTCTTTACTAAGTCTAGGTATTGAGCTTAAAGACTTTCTGTCTCTACCTGACCATCAGATTTACAACCGCTCACTCTTAAACGACCTAGGCTTAGCTTTTCTAGCCAGTGGAGCTGAGTTTATTGTTACCACAACCAAAGACGCGGTCAAGATCCCCCCTACTTTCCCCCTACCTGTCCTAATTCCGAAAACGGAAATGCGGATCAACCGGGCCGATGATTTTATTAAAACTATTTTTGATATACTAAAAAAAAGCCAAGCTTTATGACAGAAACTAAATCACAGATTAAAATTCTGGTGCGGGGAGCAAACTGGGTTGGCGATGCCATTATGACCCTTCCAGCTCTATCGGTTCTAACTCACCATTATCCAAAAGCTAACCTAACCATTTTAAGTGCCCCCCGGTCCGCCAGCATCTACCAAAATCAGCCAGGGGTAACCCTAGTGCTGACAACCCATCAAGTAGAAAAGCGGAGTCTCTCCGGCTACCTCAGGCTAGCCCGAGAACTGGCTGCTTACAACTTCGACTTAGCCGTGCTCTTTCAAAACGCCTTTAGCGCGGCCCTACTTACCAGCCTAGCCCGCATCCCCCAGCGCTGGGGTTATGCCCGCGATGGCCGCTCACCCTTACTAACCAGGGCCATTAAATTAAAGCCTGCCGACGGCTATATTCATGAAACTTTTTATTATTTAAACCTTTTGGAGCGACTGGGCCTCAACGCTCCTTACCATCCCTCTAACCTTAAACTTTCCACCCAAGCTCTGACCGAAACCGAAACTATTTTCACTGAAGCGGGCTTAAGCCAATGTGACTCCCCTCTAATCCTGGCCCCCGGCGCGACTTTCGGCCCAGCTAAGCGCTGGCCAAAACAAAATTTCGCTGAAGCAGCCCGACTGATTCTTTTAAAACGACCGACCTGGACGATTATTCTGGGTAGCACCGCTGAAGAAGAGCTAGCTCGTAAACTAACCCATCTCTTACCAAAACCGGTCCTGAACCTGGCCGGCCGTACTTCTCTAGACACGGCTATAACCGTTATGAAGCGGGGTTCTCTCTTATTAACTAACGATTCGGGCTTGATGCACCTTGGAGCCGCTTTAAGAGTGCCATTAGTGGCCCTCTTCGGCCCCACTGACCCCCTCACCACCGCTCCTTTAACCCCAACGAGCTGGATCTTACGTTCAACTGCCACTTGCGCCCCCTGTCTGAGACGGGTCTGCCCACTAAAAACTCAAATCTGCTTTAACGAGCTTACCCCTGAACGAGTAGCAGCAACAGCCCTTGCACTTCTAAACAGAATGACCACCTCTCCCAACAGGAGCCCGGCAGTTTTTATTGACCCGGAGGGAAGTCTAGTCGAACGGCTTTCTAGCCGAGCCGATCCGATTCCAAAGCTACTCCCCGGAGCCGCCGAAGCAGTGTCCGCCCTGACCCAGAGCGGCTATCAAGTGCTTATGGCCGCCCCCGCTCTAACTACCGTAGAACCGCTCTCGACCCAACTTCATAAACTCCTGCTCCAGACCGGAGCCATCCACTTAACCGGCTTCGAAACGCCGGAACTAGACCTATCCAGATCTTTCTGGGTGGGTGATAACCTAAATTATCTAGCTGCCGCCGAATCCCATGGTGCCCGCTCGGTGCTAATTTTAAATCGCCAGGGACTAGCGGAAATAAAGAAACCATTCTTTTACCCAACCCTAGCCGTCCCGAACCTGAGCCGGGCCGCTGAATGGATTACCTCGCAATGAACCTAACTAGAAACAGAGCTTCACTACCTTCATTTAACCAGCCCATTAAATTTCTAATTGTCCGTCTTTCCGCCCTGGGCGACACTGTGCATTCACTGGCTCTAGCCGCAGCTCTAAGAAAGCTCTATCCGCACAGTTTCATCGGCTGGGTAGCGGAAAAACCAGCGGCTCCTTTTATCATCGCTAATCCCTTACTAAATTGGTGGAAAATCCTACCTAAAGACTGGCTAAAATCTCCACTCTACTTATTAGAACTACGCCAGGCTCTTAAAACTGAAAAATTCGATATCGCCTTCGACGTTCAAAGTCTTAGTAAGAGCGCAGTAGTGGCTTGGTTATCCGGTGCCCCCCAACGAATAGGTTTTGCCCGCGGTTGGGGTCGGGAACTAGCCCCACTACTTGATAACTATTTGATCCGCCCAACTAGTAGCCATGTAGTTGATCAAACTCTGGAACTACTTTTCGGCCTGGGTGAAGGAAAAATAGCCCGACCGGAAATTAAATTTCCGCCTTGCCCTCCAGCTGAAAAAAAGTTTTTAGATGACTACCTCCATAAGGACGGCCTGGAAAACGGCTTTTATCTTTTTGCGCCCTGGACCACCAACCTCTCTAAAAATTGGCCATTATATAAATTCGCTGCCCTAGCTTTACGCCTTAATCGCACCGGCGGTCAAACCGCCCTAATTTTAGGACACGGTTCAGAAGAACGCCGAGCGGCGGCGGCGATCATAGCAGACACCCCGCTAAACCTTTTACACCTGGCGCCGGAATTAACGCTTCTAGGCGTAGTTGAACTAATCCGGCGGTCGGATCTACTGGTCGGTTGTGATTCCTTTCCCCTACATGTAGCTGCAGCTCTCGGCCGGCCAGCGGTGGGACTTTTCGGGACCAGTGACCCACAACGGGTTGGCCCGGAAGGGCCAAAAGGCCGTAACGCCTATGAACAACTCCAACTAGCCCATTCCAGTAGGGCCCGAAATCGACTAGGCCCGGAAACTATAGCCACCCTAAGTGTAGATAAAGTTGAAACTCTTTGCCTTGAACTTTTATCCCATTAGATAAAAACTAATATTGAATAAAAATCAATCATACTTAGTATAAAATTATGGCCGGTCATCTGGCCAACCATTTTCGCGTTCCTACCTTCCGGATCAGCCGCCGACTTAATATCCCTACCAGATCCCCGAATCATTCCAGTTAACGTCATTCCGACTAATAACGAATAAGAGTTAAAACTTTTTAACTAGGGCTACTACCAAAAGGTCTATGCCGCTTTCTAACCCCAAATTCGGATCAAAGACCCAGAAGCAGTTTTTCATAACCTTATCATATACCGCAACGTTCTGGATAACCTGAAGCCCGCCGACCCTCAAAAAAAGGCTGCCATTAGCTTCTTGAACAACCAAGTTAATTTTATGTGCTAGCTTATAGCCGACAGCTATGCTTTCGACCAAATTAGAGTCAATGTTTACCGCACTATCCTAATCCAGCTGATTTATTTCGAGCATACGTCACCGAACTCGACCCGCAGCCGAACCCGAAAAATTAGATACGCCGGCGGAAGAACAAGCCATAAAACTGATACCCTCAGTCTAGTTCTCATCCAGCACCACGAAATATTACCTCCCAACCATAAACTTTTATGTCTTTATGGACTTTCACCAACCTTTAAAAAAGCCACCGGCCAGAATGACCATTTGGCTATGCTTAACCTGGCCCACTTTTACCACGAAAGCCTTAGCAAGGTTAGAGACAACCCTAGAAGGTTCCTACTAAACCAACTGGGCTACCCGACACACCAACCCCGCCCCTGCCCCTCCGTGACCTGAATAGAGTCGACTACTACTGCAAGTCCAGACTCGACATCACCCAGGATTCATCGAAAACCCTCGATTGATATAAAAAAATTATGGCGAGAAGCTATTCCTCCGGTCGCGATAATACCGCCCATCTAAAAATAAACTGAAACGAAATCCCCAATTTGGATAATTTAATTCTCTTTTAATCCCAAAGGGCCTTCAACCTAAATTACCCACTTAGATTCTAAGTTCAAACGAAAGTATTTCTATTGAACTAGTGTGTCTATATATATATATGTATGTAACGCTATAATTAAAGATATATTGATTAATAGTTATTAAAACGAATATACTAATATGGTCTTTTTTAATTAGCATTACAGTTCCGTCTTCGAGAACGCTGCGAGTTTAGTAATTTAATTGATTAAGGACAGTAATAGCTATTTTATGGCGAGCGGTAATAAATACCACCCTCCATTTAGTAACGTAAGCATTTACTCTTAACAACCAGTGTATTATTCCACATAATTTTCCATCTCTCTAACTGAATCATCAACATTCTTAGAAGCTATTGTAAATATTTTAAAAGTAAAATATTCCACCACCGATAACCGCTTATACATTTCACTGATACCCTAAATATAGTTATAAGTTAGGTCTCTGATGGTGTTGATGATGTCATTAAATATTTTTATTGTATATTTATCCAGAATCTAAATTTCTTTATTAATAAAAATTAAATAAAACCTAAATTCTTATCATAATGAATAACTTTTAATTTTTTCTGCTCATATCATCACTCTACGAGCCTAAGGTTTACGCAATATCTAATCAAATTTTTTATATTTATCTAAAAGAGTATAAAACTATTACCCCAATCATAAAAAGCTATCTCTTTAACAGTAAAATCATTTTTTTATTATATACATATAAAATTATACTACCAAAAAAAATTTCCGAAATAGAAATAATATCTCCTCTGCCCCCTCCTCCGATGCCAGCGGCCATAAATCACTAATTAGAAGTACAATTTTTCTTGACCACCCATACTATCCAAATTGTACTAGATATCCCTCAGAATATTTACCCACGACCAGCCGATTAGATAAAAAAAAGAAAAATATTGTACCCTGGCTATTAATTTCTTACACCAAGCCATCTGTTAAAGTAGCTAACCCGAAATCAAAAAAATCTTGACACCAGACTGAAGCTAGGGTATAAAATTTAACGTGAAAGGCGGGAATAACTCAGTGGTAGAGTGCAACCTTGCCAAGGTTGAAGTCGCGGGTTCAAATCCCGTTTCCCGCTCCAGTTAAAAGTAACTTACCAGTTGAAAATATTAAGGGCTTCCGAAAAAAATGGAAGCCCTCGAATATTTTTAAAGCTGTCAAGCTGACTTTAATTGACCGGGTATTTTAAAATCTTAAAAAACATGTTCTAATTAAAGCCATCAAAGTCAAAGAGCTAAATATTTAAAACCCAGCCCCTTGGTGTTTAAAAGTGGTCGGGACGACTGGAGTTGAACCAGCGACCCCCTGAACCCCATTCAGGTGCGCTACCAGACTGCGCCACGTCCCGTATTTTATAATTTTAACTAGTTAAGTCAATTATGTCAAGAATATTTTTAAACCAGACCGGTAATGAATTCAGTGAACTAGAAATAGGTCTCATGAGTGAAGCCCTTAAGAAAGCCGCTAAAGCCGCCGCCAATGGCGAAGTACCGGCCGGAGCGGTAGTGGCAGACGCCACCGGTCAAATCATCGGGTGGGGCCGAAACCAAGTCATAGACATGACCGACCCCACCGCCCACGCCGAAATTATGGCCCTTAGAGCCGCGGCCCGCCGCCTTGGTAATTACCGACTAACGGGAGGGACTATTCTAGTCAGCACCCTGGAACCATGCCCTATGTGCCTCATGGCCGCTATCCACGCCCGAGTGAGCCGGATCATCTTCGGCGCCCCTGAGCCGCGCTGGGGTGCAGCCGGGTCGCTATTGGATCTGACGGCCCTGACCGGTCTTAACCACCACCCCCAAATTACCGGCGGTCTCCAAGCCGAGGCCGCTAGAGCTCTCATCACCTCATTTTTTCTGGCCCGACGCTCGCCCCAAATCAAAACTAACCACTCAACGAATAATTTGCTCATCCCTATAATAAGTTAGTACGACAACGTCTAAAAACGCACTGGATGGATTGCCAAGTATACCACATTCACAGACTTGCCCCAAAGGAGTTATTTTTTTTACCTTTTTTACCGAATTATCCATAAATAAGTTAATGTATTCCTTCAAAATCAATTAGTTATCCGTAAAGTATTATCGTAATTGACTCCTAATGTACTCCACTATCCTTTTAGCATTCTTACCTACTATATCCACATAATATTTACAACACCAAAAGTGCCTGTTGCCATACTTGTACTTCAGATTAGCATACCTATTAAACAGTAGCTCTTAACCTTCAGATAACCTATTACCTCCAGTACACTATATTTAAGTAGTATCCTTACAAACATATGGATATGATTAGGATAGCACTCGACCTCTATTATTCCCAACCCTTTCCCTTTACACAGTTCAAGTAATGTTTTATTTACATCAGCCTTGAACTTCCCATAGATTACTTACCCACGGGACTTAAGTGCAAATATCTGATTATTCTCATTTTAACATATTCTATATTTAATCTATTAAAACATACCTAAATTTATATTATAATATATTAATATATCATTTAAAGAGATATATATCCTTGCTTCGGGATCAGGCTGAAGAGACGCTGGACAAGTGTTTTGATCAAAATATTCATTATTCCATATCTAACATGTGTTTAGCAATATTTCTATTTTTTTTATACGGAGTTCTTCTTCTCTAGTCTACCAGAGTACTCTTTAAGAACTATATGATTATTCTAATTTACAAACTATTTTTCAAAACGTACAAACTCCTTTAGATAACCATATCAACCAGCTACTGAATGGAATTACAACCGACCATTTTTACCCATTTACCCAATGTTTTTTCAATATTATTTCTAACTTGCATCTGATAAATATCCTAAAGTCCTTTAATACAGTTTAGTAACAGGTTTTTAATTACTTTAGATTAGTCTAAATATTCCAATTCCTATAAAATACATTGTCGAAATTACTATACCAAAAAACACTCCAACAAAAAAATAGAATATTTTTGTAGATTCTATAGGAGCCGTTATTGTCGCGCTGGGTTAAAACACATCTCTACTCCTGATCCTAAAGTTAATGACTCCATAAGACTAAGATAAGAAATAAGATTACGAACAAAAAGCCGACTCGCGTTGACTGGATAAGCAAGCTTTAAAGGTCAAAGAACTGCGCCCCATCTGTCTGGGTGACAATCTTTATGCCCACCAACCGTTCTACGAAAAAATTTTGCAATCTAAGTTCAACTTCACTTTTACCTGTAAACCTTCCAGCCGTAATACTTATAAAAAGTATCTTTCTGTGATTGAGCCAAACAGCTTATTTTTGTACAAATTCAATCTAGGTAAAAGTAGAAGAGAGTATCAATATAAATGGCTGTGAGGAATTCTAGTTCACGATATTGAAGTTTTTTTAAAGTTAACTGGACCAATTTTGAAATAGCAGACCCTACCAACAAAGTAACACTTTAACCCTATAGCTTCATTACCAACTTTAACCCTTCCAAAGACAAGATTGAAGGGTTACTTAAGTACGTCAGAAATTAGTGGGAACTAAAAAATGAAACTTTCAACGTCTTAAAAAATAACGAATATAATCTAGAATATAATTTCGGATATGAGAAAGAAATCCTCGCTACACTTCTGGTGATATTTAATTTGCTGACCTTCACCATGCATAGCATTTATCGGTTAATCGAAGCATCATAGCAAAAAGCACAAAACAGCCTCAGTGCTAAAAATTATCTCTTCGTTCATCTCTAGGCTATTAATATGCATCACGTCTTCACCTCCCTAAAATGTACCCCTCAGAACTATTATATCAGGCACCTCACCATCACAAATAAACTAATTTAGCCTTCATTCTTAATCATGTAACCCTAAAATAAAAATTACCAATAAATACTATATATTACTTACACTACTTATAGATATCATTCCAAATCATAATTCTTCCCCTACGGTTTTTCTGCGTGAATCTTACCGAGATAATAAGAAAATAAAAAAAAAGACTCTAGCCAATCTCTTTTATCTTGATTAGAAAACTATTAATTTTGTCAAAAAATGACTCAAGAGCAGGTCTTTTGTCTCCACCAGGGACTCATTCTAAACCATCGACTATAAAAACACATTCACGTTTTAACGGTTATAACAGCTATGAAAAAACTTAACCTGGCCTCTACTATCTCCTCACTCCCATCCAGAGAGCAGAATCTGATTCTCGCTATGGTGATCTCTCGTCTCCTGTACCCTAAAAGCAAATTAGCCACTACGGCTAGCTAACAGCAACTAACCTTACCCGGCGAATCAAATATCGCCGATATTGACGAGGATTAGCTTTGTACAGTTATGGAATAGCTGATAGACAAGCGGAGAGTTATTGAAACTAGATCATCAAACGTTACCTACATGACAGGGACACCGTATTTTTCGACCTGTCATTAAACTATGCCAAAGGTAAGTATTACTATTTAGAGCGTTTCAGCCATTCACGTAATAAAAAGAGAGGTAGACGTCGGAGGAGCTATAATCTGCTGACTGATAGAGACAGATAGTCAGTATCTATCAACGTCTGGCCGAGTGATATTTTTAATTCAACCACATTCATTTATACGAAAATTATTTAATAATTATAAAATATAGTCAACTCTTTTTGATGAGATAATTTTTTTTGAAATTGTAGCAACGGACGAATATCCGGAAGAAAGACTGATAACTAACCGTAATCTATTTCTGGCCGATAAACGGGCCAAAATCAGAAAGGAATTGTTAGCCGCTACCGAGAAAAATCTATAGTAAATCAGGATCAGTATCGAAGATAGACGTTTAAAAAGATGGAATGTCATAAATCTGACTGTCTGGCAAAAGATAAATCGCAAAAAAAGTAAAAATATTTTATTTTTGAAATTAGTAAAACCTAATTCAGCTTCCATCGCTACATTTTTAGTATAGAGCAAAAGTCAATGCTAGGTAAAATCTACTTGATTAGAATATTAATTAATAAAGATGAAATTGACCCGAAGGAGTGCGTCTGTATTTATAAAATCTCTCTCGGGTATAGCAGGCTTTCAGAATGATGAAGATGTTAACATAAAAATACGGGCTGTAAATTATTAGATGAAATAAAGAGTCATGGCTCATATTTTTTTGTGTACGCTAGCTCTTATTATGTCGAATGACCTATGTAGGAAGCTTGGCGGGAATTGACCTCTACTAATGAGGAAGTAGAAATCAAAGAACACCGATCTCTAATTAGTCCGGCTGGAAAAATAAAGGACGCCCAGTTAAAAACCTCAGGCAGAAAAAAATTCAGACGGCTTCCTACCCAAAGCTTTAAAAACTTACTTCTCAGTTTGGTTAGTATCCGCTTAAACAGTTGCCAACTAGTGAACAGGGATACTTAGAATTAAACTAGTAAAAGTACTACATCCACTCAGATAGGTTTATTCACCTCGCTGTAATAAAAGCCTTCAACTTGTTTCAGTCCATAAATCGCACTCAGTAAATTAAATAATATTTTTTAAATAATATCTTAAAATAACTAATAAATAATCTTAATCAATCGCTAAACTTCAATTTAAAGATTAAACCAGGAGATAACTTTAAAGAGAAGACGCTAAGTTTCATCCTGTATTACCTGGCTAATAGTTTCAAGACCTGCACTTTAGAGCCTCTGTTCGAAATTTTGCTAGACTTATCAAGTAAAACTAAGGATAATTTTTATGGAAATCATTCATAGAACGTATTTTTTTGCAGGTAAAGGATTATAATCGCGTAATAAAAGACTACAAAGATAAGTACAAAGTATGGGCTTTGCCTTTCAAAAAAGCCATACAAGTGGACGAATTCAGGTCTATAAACCCAGTGTTAATAACTTCAAACAGTATTTAACTACAAAAGATCTTTCCACAGCATTTGCAATGGTAGGCGGCTCCACAATATTCAATAAGCCGCTATGAGTTGGTAGCTAGTTTAATTTATTACTGCATAATGTCTTTATTTGGTTTAGTAATCAACTCTTTACCGCAATCGCAGATTTTTGACTCTGGGGTAGAATTTCTAATTTCATTAAGTTTTTTAGGGATAAAGATATATGAAAATTGGGCTACACACTAGTTACGCTTCGACTTTGCGCTTTTTAACGCATTTTTTTGATGGAGATTAGTAACATTAGGCGATGGAAGTTTTATGAGTTACTAGAATTTTTTTGGACTTCAGCTAATTTAGTTTCTAGTTTGGTAAATTTATCCTAATAAGGTAATATTTTGTGCTCATAACAGAGTGTTCTTATTATATAAAAATTTAAATGCATATTCCCGTTCATCCATATATTGGAAGACGCTAAACACTGTATCTTGCGTAATACTTGACTCTATAATCATAATATACATACTTTTATAATAATATATAATTATATCTCAATAGGTAATCAACATGAATAGTTATCTTTTTCAAAAGCGGTGGCAACGTTCTGAGAAGAAGCGATAAAGTTAGAGGCCCCGGCCACCTGAAATTCGTCAACTTGGGCGAAGAAGAGCAGGGTTAGAGCCGAAAAAACGGTTAGGGTCAAAAACAAAAAAATCCCATGGTAAACATCTCCATTTTTATAACTATATTAGACTATTATTATAATTTTAACCTTTATTTACTTCCAAAATTTTGTTATCATGTTTCTATTGACATAATAATGGAAATGGATTAAGATTACCAGCATAATACGCTTTTAATGATATACCATCTGGAATGGAAGTCGCTGAAAAATAAAATCCGTTGAAAGCTTGCTCTAGCTAAAGGTAAGGCTAAATTTCGAGAAGCAGCTGCGTCAATTGCTTAAGTGGTACCTATTCCTCACGGTGTAATTGCTACTTACGAAATAACCTTAAAAGCATTAAAAATAATTTCATAGATTAAGATCAACCTATTCTATAATTTAAATATATGTATAGTTGTAATCATTGTTGTTAGGGCTGGCTCCATTTAAACTTAGCTTTAAATTTTAATAAGCTGCTTTCGAGTTCTGACTAAGTCTTTAGTATTATTCAAACAACAATTATGTTTTGTTTTATTTTGCCACGTCATCTAAATATATTAATAATATAACCGAAAAGAAATAAATATGCGTTATTGTCTGTTGTTATTAGTGCTGGCCCTGATTCTTTCAGCTAGCCAGGCCCTAGCTCAAAACCAAAAACTTAATGATATTCAGGATATTACGCTAGAAGCTGCTGAACTCACCGTAGAAAAAGAAACCATTGATCGCATCACCCAGACTGATATAGAGCGGAAAACGGCCCTTACTTTATGGGAGGCCTTGAAGTCAGAACCGGGGGTTTCGCTCAACTATTCCGGCGGGCGGAATGAGGGCGCCATCTCCATTCGCGGTTCCAATCGCTATCAAGTGGGCCTATACGTTGACGATATCCCCTTAGCCACTGCTTATCGCAACGAGTGGGATGCCAACAATTTAATAACTTTCGACATGGAATCAATCGAAGTTTCCAAAGGTTATACTTCCCCTTTATTAGCTAACAATAATAACCTAGCGGGCATAGTTAATGTGCGTACCGCCAAACCGACTAAGGAATTGGAATTCAAAGCTAAGTACATGAATTTTTTCGATCGTAACGGCGATGATCAAGGCCGCCTGTTTGGAGTTAGCGTCGGCACAAAACAGGATCTCTTTTATTTAAAGACTTCGGTCGTTCAGGATGAGCAAGATTTTTACACTCTCTCCAGCGATTTCCCGAAAGGAAAATACCAAGACAGCGGTCACCGGGGCAATTCAGACTATAAAAATCGCTATCTTAATTTAGTCACTGGGTTCGTTCCTAGCGACACTACCGACCTTATGTTTGGCCTTGTTCGGCAGTATATGAGAAAAGGCCAGCCTTACCGCGCTGGTGCGAATCCGCCATCCTTTGGCGCGAGCGGAGCAGCTACCCGTTTGTTCAAATGGCCTGAGTACGATACAGAAAGATATTATATGAATGCTAACTTCACGCCCACTAGTGAAGTTAATTTGAAGATACTGGCTTATTATGACAAGCATACCGATGATAGCGTTAATTACACCGATTGCACTTTCAGTGTTATTGATGCTAACCATGGTGATATGTTCGGACTTTACGATCAGTTTACTGCCGGCCTTCAGAGCAAATTTGACTACACTTTCAATGAGGCTAATAAATTAGCCGCTTCCGTTAGCTATCGTGAACTTTCCCACAAGGGCTACACATCTAAGTATTCTATTAATGTACAACCCAATCTTTTAATCAACGCTATGAAAGAAAATTATTGGGATTTAGGTGCGGAATACACTTTCAAGCTAATTGATCCCCTGACCCTTGTGGCCGGACTTAACTATACTATGCTTAAGCCTAAGTCTATTGAATCTTACACTGTCAATAACGTAAACCCCTCTGGTCTAAAAAAGAACACCACTGGAGCGAACGACAATCTTTTAACCTATCAACTTGGCGCTTTTTTCAATCTGACGGAAGGACACCAGTTATTCGCTACCTTCGCCCATAAAGCCCGCTTTGCCACCATGCGGGAAAGATTCGATAGTCCCGCTAATACCGGTTTAAGCCCAGAAGAAGCTATGAATTATGAGATCGGATATCGCGGGGTAATGAACGAATGGCTGAGAATTAACACCAGCCTCTTTTATGTTGACACTAAAGATATGATTACCGGAACGGGCCAACGTTCGCCAGATATTAGCTTTTTCAATATGGACGAAATCAAAATTTATGGTTTTGAACTAGCCACGGAAGCCGCCTTCAACGAATATTTCAGCGCCGGAACAACCTTAAGCTTTTTACAGTGGGCCACCACGGTCCGAGACCCCTTAGCTTCCAATCTAACCTTTACGCCTAAGACGCAGGGTTCGATCTATGCTAAAATCTCCCCTCTCAAAGACCTATCTATAATACCTCAAGTCGATTATGTAGGCCCTTTTTATAACGACGCCAATGACACCCTAAGAAATCTTGATGGTAAAACTAGTCGTAAGGCTTTGGGGACTAATAAGACGTCAGGATTCATCACCGCTGATTCCAAAGTGGTGTATGATTTTAACGAATACTTTAGTTTTGAAGTCGGTGCCAAGAATATTTTTGATAAAAATATTTATTACGATTATGATGATTTTCCTCGGGCCGGGCGTAACTACTTCGTCGGCTTAACCGGTACATACTAAGGTCACCTTCAGGACGACGGTGTATTAACTTACTATCAGTCATCGGCAGCCGCCCAACCCTTCGTCGGAGTGTTTATGAAACCTATCTCTTTTGGTTTACGGCTCCTGGCCCCCTGGGTGGTTATTTTTTTTTTAGCATCGGTTCCCGAAGTTCTAGCTAAAGATAAGGACGACGTCCAAAGCGTCTACGGGGCTACCCACCCTTCTACCTTCGCTCTCTATGCTCTAGACCCAGATCTAATTGCCGGCTGGAATACCCTCTTACGTGATTATGAAAAAAAATTTATAGCAAAAAAATATCATAACCTCCCTGTTCTAGGCGGCTGGTACGGTGAAGGTTTTACTCCCGACTACGAAATGCTCTTGGCTAGTAAACTTTCCAAAGTCTTATATCTCGATAACGATTATCACGATAAGATGGAGATTAGTAAAAATTTTAAAAAATTGGGCCTAAAAGTAATTAAGATCCCAGGCGGCCTTCTAGAGACCCCCGAAAGTTTTCGAGAAATGGGTAAGGCTTTCAACCGCAAAGAAAGGGGCGAAGCCTTAGCTGCGTACGCTGAAGAAGCCCTAGCTAAAGTCAAAGCAGTGGTAAGTAAATTAAATAAATCCCAAAAACCTACCATTTACTTTGGTCAAGAAGCCGATGGTCTAAGCACGGTCTGCCGTAATTCCCCCCGGTCGCTAACCTTAGAATTAGCCGGGAGTCTGAACGTCCACAACTGTCTATCCGGTATGAAAAACTCGGTGCTTCATATTACTTTTGAACAGCTCCTGGCCTATGACCCGGATATAATTCTTATTGACAATCCTAAGTTAGCAGCGAATATCCCTAGGCATCCTCTCTGGAGCCATCTGCGAGCCGTTCAGGCGGGCCAAGTCTATCTGGTCCCCCGCGGGCCCTTTTCCTGGCTAGAACGTCCGGCTACTTACATGCGCCTCATCGGCCTCCAGTGGCTAACAGGCATTTTACACCCGAATATCTACCCTATAGATATTAAAGCTGAAACTAAAAAATTCATGCGTCTTTTCTTCCAGCTAGAAATGACTAATGAAGATGTGGAAGAATTACTGACAAGATGAATAAGAAAGCCATATGGATCCTAATAGTACTATTGACAGCAACCGTTATTCTGGCCTCATTTATAGGCCGGTATTCAATGACCGTGAATGAATTGCTAGAAGTAGGGCGGGGCTGGCTAACAGGGCGAGAACTTTCACCCCGAGAAGATCAATTTTTATTCCTCTTTTTTCAAGTACGAATGCCCCGTATAGTGACCGCTATTTTAGTGGGAGCCTCTTTGTCAGTCTCTGGTACGATTTATCAGAATATGTTCTTGAACCCGCTTGTTTCCCCCGGTGTTTTAGGCGTCTTGGCCGGGGCTTCCTGTGGTGCAGCCGTAGGCATAGTGATTTTTTCTTCCTGGCCTCTGACCCAAATTTTCTCATTTGCCGGGGGGATCCTGGGTGTGAGTCTTTCCATTTTTTTTTCAAAGCTCTATCCTAAAGCGCCTATTTTAGCCCTCCTGGTGGGTGGGCTAGTTAGCGCTTCCTTCTTCACCGCCATTACCTCGTTATTAAAATATGTAGCCGACCCTAACCAACAATTACCACAATTGATTTTTTGGCTCATGGGTACCCTATCGCGGGCTGAAAACGAGAAATTATCTTGGATCGGCCCGCCCCTGGCTCTGGGACTTATTTTTTTAGTCTTAAACGGTAAGGTCCTCAACATTTTAAGCCAAGGCGACGAAGAGGCCCGAGCCCTAGGAATAGAAAGCGCTAGAATGAGGCTGATCTTCATCAGTACAGCCACCTTAATCTGCTCGCTGTCGGTGATCTTATCGGGTATCATTAATTGGGTGGGTCTGGTAATTCCTCATATTTTGCGCCTAATCCTAGGACCGAACAACCAAACTCTACTACCGGCCTCCGCTTTAGGCGGGGGGTTATTTTTACTAATTACCGACACTATCGTGCGCTCCGTCTGGACAGTGGAGTTCCCTCTAAGTATTTTTACCGCTTTAATCTGCCTACCGATTTTTTCCTTTTCTCTATGGTATGACTGGAAACGACCATGATCGAGGTTCGGGACCTTTCATTCAGCTATCATCGGGGCGGCCAGATTTTAAAGAATCTTTCAGTCGTCCTAGCTCCGGGGGAAGTTGTCAATATTCTTGGCTCGAACGGCTGCGGTAAAACGACGTTTTTAAAAATTATTCTAGGGCTTCTCCCTATCGAGCCGGCGACCGTATTCATTAACGGCCAGCCTCTAGAACAATTTAAGCGCCACCAATTAGCCCACCTTTTGGCCTATGTGCCCCAGGCTCATAACGGTATTTTTAACTATACAGTTAGGGAAATGGTCTTGATGGGCCGGACTAGCGCTAGTCCCTGGTATCGTTTCAGCGCGGAAGATGAAAAAAAGACTCGAACCGTCCTTAAGCGGGTTCGCCTAAACGCCCTAGCCGACCGTTCCTACTTAGAAATAAGCGGGGGCGAAAAACAATTGGTTCTCATCGCCCGCGCCTTAGTCCAGGACAGTTCATTTTTAATCATGGACGAACCCGTTAACGGCCTTGATTACGGTAATCAGTTTCGCCTTCTAACCATCATTCGGGAATTAGCCGATACCGGCCTGGCAATTGTTCTAACCACCCACCACCCCGAACAAGCCGTTTTTTTAGGCGGTCGAGCCTTGTTGATCAAAAATGGTCACCTGGTCGCCGATGGCCCGACCGATCAAATTATAACTGCGGACGCCGTTACCCGACTCTACGATTTACCACCAGCCCTTTTAGACCAAACCAAGCATTTCGCATCCTAAGCCATGACCTTCGACCTTAACCCAGTCTCCGCGAAAAAACCCGCTTTAGACCCCCCACCCAACCCCCCCTAAATTTCTGGTGTGCTGGCATCTTTTCCCTAGGACTTCACCTATTGGCGGCTACCCTTTTTATCCGCCTGAATTCACTGCCCCACGGTCTGGACGATGAACCGAGAAAACTCGGAGATAAAAGCGGAATGATCATAATTAAATTAGTCAACTCCTTCGATTCGACGCCGCCTAAGATGGCAGACCAAGGTACGGAAGCTAAAGAAGAAAGACAGAGAGTATTAGCTAATTCTAGGGTTGATGATACAACGGCAGATTTTGTAGAGACTTCGAAGTCCGCTTTAAAGATTATTCCGGTCCCTGAAATTGTTAAAATGGATCAATCTCCACCACCAACTAAGGCTGTTTCTCTTAAAATTGAACCGTCACTAGCTAAACCATTCCAACCGAGATCAGGCCACGTAACCATCAAAGCAAAAAAAAAGCCAGAGGTAGTTAACGTAAAAATGGCTGCCGGAGCCAGGGCGGGTGGAAGCCCGGATGGAAGAACCATCAATAATGAAACCTTTAATGATGGAATCAACCAAAATGCTAATCAAAATAGTCGATCCGGAGCTGGTTCCTGGGGTTTCAGTGGTGGCGACGGAACTGTCAAGGGGTACATAAAAGAAAATTTTAACTATATTCAGCAACACCTTCAGCGTAATATGAGCTACCCGGCCAAATCGAAAAAAACTGGGGAGAAAGGCTCAGTCACTGTGACTTTTATCATCACTAGAAGCGGTCAGGCTCAAGAGCTTCGGATCAGCCGTTCTAGCGGATATCCATTTCTTGATCAGGCTGCGCTGTGTACGGTAGCCCGAGCCTCACCTTTTCCACCCCCCCCGGCTCCGGCCCGAATAACCATTCCTCTAGTCTTTAATTTAAAATGAGCCCTAGCCTTGTTGATAAACTAAGTTGACTTTTATGCCACCATGCCGAAAAATTTCCTCAGTTGAATCGTCGACGATGGCCGCAGCCATGGCCTCATAATCTCGAACCACCATACCAGACAAGGAGTAAAACCCGTAATCAAACAGGCGCGGCAGCATGGGTGTGCTGGGCCCGACCAAGTAAATCTCGGCTTGACGACTTAATTCCAAAAGCCGGGGCATAGTTTTGTTAATAATGGTAGTACCAGTCATGAAGATTATATCCTGATCTGGCAAAATATATTCAGCGGCCGGCTCTGGTAGATCACCCGGGTGAGGATTACTTTCAAGAATAGATAGGTTTGCGACTTGCCCCAGTTTTTCTAAATTCGGAAAGTGGCCAATAACCGCCACCTTCCGTCCAGCAGCCCGTTTGAGGAAAAAATCGAAAGCGCTACCTTCCGCCTCTTCAACAGCACGATTTAAAACACTATCGGAAATTAAAACCGAGGTATTAACCGCCGCATTAACTGCCGCTAAACCGATGGCCGCCGCATGATAATCCCAAGATTTAATCAATGTGGCCACTTCGCTTAAGGGACGCCCCGCCAACTCTGAAGCTTCCAAACGCCTGGAGGTTGAGCTAATATTTTGAAACAAAAAATGAGCCATCCCTAGGCCGCCCTGATTAGATTTAATTAAGACCCAATAAGAACCAATAACACAGTTTTCAACCTTGGCTGACACAGAAATCGAAGCAATCAATTCGTCATAAAAAGCCCATTTATCCGCCGGGTTAGACAGCTTAACCAACATGCTCAACTCCCTTATAATAATTGATAATATTATATATTAAACCAACCCTAAAGTCCAGTTCGTTCCGCTTACCATGAAACCGCCCCCCTATCCTATCCCAGACTTTAGCCTTGACAAATCCGGTTGAACCAAATAGTTTAAATATTATTTAATAAAAGGCTTCATTATTCTTATTCTATATTTTGGATATGATCACCCAGGGAGGCCCCAAGGTAGTCATAAAAAAGAAGGAAAGGGAATATGACGATAACGATTTATACACAAGGATTCTCCTACTCCCAGCCGGCCCTCTCAATTTTAAATGAGCTTAAAAATAATTCAGATCCATTCAAAGTGGAAGTAGATCAAAAAAGTTCCGCTAAAAATATTAAATACGCCCTAAAGAGATAAAGGCCGCTAGGTCTCCGTAGTTAAAAATGAAACCGGCTCTACCATAGAAGTAGCTACCAGATAAACCATAGATAAACTTTAAGCCATAAAATGGAACGAATAGAGACTAAGGCGCCGTTTAAGCAGGCTCTGGATATATTACTGGAACGTTGCCAGGTAATGGCGGCTGAAGAAGTGCCGCTAGTCCAAGCGCTAGGGCGAGTTTTAGCCGAAGATATTCTAGCCGTAACTGATATTCCTCCCTTTGCCCGCTCACCTTATGACGGTTATGCTATTAAAGCCTCCGATAGTCTAAACGCCTCTCGAAAAACTCCAGTCTGTCTGGAAGTAGTAGAGGAGATCCCAGCCGGCGCAGTTCCCAGCCGAAACATAAACGCCGGTACGGCTACTAAAATTATGACCGGGGCAGCTATTCCAGAAGGCGCGGATACAGTGATCATGCAGGAGTTAACGACTTTCACCGAAAAGACAGTGACAATTTTTGAATCATTTAGGCCCGGTTGCAACATAATTATCGCCGGCGAAGATGTTAAAGCGGGTTGTCGAATTGCCCGCCGGGGTGAAATAATTGATCCTTTTTTAGCTGGTTCTCTAGCTTCCCAGGGCCTAACCCGACCTAAAATATTTAAAAAACCCCAAGCCGGCCTCATCTCCATTGGTAGTGAACTAGTTGAGGCGGAGCAGCTGGTTCCAGGCGGGGCTATTCGTAATAGTAACCGTTATACTCTTATGGCAGCTTGCGCTACCACTGGAGCCGAACCCGTGTATCTAGGTTTAACCGGAGATAAAATAGAGGATATAGTCACCTTGATTACCCGCGGGCTTGATACTTGTGACATACTGCTTTGTTCAGGCGGAGTTTCGGGAGGGGATTATGACCTAACCCCAACGGCCATGGAAAAAGCCGGAATTGAAATTCTAGTAACGAATCTTGGTTTAAAACCGGGGCGGGTTTGCGCTATCGGAATTAAAGGAGAAAAACTTATTTTTGGTTTGTCAGGTAATCCTCCAGCCGCCATGACTATCTTCTCTCTTCTAGGCCGCCCCTGTCTCCGAAAATTGAGCGGTTATGCCCACCCCGGACTTAGGGCGACTAAAGTTACTTTACTTGACAACTTTAATAAAAGCAGTCAAAATATTAGAATAATTAGTGGCTGGCTGGATATTACTGATGGAGTAATGCGGATGAAGACAGCGGCGGCCCATGGCCATGCGGTGATGCATGCTCTTGCTGGCTGCGAGGTGTTGGCGGTAATTCCGGCCGGCTCTCCACCTTTACCCGCCGGTACAATCCTGGAGGCCTATCTGCTCACTTGAAGTTATATCCAAACGACTACGAACCATATCAGTAGGCCAAGTCAAGGTAAATCAGAGATTATGTCATTATATATCATCTTATTTTTAATTCTGGTCGCGGGACTTATTTTCCTTTCAATAAACTGGAGAAAACCAATAGCTCTCACCGAGGAATTTATCGAGCCAACTGGACCAAGCGAGAGCACCGACCCGGCCGAAATTTTATTTTCAGAATCTAATGAAACAGAGCGACTCAATAAGTTAGCTTGGGAAAAGAGAAAACAAAAAATCGCCGCTATACTCTAAGCTCCATCTAGTCCTGCGGCCATGAATAAATTGATATTTTTTTGCGCGGTGAGCTGCGACGCTTCGCTGTATTTTCAAGTTAAACCGTCGCGGTTAAGTAGGCAACCATTAAAAAATATTTTAAAAAAAGACATAACTCAAGTATTATGAGTTCTATTAGTGTAAAACGTGGGTAAAAATCTCAAAATCAACAGATGTGAATGAAGTTTTGCCTCTCGCATCTATTTTTATGGAATTGAAAACGGTGACGGTTATAAAGGCGTTATTTTTATCTCCCAGGTTTATTTTCAGAAAAAATTAAAATTATTAAAAAATTTAATTTAAGATATCTAATAACTGATTTTACTACATTAAGTTGTTTGTTACAGTTTCTGTTTTTCTATTTTTCAGGTTCGCTGATTTTTTAACTTAGATTCTTTAGTGTTAATATTTAGACTCCTTCAATTATTTTAAAACTTCAATAACTTCAGTTATAAATCTCTAGATCTTATTTATGGTTTATTTTTCTAGCCATTTGTTGGATTGTATTGTTAAGCGTGTTGCCATAATAAAGGGGCTGGTCAAAATTTTTGGTAATTGTAATTATACCGTAATTCTTAGTTACCACTATTAAAACTTTCGAGCTGAACTTATATTCTTGTGCTTTTTATCTTTGGTTATGTAAAATGTTTTCAACTCATGTAAATTATAAATTTTACTTTTGTCTTTTTGTTATTAGTTTAAAATAAATTCGAAAAAATTGAATTATTATTAATAAATTTTTAAATAAACTACTGTTCTTTTTGCTTGATTTCACAAACTAAGGTCAAGACAATAGCCCTAAGGCGAATCTTAGCTTCCTTTACGTCTTTACTCTTTTTAAAGTTCCTACAAAAACTGATCGTTATTCTGATTTTAATTATCTCTTTTTCGTAGCTACGGCGTAAAGAAAAGCCTACAAACAATACCACTCTTTAAAGACGAGTTATCATTTTTATTTGTAACTTAGATCAGTTGGAAAGGTAATATTTTTTTTTAAATCGTAGTGCTAAGTAGAACTTCTTTATCAAGTGCTTTCTCTTCATGCAATGGAATAGAAACCTTGAAAGTAAAAATTGTGTATCTACTCTTGAACAATTTGATCATTGCTCAAATATTCAAATTATTTTATTATTAACAATCCGCACAATAAATGAATATTTTTGGCTGGACGCCCCTAATCGGAATAACACTCTTAAAGTACTTGCTTTAAGAGATTCTATGGTATTCCCATAGTTAATTGCAAGTAACCATCTCAAGGATTAATTTGCTCCAGTAAATCTCCCTTGAACAAAACGCCTTGCTCTGATTATAGTGATGATATCCTAATATATCTTTCAGGGGAAAGAGTATCTCGATCGAAATTTAAGATAAGTCTCGGACTATATGGTCGAAAATACACTATAATTAATACGACTAACCAATTAAAAACTAAATGATTAATATATTTTTAGGTATTAGGCAAGTATTAAAATAAAATTGCCTTAGGAGGAATAGAGGCGATATCACCAAGTTTATTTTAAGATTAGCACTCATTAAAGACGCTACATCGATAGCCCTACCAGTTAAAATTAAAGACGCTGAACAAGGATATGAATAAAAAAGATCTCGCAGCGCATCACCAACTTGATAATAGAATACTCTGAAGATGCAGCAAAATAATCAGAGAGACCCGCCGACTCATATAACAACACCTTATTTAGGCCTCCAGTATGAATTGGTCGAATTTAGCCCAGCTCAGACGCGTTACAGTTTGATTGAAACGCTCTCCTTTGTACCCAAATTTTTGGTAAAAATCCAGACAACGGTTGATAGCTATTAATAATTTTTTATCTTCGGTGATAATGGGAAAGCAGTTGTGGCTAGTTTGAACTTGATTATCAAAGCGTCCACCGAAGAATATAACTGTCCCCAATTGACCTGCCCAGCATTCATTAGGGCAATGATTTAAGCAAGACCCACAGTTAACACATTTGGAGCTATCAATAGTCAAGCTCGGCGAGCCCGGAATTATTGCCCTGGTTGGACAACCCCTTTGGCAGATTCCGCAGTTGATACAATGCTCATGACGGTGTTCCGGAATAAATCCGCCTTTGAGACCGAGGTCGTTTTTTTCGATCTTAAGGCAATTATTATGACAGCCCGTGAGGCCAATTCTAAATTTGTAGGGCAGGACGTTTCTTTCAGTAAGATTTTCAGATAAATATTTAGCCAGCTGCTGAGTATCTATAAGGCCATTTTTACAGGTGGCTGTCCCCTGGCAGGCGGTTATATTACGAAGACTTGGGCCTAAAGTAATTGGCGACAAGCCTGCCTTCGTCAGCATTTCTCGGACATTTTCGATATTGACCAGAGCAATAAAAGGTATTTCTATATTTTGTCTTGAGGTTAGATGGACCTCTCCATTTCCATAAATCCGGGCTACTTCCGACAACGCGGCTAGGTTTTGGCTAACCACATATCCGCCAGTTATTTTAACTCTGAGGCAAAAATAGCCGTTTTGCCTTTGCGGAATAAAACCGCTTTTTTTTAGTTCAGCACAATCAATCATGATACAACCTCCTAGAGATGGATAGTCAAATGGTTGCGCTTAAAGACAGCCTTAGCTTTGCGTATCGCTCAGGTTGATCTGAAGTTTCCTGAAAAAGCTACAAAATAACTGTAGCTTGGGAATTAACAATAAAGCTATTCTCCTGGATTCGAAATAGAATATCAAGTCAAATATCTTAAATTAATATAGTATAAAAAGTATCTAATAATTTTTTCATAAACCCGGTGAAAATACAAGCGGATTTTTATTACTCCCTGTCTAGTGATCAGGACAAGGTTAGTCCTAGGTAACGGCCGTGAACCCCACACTACTCTTTTAAAGAGACAGGCTAGTAAAAAATTAATAATTTTATTTAACAACAACAAAGTTATAGGTAAGACAAATCTTGATAAGATTAATTTTTATTGAGAGTTATAAGTTTTAAAATATTTTCGCTTAGCTCAAATAAGCGGTAATAAGTTTCTATCTACCCGATTTCACCAAAAATTTGACATTAAAAATCTATTGTTATATAGTTTAAAATAAAAAGAACAAGAAATTTTGTTGTTTATTAACCTTACCGGCTTAGGTTCGAAGGAAAGCTGAGGATTGTTCAGTATCGTAAATGTTATTTGGAGGTATTGTCATGTCAAGTGATTTTGGCCTGTTCGTAAGTACGGATATCAGCAAGTGTACCGGTTGTAAGGCTTGCGAAATGGCCTGTTTTCAAACTCACAACACTAAGCGCAACAGGGTGGGGAAGACAGTTGGCACCATCAACGTCCCTGTCACCCCCAAACTTTACGTCATGGTTATTGAAACCGCTAGCATGCCTATTCAATGTAAACACTGCGAGAATTCGCCTTGCCAGTCAGTTTGTAAACAAAAGGCTATCAGCCGCATTAAGGGTCAGGTAATTGTAGACGAGGCTAGGTGTATTGGTTGCAAAGACTGCCTAGTGTCCTGTCCCTTCGGGGCCATCACCTTATTACCTTATTTCACCAATGGTAAGCAGGTACTTCAATCTAACGGAGCCGGAGGCAAGGTGGCCGCTTCCAAGTGTGACCTCTGCTTTGAGGAGGTAACCGGCCCGGTCTGCGTCCGGATCTGCCCTAACCAAGCCCTTCACCTCATCGATGCGAACGCAGAACGTAAACAAAGAAATATCGCCACCGCTGAAGCTCTAGCTCCGATAAATATTAGCGCCCCTGTAAAGAAGGTTTAGTCATAACTGTGATTATTATTGATAAAAATCTTTATACCAATTATCAAAAATGCAAAAAGCTAGATCCTAATCTCGCCATTAGAGGTCTACCTCATTATTAGTCTCAGGAAATACCGAAGAATAAATATATCATTGCGAACAATGTAGTCAGAAATACAAATTTCACGTCTCTGTTACCGAATACGGTCCGGCGGCCTAAACCAGGGTGCGTAGAGAACGAGACATACCGGATTCAGTTCAGGAACCCCTGTTCGTCGCTTACAATGTTAGCCCTCTGGACGAAGTTTTGAAAGCTCTGGCTGATCCCCAGCGTCTTTATGGTGGTGTAGTCCACTCCAACCGTTCAAGTGAGGATTGCTAAAGATTTCGGAGCTCATTTGGAAATCCTAGACTCTATTTGGTTGGTAGTAACCTTACGTCATTTGGTTTTCGATAAGGGTTACAACACTAACTTTGCCGCCGATCCAGCCATTACGGAAGAAGGTAGCAAATTAATCAATTGGGTAAAAAATGGCGGGGTTCTCCCCATATTTACTCCCTGCTACCCGGTCTAAGTACCTTATCTGAAACTGAATTACTCCGGCCTGAGAAAACATTTATCATCCTACAAAAGCCCCTAACAAATGGGCAGAGCTATTTTCAAGACCTATAGGGCCAACTTAGTAAAAAGGCCTTCAAAAAAATTATTCGGTCTCAGTAATACCCTGCACCTGCAAACAGTTTGAATATACCCGCCCGGAAATGGTCAACATTGGCTGACGAGATGTAGATATGATTCTGACCACCCGCGAAATAGCTTAACTGATTAAAAATAAGGGCCTTAATTCCTTATCTCTGCCCGATGAAAAGTACGTTTCTCCTTTGGGTGATTACAACTTAAGGCCACCGAAATTTTTGACGCGACCGGCGGGATTATGGAAGTTATTTTGCGCAACGGTTATAAACTGATCACCGGTAAATTAATCCTGGCGATAAATATACCGCTATTCGCGGTTCTATTGGTTTTCGCACCACGAAAATTGAGGTTGGTAACCTAACTCTCAAAATAGTAGTGACCGGACTTAGGTATATACAGTCGATTATGGTAGCTTTTAAGGCTGGCTATCTAAGTTTACATCTCGTATAGGTTATAAACCTGCCCAGAAAAGGTTACGTCACCGGCGGCGGGCAACCCAAGAGCTTACAGTTGACGCTCTTTGAAAAAGTCTTTACGGCCCGAACTTCATTCACTTACGCCCACGATAAAGTTCTGCTCATGCTAAAGTCTCACGAAAATTCCTCGATCCAAAAACTTTATAAAAGTTTTTTAAAAATCCGCTAGAGCCAAAGAACCATAACTTTTTTCACACAACCTGCTGTAATGACCCTAAATATTATTAACGAAAATATAGGTGACATTCCTGTGGACTTATGAGTTTAACCAACCGAGAATCTCTTTTTTAAACTTTTTATCATTCCTTCAGCGACATAAATTCCACCCTCATCTTTTTTATCAACAAATACATTTAAAGAGCATAATATTACCTCAAAATTAGTTTATAATAGTACTAAATTATTATGAACTAGAAAAAGTACTCTAAAAAAAGTGGTCGCCAAGAAGAAATAGTTAATTTTTATTTTAAGGGTCTATTTTAACTACTATTAAATCGAATTGATATCGGCATTGCTGAGGATATACTTTAGGTCCGGTTCCCTGGTAACTTCCGGAGCTCCTTAATCAAGGCCTGGTAAAAATATATTAGCTTGTAAAATTAAAAAATTACTAACATTTATCTAGCTAGGAAGAACTATCGAAAATAATATTCCTATTGCTAGGAACTTAAAAGTGATGGATATTCCCCCTTCCAAAAAAGGCATAATTGACGTCAGGATTATTATCGGTTTATTGACCGTAACTCCATAAAAGTTAAACAACCCACCCAACATAGACATTTACGTGGTCTGTTTGGCTGCAATTTATTCAGGGCGGTGGGGCTTAATCTGACCGAAGTGATGCAGTACGATCCATCTAAAAATTATAGGTCTGGTTCTGGGGATGTTTTTAGCCACCCTTGATGACCGGTGAATTCAAACCCCTTAGTGATTCAAATCCGTTGACTCGTTTTTTCTAGGCATGGTGGTGCCCTTAAAAGCCCTAGTTTTACTTAACTACCCCTTGTGAAGATCATGTGCTCTATCTAACCAGTGGGAATAGCGATACCACCTTCGGACTGCTGGGATTACTAGTGGGCATAGCCGCGAACTCGGTACCTTTCATCAAGTAGAATTTTTCTCTGAAGTATTCCAATAATAGTTGCCGGAGACTGGGCTACCCTTCCTTACTATTTATGCTCTTCTTTTTAACCTCGAGGCTAACCTTCCCTCTCTTCAAAGAAGAACCTAAAATTTATTTACTATTCCCTTTAAAAGCCAGGGCAGTTAGCACATTATTTTGTAGAGTTCTCTAACTCTAATTATAGATCTTATCGACCAACGCAGCCATTTCTGTTCAATCGGGGAAGTCAACGGTCTCATCCTTTTCAAGCAGGTTCGCCTTTTACTGGGAGCCATCAGATTTTTAGCTGCGGCCTGGATCGGTAATATAGCTTTTAATTAGTTCAACCCTAGCTTTAAGGAGTAACCTATTGTTCGTACTTAAAACCTGTAGAATTTTTTAGGTATGTTTATTGTGGGTTTGAGGTCGATCTTAGTTAGCGGTTATCCCGAACGCCAGCTATTTATGGCCGGCGAAGGTAACGGCGACGTGATTTATTATGTCCTAGGTCTTCTAGGCGATACGATCATAACCCATGGCTAGAGTCTAACTTTCAGTGGAACCGGTATCAAAACTTACGCCCAGACTGCTATGCTGGGCAACCTACTTATAGTTCTCTTTATCAACCTAGTTTTCAGAGAGGTAAAGCGAATAGTTTTACGACGACCTGGCTAAAGCATTTAACCTGCATTTGGATATATAGAAAATCCGATGCGAGTGAAGCGACTTTATTACTTTTAGCTAAATTGTCCCATACTTGGCTTTCCAAGCAAAAATAAATAATCAGCGCTTCTATTCTAGCAAATAAAGCCAAAAACACGATTAAAAATAATAGCCTCGAACATATTTATATCTTTAACTGGTAAAGAGATTAATCAACTTTAGGAAATCATATAGAATCTATTCAGTCTATCATTCTAAAAACGCCGCACCGTAGTTCTATTTTTTGCTAAACCAGACTGGCTAGCTTAAAGATATGACTAGCAAGACTAAAATAACGTATTAACTTATTAATCATACTATTAAATGCTATTGAAAGGGGACTCTTAAACAGACAAGGTCGCGTCTGAAGATGAAGGGGTATAAAGACTTCTTGTAGAACCATACGAGAGGAGATTAGAAAACTAGGTATGCTTTTACCGCGGGGTATCGCAACCCCCAATTTTAAATTCCTTTTAAAACCCTACCCTAATCGTGACGGCGACAGATACGGTTTCGCGGTAATCGGAATGATCGAAGGAGACACTTGTGATATTAGCAAACGGATAGTTAATTCTTCCATGGAACCCTACGGTTTCGATATGATCGATCTAAGATGTGACGTGTCAATAGAGAAGTTTATGGAGCGGTTAGGGAGAACGATATTTAGATAATTTGTATGTTAACCCTGATAACTACCACTATAGCTAGCATAAAATTAGTCATAGAAAGACTAAAAAAAAAAGCTTTCGCAATAAAGTTAAAATTATTATCAAGGGAGTCCCTTGTCCCAAACTTTTGCCGCTAAAATTGGTGCGGATGTCTATTTAACTATCGCTACTGAGATCCCTACCACCGCTAGCGACTTAGTGAGGGCCATAAACTAGAGAGTAAATAAACAGCCTCGTTTCTGAATAGTATCAATTATTTGGCTAAAGGTGACTACTGCCATCAGAATGCTAGTTGTCAGGACGCCCAATTGGCTAAGGCATTGAACTTACATTTTCTAGAAGCTACCTTTGATGCTTCCGCGTTAACTATTTTAGCCTTCGCGATCAGGAAGAAAATATAAGCTAAGTTAACTATACCGCCCTTCTGTTATACAACTAAAGCAGCAGCCTCAGGAGCAAAGATAAATCTAGATAATCCTGAAATTAGCCATGAATTTAATGTTTTTATTAAAAATTATCTAGATTAAATTATAGCTAATCAGGTTGAACTAAATTTTAAAACTAGGAGAATTTCAGCGGTAATAATGACCTGCTAACATCTTTAGTCTAAATGTGAAAAAGTAACAGTAGAAGTTAATTAGCCTTTGAACATGTTAATTGGACTATTGGATTTAGCCAAAGCCATTAAAAGTTAGAGAAAAGATGAATCTTGAATGGCTCTAGCCTTTAACCGGCCGGGCACTGAAATAATTAGCTATGCTTTGGAATTAAAGAATTTTAGTACAACTATAATCAGTTATACTAATTCTATCGAAGCACCAAAAATTATAGGTCCAAAATACGCCCGCTTTCTGGCTGAAGCGTTTTTGATTCTATTCACTCCGAAGGGAGCCGTCCAACGATAGCCCAGCGGTGAATTAGTTTAAAAACGGCTTGAGGCTTCAGCCCGAAACTTGGATCTTCTTTTTATAAAAGCTCTAGTCCCTCTAAACCTAGGTTATATCGTCGATAAAAATAGTTTCATCGTAACTATAGACCAAGATCGTCTGCTAGGTATTAAACCGGGAGACAACACTAACCAGCTCTACGGTCTAATGGTAGGTATAGGTACCATCATCTTGATAGTTTCCCCTATTGGTCTAACCAATAGCCTAGAACTTACAGCACCTTACAGATTAACTCTCAAAGTTTCAAAGGTTAGATATTTTATTTCACATAACCTATGCCTAGGAATACGAGCAAGAAAATCTTGAATTTCTTCAAAAAATAAGCTGGTGTCTTGTATAAGTTAGCTATCAAATTAGGACGATAGCACGGGATCGAACTCAAGTTTATTTACAACATTACTGCGGCTACCAACACCACTATGCTACAACTACTACTGGACTTAGCCTCAGATAGTCTTAACTTCACCCCATTCACACTTATTTTTATCAGAGGGACATCATTCAGAGGCCATGAGATATGGCTTCGACCATATCCTAATCTATCTTTTCGTATACAGTTATCAATAAAAGCTAATAGCTTTTATTAAAAAACGTATGGAACTGTCGGTGCTTCATATTCGTGGCGAAAACAAACTAATTTGGAAAGACACATCGCTGATTTAGGTATGGCTAGATTTAGCGTAGATAATGTAGTTAACTTAAAAAAGGTTGCCAGACCATTGGGCATAAAACAAAAAGTTTAGAATAAATTGATCTGGGTAATATAATGTTTACAGAAACCACATCCGAGGTGTATTGTAAGATATTGGACGTATATTAAATACCTATGATTCATTAAAAAGGTATGTGGCTATACCTGAATGTAGTCTACCTATGGATACTTCGCTGGAAAATATTGATGCGGTGATGAATACCGTCCGTAAAAGGGAATATCCGAATCAATCATGATCATAGTCAAGAAGTATTAAATAAGGCGACGATTGGCTGAACGTAAGCTCCTTGTAGCAACCGGCCAGATAACGGATAATAGAATAAATAAACCTTAATATTTATGCTACTATCTCATTGCATATTGTTCTCATACGGGCTAAATAGTTATATCTTGCTAAGAATAGATGGTGCAGGAGAGTAGCTCCCTCTATGCTATTAATATTTGCGTGGTTAAATAATAAAATAAACATTCGCTTGACATAAAAAATTTTTTAAGGTATATTTATCTATTCAATATTTAACTAAAATAATTGTTTTACGTCAAATAACGCCAGCTACTAACTCGCATAGCCGGACACTACAAAAAAATAAACCTTTTTGAAAGGAAATAAATATGTCTAATGAATATGCACATAAATTAGCCTCCCCCGGTCCATTAGGACTCATGGGTTTCGGTATGACCACCATTCTTTTGAATCTCCACAATGCCGGCTTCTTCCCAAACGCCTCTGTTATTCTGGCTATGGGCATTTTTTGCGGCGGTTTGGCTCAAGTTTTAGCCGGATTTTTAGAATTTTATAAAGGCAA
>LQAA01000093.1 GCA_001577715.1 Candidatus Adiutrix intracellularis | reverse complement strand
GATTAGCCTAGTGCCTAGAGGGCTGCAGAACATTTTGGAATATGTGATTGAGAGTGGTGAAAATTTCAACTTTCTATTATGGGCGAAAAAAGCCGGGTCTTTTCCCCTTCCTGGCTACCTTTTTCTCTTTGTGTCATGTTCCAACCTGCAGGGTCTACTACCCGGTAGCTTGGCCCCTACCTCTAACCTTAATACTACCGCCAGTTTAGCGGTTATGATCGTTGGCCTAACCCATCTAGTCGGCCTTAAAAAACATGGTTTTCGCTATATCAAACATTTTATGGGGCCTATGCCTATTCTGGCTCCCTTGATGCTGGCTATTGAAACCGTCAGTCATTTTTCTCGCCTCATCTCCTTATCTTTGCGTCTCTTCGGTAATGTCATGGGCGAGGATTTGGTCGTCATTATTCTTTTTGCCCTGGCCGGAGCCTATTTTGTACCTTTGCCCATGATGTTTTTGGGGCTTTTGACCGGCTTTTTGCAAGCTTTCGTTATAACTCTGCTGGCTATGATCTATATAACTGACGCTATGCATGAGGCCCATTGAGGTCTTAAGACTTTAAGTTGGCGCTCCACCGTTTTCCAAAAGGCCGGAGCGCTGAAAGCGGTCTGTTTTTACTTTAAAATTCAATCTCAGGAGTCACACATGAAAAAACTAGCTTTTCTCGTTACCGCCCTGGCTGTTATGACCACTGCCGGCGTGGCTCTGGCCGACGACACCATTGTTGTGGCCGCTGCCGGCCTTGAAACCATCGGCACTATCGCTTTGGGCGCCGCCTTAGCCATTAGTTTGGGTACCTTGGGTCCGGCCATCGCCCAGGGTCTAACCTGTTTTTCCGCTCTGTCGGGCATTGCCCGCAATCCCGAAGCCACTGGCGCTATTAGAACTAATATGATTATTGGTCTGGCCTTGATCGAGTCTCTGACCATTTACGCTTTGGTGGTGGCGTTGATTTTAATCTTTGCCTTCCCCTATAGTTCTATTGTGAGCGCTGTTTTTTAATTTTCTACCTTAATCCTGGTCAAGCGGCTTTCGGAACGCTGAAGGCCGCTTTTTTCTTATGGATAGCTAGAATATGAAACTGGAACAGTGTCCGGTCGATTTACGCGACTACCTAATCCCCGTTCCGACCGAGGGATTGAACTATCATTGTCTTAAATGTGGCGTAACAGCTCTTCCGGATCGGCTCTACTACACTTGTCCCGCCTGCGGGGGACTCTTGCTTTTGGAAGACGATCGAGTTGATCGATTTAAGGAACATTCCGGCGAATTTTGGCGGCGCTTGTTCGACTATCGTCGTTTGCTCAACAAGCAGCCCCTGCGGGGTATTTTTACCTTCTATGAATTTTTGATTCCGCTGCTTGATTTGACTGATATAGTCTATCTGGGCGAGGGTCATACCCCGTTAGTGGCTGCCCCTTCCTGTCTGATGGAGGTAGTCGGTCTCAATTTTTTTATTAAGCACGACGGTCAGAATCCTAGTGCTTCATTTAAAGATCGGGGTATGGCTGCGGCCCTATCTTATTTGAAATATCTCCGGCGTACCCGCGGCCTGACTGAAGTGCTGGCTATTTGTGCCTCAACTGGTGACACTTCAGCTGCAGCCGCCCTCTATGTGGCTGCTTTGGGCGAAGGAGTCAAGTCTGCTGTTCTGCTTCCCCAGGGCAAGGTTACTTTACCCCAGATGGGTCAGTCTTTAGGCGCGGGGGCTAGAGTCTTTGAACTCCCGGGGGTTTTTGATGACTGCATGAAGGTGGTGGAATATCTTTCCGAGCGCTTTGAAGTAGCTCTGTTAAACTCTAAGAACCCCTGGCGGGTCTTGGGGCAAGAATCTTATGCTTTTGAGTTGGCTCAGGAGTTTGATTATGAACTGGACGATTTAGTGTTAATGGTGCCAGTGGGCAACGCTGGCAATTTGACAGCTATTTTAAGTGGTCTCCTCAAACTGTACCGTTATGGGATTATTGAATATCTCCCTAAGGTAGGGGCGGTGCAGTCGGAACACGCCGATCCGGTCTTTTGCTATTATGATCAGAAGATCGACCCTGTTTATCGGCCGGTTACGGTGCGGCCTTCAGTAGCCCAGGCAGCTATGATTGGTGATCCGGTCTCTTTCCCTCGAGTAGTGAAGATGGTGGCCGATTATCGCCGCCTGGCTGGGGAAGATCATTTTTTTGTAGTTCAGGTTAAAGAAGACGATATTATGGAAAATATGATTCTAGCTAACCGTTCCGGTTTGACCGTTTGCACTCAGGGCGGCGAAACTTTGGCTGGCTTACGGGCAGCTATGAAACTGGGCTTAGTCAGTTCTTCTGAACGGGCAGTAGTGGATTCTACGGCCCACGCCTTAAAATTCGCTGAATTTCAAAATGCTTACTTTGAGGGTGCTTTGATTGAGGGTTACGGTATTACGACTAATCCAGTTCTTGTCAATCGTCCCTTAGCCCTTGATTTGGTTGGGGTCTCGCTCCCTCGGTCTGGGGAGACCCAGAATCCGGCGGATCGGGCAGTTTATGTAGCCGCTGCTGCTGAAGCTATAGCCAAAGTTCTGGGGCTTACGCCTGGCCGCTCGGTATGACTCCGGCTCGTTCCTGGCACATGCGGCGTCACCTTCCCGTTAAAGAAAATGGTGGTCTGGCTACTGTTGATTTGTTGGCCCCCGGTGGTTCCAAGGCGGCCTGGGCAGCAGCAGTGGAGGCGGGGGCGGATGCGGTTTATGTTGGGTTGAACAAATTTTCAGCCCGAACTTATGCTGATAATTTTTCTTTGACGGAATTGGCGGGGGTGATTCGGGAATCGCATCGGGCTGGGGTTAAAATTTATTTGGCTTTTAATTCTTTGATTAAAGAAGGGGAACTGGGGCAGGCCTGGAGACTTTTGGCTGCTTGCTCTGAGCTGGAGCCGGATGCGCTTATTATTCAGGATTTAGGCCTGAACCGACTGGTTGCTAGTTACTTTCCCCATGTTCCTCGGCATGCCTCCACCTTGACGGCAGTTTACAGTCTACCGGGTCTAATGACCTTAGTCGCGGCCGGTTTTAGTCGGGCGGTCTTAGCTAGGGAACTGGCTCTAGATGAGGTAGCGTCCCTGGCTGCTCACAGCCCCATTGGTCTGGAAGTTTTCGTTCATGGGGCTTTATGCTTTTCCTTTTCTGGGCTCTGTCTCATGTCTAGTTTTTTGGGTGGGCACAGTGCCCTGCGGGGTGGTTGTACCCAGCCCTGCCGGCGGCTTTATCAACGAGGTGGTCGTAAAGAGGTTTTCTTTTCTACCACTGATTTGAGTGCGGCTCCGTATTTGAACGAGTTGAGGCGTCTACCACTAGCTAGCTTTAAAATTGAAGGTCGGATGAAGGGACCGGATTACGTTAGCCGGGTAGTGCGGGCCTACCGGATGCTTCTAGACGCTCCGGATCGGGACTGGGTCTATGCACTAGCTGAGGCGGAAAATATTCTGGCTGGGGCCCCTGGCCGTCGTACTACCGGCGGCTTTTTGAGCTCAACCGGAGTTGGAGGACCTCTAGCCCCTTTGAGCGTCACCACTTCCGGCCTTAAATTGGGCTTCCTGGAACCGGGACCGCCCGGCCGGGGCCGGGTGACTCTTCTAGAGCGCCCGGTAGCGGTGGGTGATCGGTTACGTTTGCAATTAGGGATCGGGGAGGTGGGTGCGGCCTTCAATCTTAAAGGAATTATTCTGAACGGCGAAGAAGTAGACGAGGCTCCGGCTGGAGCCTCGGTCGTTCTGATTGTGCCGGCTTTGTCCGGACAGAAGGGTGTTTTGTTTAAAGTAGCTTCGGGCCGGGAAGAGCGTGTCTTTTTAGCTTCGCCTCTGGTTCGCGCGGTTAGGGGAGCGGTTAAAAATTCATCCTCGATGGCCCATGACTTCGGATCGGTACCATTGGAATTGAGAGTCCCACGCGGCGTTTCTGCCCGGTGTTTGGTCAGGCGGCCAGAATTCTGGCTATGGTTGGAAAAAACTGAAGATTTACGGGATATCGGCGAATTCGCAGCTAAAAAAATTATCCTGCCCCTGATTCCATCCAACTTGCGGTATTTCAGACGGAATCGTCGCCACTTGAAAAAAGAGGCGGCTCGGCTGGTTTGGAGCCTGCCCTCCTTAATTTTTTACCGTCGTCAGGCGGAACTGGGTCAGGAGGTGCAGGATCTGGCGGCCGCTGGCTTCAATGACTTTATGGTAGCTAATATTGGCCAAATTAACCTGCTTCAGCGGCACGTCCGGGATGCGGTAGCTTTAAAAATATGGGGTGATCATCATCTGGGGCTTTTAAACCATCTAGCGGAGGCGGCTTTAGCAGATTTGGGTTTGGTTGGTGCTACCCTTAGCTTAGAAATGGATGATGAAACTGCTGGTGGCTTTTGGTCCCGGCCGGCGACCCTAGGTCGGCTTGTCTATCTTTTTGGTCGGCCGGCTCTTTTTACTTCTCGTTTCCTCCTGGAAAGTCGGGGGAATTCGCCTTTTATTAGTTCCAAGGGCGAAAAATTTTACCTGACTCGGGAAGGTGAGGGCACTATAATATCGGCCGAGCGGCCAGTTTTTCTGGCGCCCTTGCTTAAAAAACCTCCTCTGCCCGGCGGGGTCGGCTTTATTTTAGATCTGCGTCGTGAACCTCACCCGACGGTTAGGCTTCGCGAGCTCAAAAAAATTCTGGTCGGTGGCGGCCAGAGCCAGGGGTCGGCCTTCAATCTTAAACGCTCTTTATTTTAAATATTTGTTATTTAAATACGCTTTTGATATTTTTAAGATGAGCGTTGTCGTTTAATAAATAACAGTTGTTTTAAGTTTACCTTCTTTGGGAGGCGGCTAGGTGCTAGCTTGTGCTGCTGGAGTTGCTGTAGACGAATAATGATGTTTAGAAACTAACTTAGTCTATTTATTAGATTGGTGGCGGCTTTTAATCCTGGGTAAGGATTGGTAGATTTTTTTGATCTCTTGGGCTAGGGAAGAACGATAATAATTACCGGGGGCTCACCACCGATACCGGTTGCGATTTGATACCGATCTTTTTTCTGGAGGGGTGCGGCTAAGAATATGAGAATAACGCCGGTCAGGGCAAGATCGTTCTGGTTTTAGTCCGTTTGAAGATAGTTAAATTAAAGTTGGGTCCTTCATTTTCATTTTCAGCTGTCAGACTCAGAGCTCAGGCCTGGTGACTGGCTGAACTTATTTATTAGCAATACCTTTACTGTAACTAGAAATAAGTTAGTCGGGGGGTTGGTCTTAAGTCGGCTCTGTTATATTCTGGCGGCCATCTTTTTCCTGCCGCTCTGTCTCAAACATTTCTATGTTTTATTTTGCCATCAATTTGATTATCTTTAATGGGGAAACACTGGTTGGTAAAGTCATTTTGGTTTTAAGTTGAGTCGGGAGGGTTATGAGCGCTTCTGAAAGTCGCAGCCAAGGCCGGCCCACGGCTGTAGTTCTGACCCTGGGCTGCAAGGTTAATCAGTTTGAATCCTCGGCTCTAGCGGAGAATCTTATAGCCGCAGGTTATGAACTGGCGGTGGAACCAGTAGGGGCGGACCTTGTGGTTTTGAACACTTGCACTGTGACGGAAAAGGCCGATCAGGAAGCTCTGGCCCTGATTCGGCGTCTGAAGCGTCTAGCCCCGGCCGTTAAAATCGTTGTTACCGGTTGCTTGGCCCAGGTTAATCCAGCTTTGCTAGCTGAAACGGGGTTAGTGGAATTAGTTCTGAGGCAGGATGAAAAGAAAGATTTAATTCGGCACCTTGGGGTCCTGGAGATTCCTGATGGACGGAAGTTAGTCAGGGTGACCTCGCCTGGTGGTTGGGCCGCTGGTTTTAGCGCCCCGGCCTCGGAACGGACTCGGGTTTTTTACAAAATTCAGGATGGTTGTTCCGCTTTTTGCACTTATTGCGTCGTCCCCCTATCTCGGGGGGCTCCCCGCAGCCTTGATCTGGATCAGGTTCTAGAGGGTCTGCGCTCTTATTTGGTGCGTGGTCTAGCGGAGGTAGTTATTTGCGGAATTCATCTGGGTCAATGGGGGCGGGATCTGAACCCACCGCTCTCTCTAGCTGAGCTCTTGCATACCATTGAGGCTGAGATCACTCCTTATGAAGAAACCTTTCGCCTTCGTCTCAGTTCAATTGAGCCTTTGGAAATGAGGGATGATCTTCTGGCCGCTTATGAAATGTATTCCTGGCTAGCTCCTCATTTTCACCTGCCTCTTCAGAGTGGTAGCGACCGAATTTTGGAAAGTATGGGGCGACCCTATCGAGCCGCCCAGTTTAGGGAACTGGTGACTAGGATTAAGCTGGCTTGGCCTCTAGCCGCGGTGGGCGTGGATGTTCTGGCCGGCTTTCCCGGTGAGACTGAGGCTGATTTTCGAGCTACCGTGGAACTCTTAGCGGCCCTTCCCTTAAGTTATTTTCATATTTTCCCTTATTCTCGGCGTCCGGGTACTTTGGCTGCTGCTTTTTCGTCCCAGGTGCCGGAACATTTAAAACGCGACCGGGTGCTGGAATTAAGGCAATTAAATCAGGCTAAACGTCGGATTTTTGCTGAACTCAATGTAGGAGCTCGTCATTTGGCACTGGTGGAAAATACCCCACATCCTCCGAGCGGCCGCCTGAAACTTCTAACGGGCAACTACCTGGTGGCCCTCTTGTCAGAGACTCTACGCCTTTCCCCCGGCACTCTGGTACCGGTGACCTTAGCGGCCGCGCAAAATCCTTGGGGGCTTTTGGAGGCTAGCCCTGCGACCTTATTAAAATAGAGGTTGCATTATTTTAGTTATACGGGCAGAATAATATTCTAAGATACATTCTTTTAAGAGTGAGTTTGGTTGTTAATTTTCCAGTGATGATAAAAACTATAATAATATTACATAATTATAATATTAATTTGCTAAAATAGAGTCCTCTATTTTCCATTGTGTTAGCCGATCTTCCAAAATGTTAATTAGTTTTTGGGTAGTTAGAAAAAGTTAGCGAAAAGAGTAGGTTATTTTTTTATAAATAATTATAATGATTTATAATAAAAATATTTTTAGGTATTATTTTAAACCTATTTTGTTAGTAAAAAGCTTAATTATAAAATTTTTTCTGACTAATTTGTATTGTAAGTCTATTCGTTAAGTGTTTTTATTTAAAAACCGAATGGAACTAAAGTTTTGGATCTGTTTTTTTTTGCTCAATACATGCCTATGTATCTTAAGGCGGCCGGATTAACCGTGACTTTGGCCGCCGCTGGCATCGGTCTATCTGTTGTTTTGGGACTGATTTGTGCCCTGGTTCGTTTCTATCGCCTACCTCTCCTGCGGCCACTCGCCTCTATTTATATTGAATTTGCCCGCAATACACCTTTGATGATCCAGCTCTTTTTTCTCTATTATGCCCTTCCTAAGGTGTACCTGAAACTGGAAGGAATTTCCTGCGCAATTATCGGTCTGGCTTTTCTCGGCGGTGGTTACATGGCTGAGGCTTTTCGCGGCGGTCTGGAAGCTGTTAGCCGGACGCAGATCGAAGCTGGTCTTTCCATGGGCTTGACTAGGTTACAGTTGATTCGTTACGTAATCTTACCCCAGGCCTTTGCTGTGGCCGCTCCGGCCCTTGCCGCTAACACTATTTTTTTGATAAAGGAGACCTCCGTCTTCAGTATTGTGGCTTTAGCTGATCTAGTTTATGTTTTTAAAGATCTAATTAAGGAAGGGCACAGCACTGAAAATAATCTTCTCTTAATTGGCTTTTATTTAGTTATCATTCTGCCAGTTTCCCTGCTTTTCAGTTTATGGGAAAGGAGGCTGCGCCGTGTTGGATTCAGCGTTTAGTGTCTTTAGCCAGGGCCGAAATTTTGCCCGAATCGTAGAAGGGCTCTGGGTTACGTTAGAAATATCGGCCGTTTCGGTTCTTTTATCTCTCATTCTTGGTCTTATTGCCGGCCTGATCATGACCGCAAAAGAAACTCTTGGAGCTACGGCTATCCGACTTTATTTCGAACTTATTCGGTTTACCCCTATTCTGGTTTTGCTTTATTTGTTTTACTATTCATTGAGCCGAGCCTGGGGTATTAATCTTGACGCTAAGGTAGTGGCCATTCTAGTTTTCACTCTATGGGGTACCGCTGAAATGGCTGACCTCGTGCGAGGCGCCGTGACTTCTATCTCAGTCCATCAGCGTGAAAGCGGCTTAGCTTTAGGGCTGAACGAAAGCCAGATCAATCATTATATCGTTATTCCTCTGGCGGTGCGGCGGTTGATTCCCGGAGTTATAAACCTAACCACTCGTATGATTAAAACTACTCCGTACATTTTTTTTATTAATGTTCCTGAACTTATTAAAGTTGGGCAGCAGGTAGTGGAATTAACTGGGTTTAAAAATAAACTGGCTAGTTTTTGGGTTTATGGTTTTATTTTTTTTATATATTTTATGGTTTGCTTCCCTATATCTCGTTATTCCAGCTATCTAGAAAAAAAATGGGGTGGTTGATAATAATTAGGAGTGTGTATGTTTAGCGACCAACCGGTTTTAAAAATTAAAGAATTGTATAAAAAATATGACGAACGGGAAGTGTTGCACGGTATTTCGTTGGAAGTTAAAAAAGGCGAAGTTCTGGTGATGGTCGGGCCTTCGGGCTGTGGTAAGAGTACTCTTCTACGTTGTCTAAATGGTCTTGAACCCATAGATTCCGGTGATATTGAACTTAATGGCGAGTCCATCATCTTCGGCAAAATTCGTTGGAATTTGGTTCGCCAACGCATTGGTATGGTTTTCCAAAGTTACGACCTCTTTCCCCATATGACTGTTCTGGAAAATATTCTTCTGGGGCCGTTGAAGGCTCAGAAGCGGGGTCGGGCTGAAGTTGCCGGAGAAGCTAAAACCTATCTCGACCGAGTTGGGCTTCTTGACCGCTGGGATTCCTACCCCAACCAATTATCTGGCGGGCAAAGGCAACGAGTGGCCATCGTTCGGGCCCTATGCATGAACCCTGAAATAATGCTCTTTGATGAAGTTACTGCTTCTCTGGATCCGGAAATGGTTCGCGAAGTGCTGGATGTTATGTTGGGTCTAGCCGTCCGCGGTCTGACCATGCTCATTGTTACCCACGAAATGGCTTTCGCCCGGGCTGTAGCCGATCGAGTTATTTTTATGGATGAGGGCATCATCGTCGAAAATGAGTCACCCGCTAATTTTTTTGAAAATCCTGCTACCGATCGGGCCCGCAAGTTTTTGAATATTTTTTATTTTGATGGAGTAAAAAAAGGGCCGGGTTAAGCTTTTTGGAGTTTCGTCAAAGCTGTTGTCTCGATCCCTCTGATCTTAGCACACATTGGTTATTCGGCTGAGATTATTTTTACTACCGTCTAGATAGTTGTATCGTCGGAAGATAGGGCTAGATTTTTTATTTGACTGATTGTGCTCCGTATTTGGCAGGGGTGGTTGCTTAGAAAATTATCTAATTAGGCTTCCAGTTCCGACATTTCCTCAAGAAAGGAGACCATTTTTTATAATAGGTTTCGGCGACTCGAATCATCGTCGTTGAAGGTTTTGCTTGTTAGATCGTTGGAAGTTGTGTTTAGCTACGGCCAGAAGTTTAGGGTGGTCCGTGAGGAAGTCTTTAAGCTGATTAAATTTACTTTGTCGTCATCGGGGAAATCACCGGATAGAGGCTGTCAAAAATTTTTGGTTAAGGGTTAGATAGCGGGTATAGATTTTCAGTAAGAATTTTTTGTAGAAGTGCGGTTCAAAAGTTGGGGGTAGTTAAAAAAGGTGACTTCTTTTTCTGGTAAGATGAAATTTTTTGGTGGACAATAGTTTCAAGAAAAGTTAAGCCTGAATAACGGCGAGGGAGTATGGGGTGCTGTAGGCCGCTATAAGGGCCGCGTCTTCCTAAGGATCAGGTTTTGGGTGCGGGTTTTAAAATCTCGTGGCTGGTGGAAGCTATGGCTGGAGCCGGAGTTTTGTTGGCTGTTAGGGGGGGTACCCTTCGGATAGAGAAATTACCCGAAACTATTGCAGCTAGTTTGCTAGACCCGGTGGTAGTTGGAAGGTATAGCGGCCGGGTTTGGTGTTGGGTGGGTTTAAGCATAAAAGCCGTTAGCCTGAGGGTGAGGGGGCTAGTGAGATTATTTAGGTGCCTCTTAAAAGTATATAAAATAAAAGTATAATTTAAATTATACAGTCCGGAAGTTACTTTAAAATCCAGTCGAAACGTCCTCTTTTTCGAGGGATGCATAAGGATACCATAACCACAATCAGGGTAAGCCTTTTGTTCAAGGAGAATTTATTGGAGTAAGTCAATCCTCGAGATATTTACTCGTACTTGGTTAGGGAAATACTATGGAATCTCTTAGAGTAAGAGTTTTAAAAGAGCTATTCCGGTTTTTTAAATTATTATTGGTTATAATCGAAATCGGTTTTAACTCTAAAACAATCCTGACGGCGTCACTTCTTTTATATTCGATAGACTAAACATAAAATATGACAAAACGAGAACTGTTAAGGGCTTGTTTTTTAGCTTTCCGCTTAGTATAATAAAAAAATAAATTAGGGAGGTTTCGGCCCATGGCTTTGAATATCGGTATTCTTTGTTCAGGGGATGGTCCGGAATTAGCGACGGTTATTTTTGCCGTGGAGAGCGGGCGATTGCCGGCTGATATTAAAGTAGTAATTGCCGACCGGGATAGCGCGGCCCTTACAGTAGCTCGATCTTCCGGCCTTTACAGCGCTTTTATACCCCGGTCGGCTTATCACACTAACCGGGATGGTTTTGAACGTCGTTTAGTGACAATATTTGAAGAGGCTAAAGTTGAGGTGGCGGTTCTGGTCGGTTATGAGCGGGAGCTGGGTCCTGTTTTAACTACGGCCTTTCCTAACCGCCTTTTCGGTTCAGGTCTGATGGGTGAACAATTAGTAACTAATTTAGCTCAGCGCCTTCGGGGTGAGCTCTTAACTCTGGTTCGAAATTGAGCTGAAAGCTATGCCTTCGAAAAAGAGTACTTCGAAAACTTTTTCTCGCCCATCGGCGGTTGCGCCAGCTTTCAACCCAGTTTTCGAAGTCTTAGCTAAATTGAAAAAAGTTCTGGCTGTTAAGGCGCAGACGAAGGTTGCCACTGCTGTGGCGCCGATCAGTTTGACTCCTTTAGTTGCATTGCCCGGAGATGAGAACCTTTTTTGGGCTGAAATGGCTGATGTTCTACCACTGCCTGAAAAAAATCGTCGTCATCTTAGGGCTGTATCGTCGGTTGTTCTGTCGAAAACCTCGGAATCGCTCAACGAAGATATAGAGATCCTGAAAAATCTCACTGAACTTGTTAGCGGCCAAGCTGAATTAGATCTAACTCATATGGGCGAATATGTGGAGGGTCAGACCCGGGGGTTGCCTTCTAGCATCATCGATGAACTGCGGGCCGGTTGTATCCCCGTTCAGGATCATTTGGATCTTCATGGTTTTACCCTTATTCAGGCCGAAGCAGCGGTGACCCGTTTTATCCTTGATTCTGTAGCTTTAGGCCGAACCTGTGTCCTTTTGATTCATGGTCGGGGCTTGCGTTCACCGGGTGGTATTCCCGTTTTGAAGCATTTTCTGGAAAATTTTCTCATTCGAGGTTTAGTTTGCAAGTATATTTTAGCTTTTACTACCGCCCGGCCCATTGATGGCGGTCTGGGAGCTAGTTATGTTTTGCTGCGCGCCTGAAGATGGCGATTTCATTCGTTGAAGGTGAAAGTAATCGTTTAGCTAGAATGGCCTTGGCTGATGTTGTCGAGGGTCGGGACAACTTGAGCCAGGGGGGTCTATTTTTAACGGCAGCTGGGCCTTGGGGTAAAACTAGCCTTTTAGAGGCCTTGGCCCAGGCGCTAACCGTTAGAGACCGGCCATTTACAGTTTTAAAAATTGGCGACGAAAATTCCGCTAAACTGGAAGCTTCAGTTTGGTCAAGCTGCACTATAATTATAGTCGATGACGTACACCTTTTAGCTGGGCGGCTGGAAATTCAAAATCTTCTTATTCGGGCTGTTGATGTCGCTGCTCAGCGTCTTGTTTTCAGCGCGCCGCATCCGCCATGGCGTTTATCTGGTCTGACGGAGGCATTGCGGTCCCGTTTGGGGGGAGGGGTGATCTTGCCTATTACCTCGCCTGAGTTTGAACTTATGCTAACTCTAGCCGTCCGTCGTAGCGATGAATTAAATCTGGCTGTGGGGCCGGAAATTTTGGCCGCTCTAGTGCGCCGGGCCGAAAGTGACCCTCGTTGTCTTTTGGGCTTGCTTAATACTCTTCACTTTATCATTAGCCGGGGTGGACTGAATCTGGAGGCGGCTTTTGCTAGATTGGGTGTTGGCGCCGATGAGGTCCAAGGGAAACCTAGGGTGAAGTTAAATAATATTTTAGATGGTGTAGCTGTCGCTTTTGGTTTAAAGGTCACCGATTTAATCGGACATTCTCGGTTGCGACAGGACGCCTGGCCGCGTAGGGTAGTCATGCTTTTGGCCCGTGAACTAACTAACTTAACTACTACGGAAATAGGCGCAGCTCTGGGTGGTCGTGACCATTCGACGGTCATCCACGGGCTCAAGAAAATCCGGGAAGAGTTAAAAAACCCGACCCGGGTTAGAATGGTAGAAAACTTGAAACGTTCATTTTTAACTATGGAAAATAATTTAGAATGTAAGAAGGTGGAACCTGATACTTCAGGCACCACCTAAAAAAAATTAAAGTTGGCTGCCATTTAGCTTTCAATAAAAGGTTTGAGCTTGCGGCTACGACTGGGATGGCGAAGTTTTCTCAGGGCTTTGGCTTCAATCTGGCGAATACGCTCGCGGGTGACTTCAAAATCGCGACCAACTTCTTCCAGCGTATGGTCAGCTTTTTCACCAATGCCAAAACGCAGGCGTAGCACTTTTTCTTCGCGTGGGGTTAGGGTGGCTAGGACTTTACGAGTTTGTTCGGCTAAATTTAAATTAATGACAGCGTCGGCTGGGCTGACGATGCGACGGTCTTCTATAAAATCGCCCAGGTAGCTATCTTCGTCTTCCCCGATAGGAGTTTCTAGTGAAATTGGCTCTTTGGCTATTTTTAAGACTTTGCGAACTTTATCCAGAGGTAGTTCCATCTTTTCGGCTATTTCTTCTGGGGTCGGTTCGCGACCCAGCTCCTGAACCAGATAGCGTGAGGTGCGGATGAGTTTATTAATGGTTTCTATCATATGTACTGGAATGCGGATGGTTCTGGCCTGATCGGCGATAGCCCGGGTAATGGCTTGGCGGATCCACCAGGTTGCGTAGGTGGAAAATTTGTAACCACGCTGGTATTCGAATTTGTCCACGGCTTTCATCAGACCGATGTTCCCCTCTTGAATGAGGTCAAGGAACTGAAGACCACGGTTGGTATATTTTTTAGCTATAGAGACTACTAGGCGGAGATTGGCTTCGATCAGTTCTTTTTTGGCGTCGCTGGCTAGGAGCTCTCCGCTATTGACGTCTTTGAGAATTCTGGCTAAATCCTTGGGCTTCATCTTCAAGCTGTCTTCAAGATATTTAGTTCTCTGATCGTGGTCGGTGACTTTCTGGCTAATCATATCTACCTGCTCGACCGTCAATTTTAATGTGCGGCAGAGCTTAACTGTCCCCTTTGGGTCTTTTTTAACGGTAACGCAAAATTTTTTTAAATCGTTTAAGCTAGTTACCTTGAAATAATCCAGCGCTGATTTTAGCACATTTTGGCAGGTGCGAAATTCAGTATCCCAAGATTTAAGTCGGGTTACCATGGCTTCATAGTGGGTGTGGTCAAGGCGAAGCTTGCGAAACATTTCGGCTATTTCCAGTTTACGCTTTTTGAGGTCATCTTGCAACCGGCTCTGCTTGGTTTTATCGCCAGTTTTCTTTTCCGCTATTGCCCGCCGTTTTTGGCGGTTATAATTTTGGTTCTTGCGTTCGATCTCTTTTATGGCGGCTATAATTTGATTGCGGCGCTGGGGTGATTCAACCTCGCTTTCTTCTTCTTCATCGGTATCTTTGACCACTTCTTTAAGGCGTATTTCATCAGCTTCTAGCTTTTTACGCAAGTTTATAATTTCATCGTAACCCACTGAAGTTTCTAGAATAGCGGTGATAATACGTTTTTCGCCTTCTTCAATGCGTTTGGCAATTTCGACTTCGCCTTCGCGGGTCAAAAGGGCCACCTGGCCCATTTCCCGTAAATACATTTTGACTGGGTCGGTGACGCGGGTTTCGATTTCGGCTTCAAAATTGAGATCGGGTTCACGGTCGTCCTGCCCTTTAAGTTCCTCAAACTTTTTGGCGCCTTTGACTAGTTCCACATCCTCAACATTAGGTAGATCTATGTCGTCAAAAATGGCTATGACGTCCTCGATGTTGTCGGTATTGTCAAAAGAGGAGAGTGATTCACTCAGCTCATCATAGCCTAAAATCTCTTTATCCTTACCCATTGAGACCATATCTCTGATTTTAAATGAGTTACGGGTCATGACGAATAACTCCTTTTATCTGGAGAGTACTTACCGAATTGATTATTATAAGTCAAATTATTTTTTAAGCAAATCTTTTTTTTCAATCTGGAGCCGCCGGATTTCCGCCTCATCCCCCGCTGCGAAAGCTGTGGCTATGGCTGCTGAAAGCTTGGCCTGGCGTTTTTGAATCCACTTAGTTTTCAAGCGGTTCATGTAGGCCCTAGCCTCCATTTCTGACTGATCAAGTGGGGTGAAGCGGGGGGTGAGAGCTGCCTGAGAGGCTAAGGCGGCAATTTCAGGGTCGAGATCGTCGAAATTGGTTGTTCCTAAGTTAGCTGCGCCTGCGGCTGCTAGCGTTTTTTGTAAACGATCGAAGATCTGGCGGCTGGGGTCGTCTGGCCAAAAATCGAGCATCTGAGTTAAAACCATTTCTGCAGTCTCGGGATGGATTAGAATGAAGCTTAATAAGTTTAGGGCTAGCTTATCAGTAGCCGGCCGGTTAGTCTGGGGTGTAGACTCTGGGGAGTGAATTAGAAGCTGAAGTGGGGGAACGAACTGCGTTCTATTTAAGGTGCTTTCGTCAACCTCTAGAAGGTTGGCTAGGCGGCGTCGGACTATTTGCTGTTTAGCCTGATCCGGCAGTTGGTCCAGAAGCATCCGGGCTTCATTCAACTGCTTGAAGCGGCTGATGGGATCTAAGACATCGGGATAGCTTTTTTTTAAATTATCTACCCAGAAATCGAAAATATTAATGGCTTGGCGAGCTAGTTTACGAAGTTTATCGGCCCCGAAGGTCCGAATGAAAGTGTCGGGGTCATGTTCTGAAGGTAGAGTTACGACTCGTGCTTCCAGATCCGCCTTCAAAAAAATTGGGAGATTTTTTATTGGTACAGCCTGCCCGGCCTCATCTCCGTCAAAAAGTAAAAGGACGGTTCGGGCCTGACCTTTTAAACTGGTAATTTGTTTTTCTGTGACGGCTGTCCCTAGAGTAGCTGTCACCTCGTTTATACCCCCGGCCACCAAACTTATTAGATCGAAATAGCCTTCTACTAGAAAAGTTACTCCGGATTCCCTGATAAACGGTCTAGCCCGGTATTGGCCAAAAAGAATATGGCCTTTGGTATAAACGGGCGTATTGCTGGTATTGATGTATTTACTTGAGCTACTGGATTCCGGGTCGTCGGGTAGGAGGCGCCCGCCGAAGGCCGTTACTCGGCCCTGAAGATCGAAGATGGGTATCATTAGTCTGTTTCGGAAAAAATCATAAAAATAGCCTGATTTACGTCCAGCTTTAAGTAGACCGGCTTGTTCGGCAGCTTGATCTCCGAAGCCCAAACTTTTTAAATGTTGTCTTAAGCCGTCCCAATTGGACGGAGCGAGACCCAGACCGAATTCACGAATAATGTTTTGGTTTAAATTTCGACTAGCAAGATAACGGCGGGCTTCTACACCTTCGTTCGACCAGAGTCGTGCGGCGAAAAAAAATTGGGCTTGACGAAGTATTTCGTAAATAGCGGTACGATTAACTTTTCCCATCGCTTCTGGTCGGTCGCCGTCCCGGGTCGGTAGTTCCACCGTATAGCGTCGGGCTAATTCCTCAATGGCCTCGGGAAAACTGAGTTTTTCGATCATCATGAGAAAGCGGATCGCTCCTCCTCCGACTCCACAGCCGAAGCAATGGAACATGCGGCGCTGGGGGGTGACTTTAAAAGAAGGAGTTTTTTCCTGGTGGAAGGGGCAGAGGCCGGAGTAGACGGAGCCTGTCCGCCTTAGGGCGACATAGCGCGAGACCAGATCCACTATGTCAGCGGTATCGTTGATTTCATCTATTTTTTCCTGGGAATAGTAGGACATGATTTAAATTCAGGGATTCGGGCCGATCCTCTGTCTTAAAGATTCTTGGGGTAGTTTTAGGTCAGGTGGGACTGAGAACTTAGATTGCAATTGTGCTCTTCCGGCATATAATAGTTGATAACTTTTTGGAGGGCGCGGGTGACGGAAAGATTGAGATCGAGAAAAATTGGGCCTACTCTGGTTAGCTGCTTGCCTTTATTTATGGTTACTCGTATAACCTTCCGGTGGAAAAATCGGACAGGCTTACACGGTCGAAAGAAGGGTGGGTCTGGATGGATATTTTACGATCTTCGGTTGTATTCAAGCGATGACCCATCCTGGCGTTGGCTTCGGTAAGCCAGTCCGTATTAGGTCGGGTTAGAGATAATGAAATAATAATTTCGCTATTTATATCTTCCTAAGGGAGTTTATAAGGGAGTAAAAATCCTTAATTTTGGCATGTTGCCCCTAGCTGATTATGTCCCCGGTCATCAGGTTGCATCGGACGCTTCAGGAGAGCGCTATACCATGAACTTGACTATGGACGGGTCGGATTGAGTGATAGTAACTATAATTAGATTAATATCTACAATCGTGGTGGTACAGATATCAATAAAATTGGCTATCAGGTTAATGTCAAAAATAAGTTCCAGCTGAGTCTGCGGTTTGAGTACTTAATTTTATGGTGGTTATTGCTTTTTCATTTTTTATTAGCTTGCTATACATATACTTTCGTTAACAGTCGTAATCAAAAAAAATTATACCTCATTTTACCCGTCGGAGCAAGATTAAAAGTAGGTATAAGGTCAAGGTCTGATTGATCGGAGCTGAAATAATTTTTGAAGACTGAGTTGAAATTCTGCTCGGAAGACTCAGTTTTATTAAGTTCGAGTTCTTTAAAGTTGACATTTAAGTTAATTAATACCTTGGCAATTGATACCTTATTAAGAAGGATTAGCAAAATGAACCTAAACTTATAGGAAAACTAGAATCAGATTCGGCCGCTGAATCTTTAGTCGCGGGTGAAGTGGTCGGCTGAGTTCTAGACTTTACTTTTTGATTAGGTGTTTTTTCGTCTGATTGTTCTTAATCAGATGATTTTTCAATTACGTCACCTGTTTTACGGTGAAGAGGGGCTTATTCCGGCTACTGGTCTGACGATCTCTCCTTAGTCTTTTATTAACTCCCGTAGCGTTTTAGATGAGATAGCGATTCTGGCTATGGAAGTTTATCGTTAATTTATGGATCCTCTGGCTGGTATAGGACTTTATGACTCTATCGTGGGCCTGGAGTTGGAAGAGTCCGGTGATAGTACTCTGATTAATTTGATAGAGCGTATTCGTTTCGGAGTCTATGAACGCAACAAATGTCTCAGTACTTTTAAATATATAGCCTGGTCACCTAACCTAAATCTGAGATTATAGCCTTTGTTGAAGATTAGCGACGAGATTTGGGGGTCCTGAATGGAATCTTCAAAGAGCGGGGCATCGGGTTTTTGGTGACTTAGAAAGATTTATTAGAGAAGGTAGATAGGGTTCATACGGTTCTAACTAGGTTATTATAAATATTTGAGAGACTGCTCGGCCCAGGTTCGATTCTACTTGGTTAATTTCATTAGAAACGTATGATTTTTATCAGAAAACTAGAATTCGGAAGCCTGAAGGTATGGGTTAAAGCCTCTGGTACGATTGCGACGTTTATTTTGGCTTCATTATCGATTTATAACGGAAGTCGATGTAATTGTCCATGATTACAAAAATGGATACATTTCGTGAACGGTTATTACTAGTTTACCATTATGCTGGTTACTACTGGGTCTGGATCGTTGATCAAGAGGCTGCTAAGGTAAATTTCGCCGCCTCGGGCCCGGCTTACAGGCAGAAAAGTAAGATTAGTGGTGGCTTCTTCAGGTTCTTGATTTATTTCTTATTGGTCGGCGGGCGGAGGTAATTCCCGAGGGGCGGAGATGATAAGAGCTATTCTTATGCAGTAATTTCCATTTTAGGATTATGTGATAAGAATAAAATTGGTAAACACTATGTTTGGCGAAGGCTAGCAAATTAAGTACTACTTGTAGTCGTTATTTTTTTAGATAATGAAGGGCTTATTTCTTAATTTTCACCGATTTTCACCGTATTCGAATAAGCTTTCAATATTGTTTTTGGAATATTTAAGATCGATAATGAGGCTATAGGTCGAAGACTTTGTTTTATTAGTGAGGTTTGTTATTTCAAGATTAATCCAGTTGATTTTTAAAGAATCCTCGCCATTGCGAATTAGAACTTCTTCCAGCTATTTATACCGATGTTCTTTTCGGCCTTTGCCTGGCGTAGGCTTACACAAGGACAAGCCGCTCAGTTCAATTTCAGAAAGATACTCTTTTAAAGTTTTATGATTGGAAGAAATATAATATAGAGGTAAAGCTAAACTCAGAGTGTAATTCTTTTATAGAACGATTAGTGGATATAAAGGTTATTACCCAAAAAGATGGGGCGTAGTTCTTCTATTTTTGAAGCCTACTTATCCAATCAGTGCGAGGTAGCTTTCTGTTCGTAGTCTTGTTTCTTATTTTAGTTTTGTATAGCTATAAATTTTGGGGCCAGGGGTAGAGTTGTATTTTGGCCCGATGCGGCAGGGGGGGCTTCTAAAAATAGTCTATATCCTAGTTGGTATGCTTTCTGGCAGGGTGATTTCGATAATATATTTTATAGGAATTGAAATACTTAACCTCATCCAGACTAATTAAAAAGCTGTCGCTAAATTAGTTAAAGGGGTTCAGGGTATCTATCAAAAAAAATTTACAAATTGGGACGACTACGTAGTACTTGAAGAGTGCGTTGGTAGGCTAGGAAAGAAGGATTCTACATAGAAAAAACAGAAAACGTCGCTAAACATATGTTAAACACAAAATAATTAATATTTTGACTGAAATACTTGTATGGAGTCTATTTAGTTCGCTCTCGAAGTAAGGATATATATTTCTCTAAGTTATTCATAACTATATTTTAAAATAATTTAACATAAATTCAGATATGTTTCGATAGAGTTAATGTAAAATATGTTAAAAAAAGAATTAC
>LQAA01000092.1 GCA_001577715.1 Candidatus Adiutrix intracellularis | reverse complement strand
ATTAGGTCGAAAAGTAGCCAACTGGTAAAAAGCTTCGGTGGAGTAGCCTGTTTCCTCCATCAGTTCGCGACGACCAGCATCCAGAGGAGTTTGCCCCGGTTCAATTATTCCACCTGGCAGTTCCAAGCTAATTTCTCTGGTTCCCTGGCGGTATTGACGCACCAAAACTGCCTTTTCATCTGGTGTAATAGCCAGAGTCTGTACCCAGTCGGGACATAGTAGGATAGAAAAATTTTTTCCCAAGCCGTCTTTGGGTGAGCGGCAGGAAAAATTACGTACTTCAAATACAGACGTTTTCAAAATTAAATTATCGGCTAAAAGAGACCATTCAGTCACGCTCATGTTAAATCACCAAAATTTTTTTATAACGTTTTTTACCAGCCCTTAAGGTAACCCCACCCTCAACCAGCCAGGTGGAATCTCGAAGTGGTTCATTTTCTGTTTCTATATTGATCACTTTTTCATTCAAGTAGGCTCCACCTTGACGGATGAGGCGACGGGCTTCACCCTTTACTTAAAACTAGATCGGCCAGAACGAAAAGATCAGCCAGAGTGGCGTTTTCTAGAACATTTAGTTTTATTTTAACCGTGGGGAAAGTAACTAAGGCGTCATTACCGGTCAATTTAGTTACAGCCGAACTAGATTTAACTATCCCACTCGGGTCAGTTGCACCAAAGGCGCGCACCGAGGCCAGAAAAGCCTGGGCCGCTTCGGAAGGAGAGTGGCATAAAGCCGTAATTTCATAAGCCAGAATTTCTTTTGCCCTATTAATAAGGTTCCCAGAAAGAGAAGCCAAATAGGCCGTTTCTATAAGCGGTAAAAAAGTGAACAGATTTAAGAGACTGTGAAGCTGTTGGTCATCAATATTACGCCAGAATTGATAAAAATCGTAGACTGAAGTCTTGGCTTTATCTAACCAAACAGCTCCGACGTTAGTTTTACCAAATTTAGCCCCAGTTTTAGGATCCAGCAAAAGAGGAATGGTAGCTCCGTAAGCTTCGGTCCCGGTCACCCGACGAATTAATTCTACTCCGGCCACAATATTACCCCATTGGTCCTGACCACCCATTTGCAATTTATTACCTTGTTCCTGATTCAAAATTAAAAAGTCATAAGCCTGCATAATCATGTAATTAAATTCCATGAAAGTCAGGCCCTGTTCTAAGCGGCTTTTGTAACTCTCGGCCGTTAACATACGGTTGACGGAAAAATATTTACCAATATCGCGTAAAAAATTAAGATAATTTAAGCGCATGAGCCATTCGCTATTATCGAGCATAATGGCCCGCCCTTTTTGGCGCAGGTTAATAAATTTAGAAACCTGGGGTCGTATACCCTCCATGTTCCTTGAAATATCATCCCGAGTCAGAAGTTTTCTAGATTCGGAACGTCCACTGGGATCGCCGACCATAGAAGTCCCTCCACCCATAAGGATTATGGGGCGATGACCAGTCCGATCCAACCAACTCAGAGCCATAATAGGCAACAAATGACCTACATGCAAAGAATCAGCCGTAATATCGAAACCGACATAAGCGGTAACAATTTCCTTACCAAATAACTCAACAAGACTAACCTCATCGGTACACTGGTATATAAAACCACGCTCAGCTAAAATTTTGTAAGTGTTTATTTTTTCCATAGGCCTTTAATCCTTATGACCTGCTTGTTGGTCAATCCTGATTTATTTAGGATTATTTAAAAAACGATAAGCGTTAATAGCAGCCCGAGCGCCATCGGCCACAGCGGTGACAACCTGCCTCAGGTCAGTGTCGCGTACATCGCCGGCAGCGAAAAAACCAGGCTGGCTGGCGGCCAGATGTTTATCGGTACTGATCCAGCCGCCGGGCCCCGTTTTAAGAAAATCACCGAGAAAATCAAGCCTAGGAATAATACCAACGAAGATAAAAACCCCAGAAACATCCAAAGATGATTCTTCACCGTTCCGAACGCATTTAAGACGAATCCTAGTCACACCCTTAATATTACCTTCAATGGCGGTAACGGTTTTAGCCAGAACCGGCGTAATTTTGTTATTGGCCAGAACCTTATCTACGAGGTGGCGGACAGCCCGAAATTCAGTTCGGCGATGAATTAAGAATACTCGTTCGGTAAATCTGGTCAAGTATTCGGCCTCTTCTACGGCCGCGTTGCCGCCACCCACCACGGCCACGGTCCGTCCTCGAAAAAAAGGCGCATCACAAACCGCGCAGTAACTAACCCCCCGGCCGGTGAATTCGACCTCACCGGGAATACCAAGCTGGTTAAAGCGAGCCCCGGTGGCAACGATGACAGCCTCAGCTTCAAGTTCACCGACACTGGTAAGAACAAAACGCCGGCCTTGTTCTAATCGCAATTTTTCCACTGTAGCCAACAAAAACTCAACGCTCATACTCCGGGCATGGGTGTAAAAATTTTCTCCTAAATCATAACCACTTATACTAATTGTACCTGGCCAGTTTTCAATGGAATTGGTTAACCTGATCTGACCTCCCTGAGTTTCATTTTCTATAACTAGCGAACTCAACCCAGCCCGACGACCATAAATAGCGGCCGTTAGCCCAGCCGGACCAGCACCTAAAATAACCAGATTATATATTTTCATCTATTCCCCTGCTTCCATATTAGTACAATCACTATATATGTCATATACTTTAGCATAAACCCATTTAAAAAAAAAGATTTTAAAAATTATACCTCGCTATCGCATATTTTATTTTAAGCGAACAATTCAAAATTCAATTCAAGTTGCTGTAATTTTTATACTGTATTTAACTTTTGATGGACAATAGGTTAAACTAACTGTAGTTATTAAATAAAAAACTAATTGATTATAGTCGAAAGCTACTGGTGTCATAATTTTATTTGCTTAATTAACGTCGGGCTGATTAATAATTAAGTTAATAATCAAGAAGGCTATGGAATATACTTTTATAGCCTTATTTATTTGTACACTTAAAATAGATGACAACCTAAAGTAATTTGTAAGAATTTATACTTAATCAGTCTTTAAAGGCATATTAATTACTTAATTTTAATTATTTAATAGTATTAATTATAGT
>LQAA01000091.1 GCA_001577715.1 Candidatus Adiutrix intracellularis | reverse complement strand
TTTAGCCGGATTTTTAGAATTTTATAAAGGCAACACCTTCGGTCTGGTGGCTTTCAGTTCCTACGGATTTTTTTGGCTCAGTTTAGGGGGAATTTGGGTTTTACCTATTTTAGGCTGGAGCGAAAAGCCTTCTGAAGCTTACATGGGTTGTTATCTCTTTTTGTGGGGAATATTTACCTTTTTAATGTTTTTGGGAACTTTAAAGTCTAACTGTGTCTTGCAATTTGTCTTTCTTTCCTTAGCTGTCCTTTTTATTCTTCTAGCCTTACATAATTTTTTAGAAAGTGAAGCTATCGGTCATTTAGCCGGTTATGTGGGACTGGTCTGCGGAGCTTCAGCTATGTATCTGTCGATAGCTGAAATTCTTCACGAACAATATAGTCGTAAATTTCTACCTTATTGAAGAACATCACTTTAGAATACCCGAATTTCTCAGTCTCCAAGAATAGCTCCCGGCGGCGTAACCACTTGCGATCTGTAACAGTAGCCAAAAATAAATTTTACCCAGCACTGAGCCAAACCCTATTTACTCAATTAGATGAGAGGCAAGGATTTTTGCGAAATTTCGTAAAATTGCCTTTAGCACTATAGATTCAGATACTCTCAAGACACAAATACTTGTTTGTGAAAAAGTTAAATCAAGACCACCCGCTCAGCGAGTTATTTACTCACCCTTATAAGGAATTAGTGCAGCAACGCCTAAGGACGCACTGAATGATTTGTTGAGTACACCATATTTACAGGATTACCACTAAACAAGTTGTTTTTTTATCTTTATTTACCGACTCTCCCATAAACGGGTCAATATATTCCTTCAACTCTTTCTACAATTAATTCCTAATCTATTCCACTATTTTTTTTATATTTTTTACCTATCGTATCCACATAACACCCACGATACCAGAAGTGATTATTGCCGTAATAGAAAAAATTAAACCGGAAGCTAAAAAATAATTATTCAGCATAGTCCTGTAGCCGCTCTAAACTAGCCGACCAGGATCATGTCTTCACTCTTGATAACTGTAAGTCTTTAGCCTAAGAACTTAAGCCCGGGAACAAGATAAATTTTGCTTTTTACAGTTAGTACAATTATTATATAATTAACGATATAGAAACGACAACCTGGACTTATCAACCCCGTGATTCTTATTTTGGTATATTTTGTATTGAACCTATTGGAACATACTTAAATTTAGGTTAGTTTATATTAAAATATATTCATAAAATGTTTACAGAGATACATATTATTGCTTCTGGAGTATGCTGAAGAAGTACTAAACAAGCGTTTCGGTTAGGATATCAATTATTTCATATCTGATATATGATTCGCGGTATTTTTTATTTTTTTTATGCAGAGACTTTTTTTCTGACCCACCATCGCACTTTTCAAGGATTGCATAGTCATTCCAAATTATAAATTTTTTTAAAATAAGTTGGTGACAATTTTTTAATTACTCTAAATGGGTCTGAATATTTCAGTTCTTATAAAATACATTGTCCTATTGTTGAAATTGCTCTACCAAAAAATATTCCGAGGAGGATATAGAATATTCTTACAGCTTTCTAAGAGCCACTATTTTCGCGTTGAGCTAAAATACATCTCTGTCCCTGGCCTCAAAATTTATGATCCTATAAGACGAAGACAAGAAACAAGACTGCAAACCGAAAGTCGCCTCGCGCTGGCTGGATAAGTAAGTTTCAAAAGTTAAAAAAGCTGCGCCCTATCTTTCTAAGTAATGATCTTTATACCCATCAACCATTTTACGAAAAAATTTTGCAGTCTAAGTTCAGCTTCATCTTTATCGGTAACCCTTCTAATCATAAAACTCTACAAGGATATCTTTCTGGAGTTAAATTAGACAGTTTATCTTTGTGCAAGCCCATTCTAGGTAAAAGTCGAAGAGAGTATCGGTATAAATAGCTAAAAATTTTTCAATTCCCAGTGACGAAAATTTTTTGAAACCCAACTAGATTAATCTTAAAATAACAGACCTCGTCGGTAAAATAAAGCCTTCGATCTATAACTTTATTACCGACCTTAAACTTTATAAAGATAATATTGAAAGTTTACTCAGATGCACAGAAAGTCTATAGAAAATAAAAAATAAGATCTTCAATATCTTAAAGAATAACAGTTACAAAGTGAAACATAATTTCAGGCACGGTAAAGAAATTCTTACCTCGCTTCTAATAATATTTAATTTGTTGACTCTCACTATATATAGCATTTATTAGTTAATTAAAACACTATCACAGAAAGCGTAAAACAGCTTTAGTACCAAAAATAATCTCTTTATTCATTCCTAATCCACCAGTGTACACCACCTCTTCGTATTCTAGAATACACTCCTCAGGACTATTATATCAGGCGTTTCATCACAATAAATACATAACTTTAGTCTTTATTCTTATTATGTAACCTTAAAAATTATAATTACTATTGTTGACCTTAACTACTAGACCTTCGAGGGTTAAGCAACCGGTTTCTTCAAATTCGGGCCGGTTAAGAGAAAAGAGGTAGGAACGTTCGGTGATCATCGGCCGGAGGTAGATTAGGATATGTTTTTTGAACTTATCAAAATTAATGCGGTTTGAAACCAGGAAACCGGGAGCACCCCTGTCAACGATAGAATTAGTTAAAGCCGGAGCTTTAAAAACGCAGGCTCCGGATCGCTCTAGAAGAGGTAAAAGCTCTATCTCCGTAGCTGGCACCGAACCAAGAAGATGAATATAAGCGGCTCGGGAAAAATGACTTCGGCCTATACCCCGGATACTTAAATAGCCGCTAGCATCTAAATTAATCTCTTTATAATTGCTACCTATAGACCAGGAGGCAGCGGTTTTATAGTGATGATTGACTGCTACATCCAGAAGACCAAGGCGAACATTTCTGAGAGGGAAATAGGCTCTAGTCGTGTCGGCGGCGGAATCAGATTCGCCAATCCCACCCCAGCCGTAGTCAGACAGAAGACGGTCAAGATAGGCGGTAGCCAGTTGTTCTCTCTGGATCACCTGGGCCGCCAGAGCCCGTTCTAAGGCTTGGCTTTTCCGGTAAGCAGTGCTGGGGCGGCGAGCTACAAAATTTTTACGGTGATGACGGAAACTTTCAGGTTTTTTATCCAGGTTGAGAAGTTCAAAAGCTAGATTTAATTCAACAGCTCGATCAGGTATTCCTTTTTTTAGACAACGGCGAACCATATCGGGATGAACAATCTTCTGAAGCGCTCGGTACATAGCTTTGAGTACGGAAAAAAGATCCTTCTCCGATAGAGTCCCCACCATATCTGGGGTTAAGCCAAATACTTCGAAGGGATTTCTCATACAACCCCGTTCGTCGTCAGAATACATGCCCACGGCTTGTGGTAAGCCTATTCAGGGTAGCTTCGTGGCTGCCATGGGGCACGATAGGACTCAGGGTGATGCGGCCGAGCCGAGCATGACCAACATCGGTAGTCGGTTCTTCATCACTGCTTTCAAATCCTTGATTCAGATTGCGCAAACGCCGGTAAAGAACAGAACCATCAGGATGCGGCTCGCCTTCATAAAAGTCTTCATTCGGCGCAAGATGAGGCCTAGCCCAGAACCAGTCATTGCGACTGGTAGAAAGTCGGGCGGGAATATTAAGATTTACGGCTACGCCTTGAGGGATATTCCAAGAACTTATATTGTTCATCACGGCTAGTAGCACATGCGCAGCCACTTTCCAGTCGTAATTGTTAGTTCGCTCCATTGATACGGCTAGGGCTGGGTAGCCGGCCGCGGCCGCTTCCAAAGCTGCGGCTACGGTACCGGAATAATTTATATCGAAACCCAAATTGTAGTCATCGTTAATACCGCTAATTACCATATCTACCGGATTTTTAGCTAAAACGGAGAAGCCTAAGCGGGCGCAATCGGCTGGAGTTCCGTAAACTGCGAATCCCAGAGAGCCATCGGGCATGGCCCAAGGGGCTACCTTAATCGGTTCCCTTAAGGTTACCGATTGGGAAGAAGCGCTGCGCTGATGGTCCGGTGCGCAAACCGTCACCTGGTGCCCTCGATTTTTAAGAGCCGCATAGGCGGTTAAAATACCCTGAGCCGTCAGACCATCGTCATTGGTCAACAAAATATGCAAGAGGTCACCTCTTTAATGATTGAAGACTTTCGGATGATCAAAGTCTGGCAAATAGTAATTTGCTACCTTAAGATCCTGGACGAATGTGTTGAACAGATTACAGTGAACGACCAAATCTACTGTATCTTCATATTTCCGGATACTTAATGGCCTCATTAGATCCGGAAAAATTTTAGAGGCTATCTTTGATTAGATCTTTCGGCTAGTATTGAGCCATCGAGCTAGGGTTCACCGTAAAGCCGAAGGAGTCCGCCAACCAAGGGAGCATGATCGTGTGGTGCGGGCTAAATCGTCCAATAAAACCAGATAGCAGATTAAAAGTTCCCGCTTGACTATGCCGTATGGCCGTCCACCCGCAGGATCCCTCCCACGTAGCGATAAACCTTCATAAGCGCCTGTCGGTTTAATTTGGAGTAATCACCAGATCCCAGAAGTCGTACAACCTAAACATTAGGTTCGTCCAGACTAACCCCAGTCAGAGGCACCATTTTAGCGTCGAGAAGATAGATATCCACCAAACCGTCCATAATATTTAAAGCCATCAGCAAATCATAGCCCCTGGTATTATAACTGATAGAAATGGATAAACCTCACTTTTTAGCGACATTTAAAGTTGATGCGATCTGAGGCACATAGGAAGTAAGGGAAACTAAATTGATATTCAAAGCCCCATTGGCTTCCAGCTCAAGCATGATTTCAAAAAGTTTGTTTATAAAACTTTCCTAACTGACCGAAGCCTAAAATATTTGCCAGTTTTGGTAAAAGACGCAATGTAGAACACAGCGGGTAAAAAAATAATTCCCGATCCGCCTTATATCTCTCCACCGTCGAAAAAGGGTGGCTCTTCACCCGAATGAAAGACAGCGCTAGAAAAGTCGATCTCTCACCCGGGCACAAAATACCCAATTTTACCCTGAGCCCTCTCGATATAACACCTATGACCACAAAGATAATAATTCTGGTCGGGACCAGCCTTAGCAGCGCTACTCATTCTCTCCCCCTAAACTAAAACTTCCGACTGATATCTAACGTTCCCTGTCCTAGTACTTCTTTTTGACCGGTGGAGGCTGGAGCGTAATTTCATTCTCCGAGGGGGGCGGCGTTTTAAGGTCACCCTGGATGAATTAAAAACTATTTTTAAGAATTGATCAATATTCTCAACATCGATAAATTTTATTTTATTGCGAATCTGGGGAGGGATATCTTCAAGATCCTTGAGATTTTGTCGGGGAATAATAACTTTTTTGATACCCGTCCGCAAAGCAGCCAAAGCTTTTTCCTTTAAGCCACCAATGGGCATAATTTGGCCGCGTAAAGTTATTTCGCCAGTCATAGCTACATCTCTGGGTACCGGACGGTTAGTCAGAGCTGAGATTAGGGCGGCCATAAGAGAAACGCCAGCCGAAGGACCTTCTTTGGGTACGGCCCCGGCGGGGACATGGATATGGATGTCTATATCTTCATAAAAAGATGCGGCTAATCCTAGCTCTCTAGCCTGGCTACGGGTATAGGCTAAGGCGGTCTGAGCGCTTTCTTTCATCACCTCACCGAGCTGCCCGGTTAAGGTAAGATTACCCTTACCGCTCATGGTCCGAACCTCAATATACATAATTTCTCCACCAAATTCGGTCCAGGCCAGACCCGTGGCCACTCCTACCTGTCCTTCGATTCGTTCTGGTTCAGGCAGAATTTCAGGTGGCCCCAGATATTTTTGAAGCAAAGACGGGGTAACCCGGTAAGGTCCAGGACGGCCCTCGGCCACCTTTCTGGCAACCTTGCGGCAGATGGCCGCCATTTTTTTATCAAGTCCCCTCAAGCCGGCCTCCTGAGTGTAGGAAGCAATAATATTTTTAAGGGCTGGGTCTGTAAAAAGTAGCTGATTTTTAGTCAGGCCATGGTCAATTACCAGACGAGGCACGAGATGGCGCTTGGCTATTTCAACTTTTTCCTCAGCGGTGTAGCCAGATAGATGGATGATTTCCATACGGTCTTCTAAAGCTTGGGGAATAGGATCTAAAAGATTGGCCGTGGTAATAAACATAACTTTAGATAAATCAAAGGGTAGATTTAGATAGTGATCAGAAAAAGCGTTATTTTGTTCCGGATCCAATACTTCTAACAAAGCGGCAGCCGGGTCACCTCTAAAATCAGCCCCGATCTTATCTACTTCGTCAAGCATAAAGACAGGGTTATTAGAACCGGCCGTTTTGAGTCCCTGAATGATACGGCCGGGAAGGGCCCCGATGTAAGTACGGCGGTGGCCACGAATTTCGGCCTCATCTCTCATACCGCCCAGAGAAAAACGTACGAACTTGCGACCCATGGCTCTGGCTATAGATTGGCCTAAAGATGTTTTTCCCACTCCCGGAGGCCCCACAAAACAGATAATGGAGCCTTTCTGGCGTTTGTGGAGTTTGCGGACGGCTAGGTATTCCAGTATACGGTTCTTGACTTTTTCTAAATTATAGTGGTCAGCGTCCAGAACTTTTTTAGCCTCCGTTAAATCTAGATGGTCCCGAGTGGATACAGACCAAGGTAGATCCAGAATCCAGTCGAGATAGGTACGTATGAGGCTAGATTCGGCGGCATCGGGATGGGTCCATTCCATACGACCCAGTTGTTTTAAAGCCTCGCTACCCACTTCTTTAGGCAGACGAATTTTTTTAATTTTGTCACGATATTCAGTAATTTCGTCATCCCGGGCGCTTTCTTCCCCCAGTTCCCGCTTAATGGCCCGGAGTTGTTCGCGGAGATAATATTCGCGTTGGGATTTGTCCATCTCCTCCCGGGCTTCTGAGTCCAATTTGGCTTGCATAGTGGCCACTTTTAATTCCTGACCCAAAAAGTCACTGACTAATTTTAAGCGCTCTTTAGGATTGGTCGTCTCAAGAACTTTTTGGGCTACTTCTACTTTAACCTTTAGATTGCTAGTTACTAAATCGGCCAGTCGCCCTGGGTCATTAATATTATCGAGTATGGAAACCACCTCGTCGCTTAAAACGTCTTTAAGTGACAGTATTTTTTGGCTCTGCTCACGCACATTCCGCATGAGGGCTTCCAGTTCTATAGACGATTCCGGGATAGGCCATTCAGGCAATGGTTCAATATTAACCTTTATGTAAGGTTCCTGGGCTAGGACAGCCGTGCGACGAGCTCGAATCAGACCCTGAACTAGAACTTTCAAGCGGCCGTCCGGCATCTTGAGCTGGCGCATGATCATGGCCACTGTTCCCACTTGATGGATATCGTCTGGAGTGGGATCATCGCGGGACTGATCTTTCTGAGCGGCAATAAGAACTAGTTTGTTGGTTTCCTGGGCTGCTTCCACCGCCGCCACGGAAATGTCACGGCCGATAAAAAGTGGCAGGATCATATCAGTGAAAATAACTACATCGCGCACGGCCAAAAGAGGCAAGACGCCGGGAATATTGGATTCGTTTTTATAAGTACTCAAGATTACCTCAGGTGGACTGTCCCACAGAGCTGATTTAAGGGAAATGAACCTAACCCTTTCTTATGTCATTTTTATATTACCATAATGGCGTCTAAAATCTCAAACAAAAGAAACAAGCACTTAGGAAGATTGGTCAAAATTAAATTGGCTCAAAAATTGCTTGTTAGTAGTTCATAAATTAAACCGGAAGAGAGTGGATTATAAAAAAATCGGCGCTGCCATTATACTAGATTTGATTACGGTTTACCGATCTAATTTTAGTCTGGCGGCCCTAGCTTCTGAAATCACTCTAGTCGAGCCGATAAATTTTATGGGCTTGAAGAAGTTCGGTCTTAGCTCCAAAACAATTGGCCGTTATCTAGCTTAAAATTTGGAACGGAATCATCTAGCTCTAACTATCAACACTAAGGGATTGGCACGCCTTAGCCAGTACGAGGGTTATAAACTGGTAGCCGTTTATCTTGAGTTTAACCGGCAAACGACACACTACACATTCGTTAGCAGGAAATTAACAATTAGAGTTTTTGTTTACTAAACAAATCTAAAATTATAATTAAAAAGTTATTTTATTATAAAATATTGTAATTAATTATAAAAATAAGCTCATTCATTTTTTCATTAAACTTTTCTAACTGACCAAAAATTTGATCAGCATTTTATGAACTAGATTAACATACTGGGGAGTAAGGAAATCTATTTTAGCAGATTAATAATATAACTATATAAACTTTAGTACTACTAGAAAAGTCAAAAAAAAAGGGTGACGGTATTGATCTTTAACGGACAACACATATTCAGGAAACGATCATGGTCGAAACCGAAGAAGACACACTCATAAATCAACTTAACAGGAAGGTGAAATTTTTATGATCATTTTAATCACCCTTAGCCAGACATAGATCTATTTCCGTCATATCTAAATATTTTTTGTAGCAGAAACTTCGGGTAAAAATACTCAGGGCTAGAGGCTAGAATTAATCTTACTACCCCATTTTTTAAGAGTGTGCGCACCAATATTTTCCCGAAGCTTCATGATAGTAATTTTCAAGGACAAGATGCTTATCAGAATCGGTAGTGAGATAAGTTAATTTATCTTTCAAGCTTTTACCCCCCCCCCGCACCTATTCATTAATCAGGCGTTTCTATACATGCTAATAAAACACTACAGAAAATAGCGCGATAGCATTCTAGCGACATAATCTTTTTTCAAAAATTTTAGGGAGGAATAAATAGGTACCATATGAAATAAATTTCTTGACCAGAACAAAAACCATTTTCGTCCTAGAGGTTATCATCCACCTAGCCGCCTCGACCAAATCAAGAAGTAACAAAAATTTAAGAGAGTAAACATCTGTCTTGAGCCATAGCTAAACAAAATTTAGCAAAAAATCCCAACTATGGCTCTCTGCCGTTCTACCTAAGGATCGCAATTAGGATCTAATATCGCAACCAAATTGATGATAGCATCAATTTAATCCAAAACTATAAACATAAAGTTACCCTCAAGCAACAAGAGCTAGTAAAGATCACTTAAGACCAAAACTTACCTGAGATCTTGATGTGGACGAGCAAACTTACAAAATAGCGCTTCTTCATCTGCAGATAAGCCCTGATCCCAGTGGCGTCCACATTCACATATACTGAAATAATCGGAGTCAAGAAGAACAACCGAGCAAGTCACATCCTAATATTTCTTAGCTTCAAAGAGGTAAAAATAATTGAACTGATTCAAAATCTAACTACTGGTATTTTACGCTTTTTTGGAGGTAGAGAGATATTCCCTAATGTTGATAATAAAAAATAACTTATGCCGCTTAAAAAATTTACTTAAAGAGTCGCTAGGCTGGGACTGATCATCATCGCCGATCTTCATCAATAAGCAGTAAGCATGCAAAAGCAGAGTTTCCCAGAAATCATTGACCCTAATCATATCAACAAAATTTTAAAAATACTCTCTTCAAAAGCGAGCTTACTTATAATTCGAACAAGATGCGTTTTACCGGATTTACCTTAATTAATTGATAATCTAATCTAAAGAAGAACTGTTATTTCCGTTAATTTCCATTTTAGGTAATCCATCGCTTAAATACTCCCACAAATCAGAATTTATTTCTAGAAAATCAGCCGTCACTTCATTCCAAACTTCGTTAAACTTAACAGCCCAGTCAAAAATTATCTGTTTTAAAACTCGTAAAGACTTTTCCACCCGCCTACTTTTTGTAAATAATGTGCATCGATCGTCTGGCAACATCAAGGGCCACTTAGGCATCTTCATCGGTAATGAGCCGCATAACATCGTAAGAGTCTAGGATCAGCTTCTTTCTTTCCTGTAAAGTAAAGAAGGCTTATTCAAATTGCTGCATTCAATATCAACAAAATTACGGTACAAAACCGCCAGGCGGATAGTCTCTCCAGCCTCAGCCAAGCTATCCTATTCAACCTCAAGCTGCAGCTATATCTCAAGCAACTCGCCAACCGACCCAAAAATTTAACTGGAGCAATATTATCTTTTTTTATATACCGGCCCAAAAACTAGCAAGGCTTGTAAAATATAAACGGCTGCATAGCTCCTAACGTTTACGGAAACGGATAGCAATCGGTTAAATAGGCCCGGTCCCTATCAGACAACATAATACGAGTTACCGTCACTGGCGGCTTAGAACTTTTTCTTTAATTTTTCCTTTATTTCTTCGATTAAGTCGGCTCGAGCCACTTATTTCCTCCGTTCCATAGTTAATTTCGATTTTATATCTTTCAACAGGCTAAAGCCACCCCTGGATAAAAAATTCCGGCGATACAACCTTTACAGCTTCGAGATATTGATCAGATATATCAAGATCTCTCTTATTTTATATAATTTATTGTTTTATTTATTCTTTCAATTGCCAGCTGCATAGAACCCTCCACCTAGTCATAGATAAACAGGAAAACATAATAACTATTTACTAACAGCATATAATCGCGCTACCGATCCTCACAAAATAAAATTTTACTAGAATGATATTTATAATCGTCAACCTTAATTACCAGCAGCCAGAGATTTAAAAAAATAAATATTATAATCCTATCTACCCTTCACCCTGACTAACTACCGAAAACGAAAAACTATTTAATCTTTTATCCCTTTTTGGTAATAAAACTATAAATCAAAACCTTTACTTTAACGGCGGGGTCTGTTATTCCAAACTCAATCTAGTTAACTTCCAAAAAATTTTCGTCATAGCGAATTGAAATCCCTTCCAGCCATTTATCCCGATATTATTTTCAACCTTTGCCTGGAATAGGTTTGCACGAAGGTAAGCCATTTAGTTTTACTCTAGAAAGATACTATTGTAAAGTCTTATAACTGGAATGGTTATAGATAAAGATAAATTCAAACCGAAAAATTTTTTCATGGAATAGTTGATAGGCATAAAGATTATCGCTCAAAAAGATATGGTGCAATTCTTTAATTTTTGAAACCTGTTTATCTAGCCAGCGCAAGGTGATTTTCTATTCGCAGACTTGTTTCTTACCCCCGTCTCGCAGAATCATAAATCCTATGATCAATAAAACGACCATGCAATCCTTCCAATAGACTCAATATAAAATGTGTCAAAATAAAAATCTTTAATCGAAGATAGCAAAAAACTTGTTAACAACCTGGTTTCCTGGCTGAATCACTCTAGCATCTTAACCAGGACCAGTTTATAGGTAAATAAAATAATATTCGAAGTCAGGAACAATCTTGAGTAGATAAGCTTATACCCTTTATTAGTCGGAGTTAATTGACAAACCTCTAGTTTCTGATGGCAACTAGAGGATGAAAAGTAAGCGGCCAAACATAACCTTAACCAGAACCTATTTAGGCTAAATCAGCTAAAAAGATTTGCCGACTAACAGCCCCACTTCAAAAATAAAAGAGAGAAATATTTCCTAGCCTGGAACCCAAACATTGTATCAGTTGAACCACATCTCCGAGACTGCACCAACCGTGAGCTAAAGAATAAATTTAATTAATTAGCTAACTTAGACTAGCTTAGCTACAAAATCCAACGATCTGAGTCTAATGAAACTTAATAGATAGCTAATAGGTTGAAATTATTAATTAAATAACTAATAGTTTTAATAAGAGCAGTCTAATTCGATGGAAGCATAATTTAATTATTTTATAAACCCTTTACAAGCTCGCCAAATTGAACCACTTAATAATAGGAAATCGCCGGGCAGGCGGCAGGGACTAGCCCACGCTGCCCACCCGCTTCTATTAATTAAGCGATTTCTTTGTAAGCCCTAGTTTTAGAGCCGCAGATAGGGCAAGTGTCGGGGGCGTGACCTTCGGCCACATGTCCACAGACCGAGCAGATAAATATCTGGGTAGCAGCCTGACCGGGATTAGCTAGAGCTTTTTTAAAAAACTCGGCATGAATTTTTTCCGCTTCGTTGGCCAGAGTCATACTCCGCTCGGCAGTCTTGTCACCCTCAACCTGAGCCGCTTTGATCATGTCAGGATACATATCAGTAAATTCAAAAGTCTCGCCAACAATAGCCTCTTTAAGATTTTCCTCAGTGGCGGCTACAGCTTTCAGAGCCTGGAGATGAGCGTGGGCGTGAACTGTTTCGGCCTCGGCAGCGGCCCGAAAAATACGAGCGGCATAAGGCTTTTTCTCCTGCTCGGCCTTGTGAGCGAAAGCCAGATATTTGCGGTTGGCCTGGGATTCGCCGGCGAAAGCGGCTTTCAAATTTTCAGTTGTTTTAGACATTGTGACCTCCGTACTAAGTTAAAAAGAAAGGACCGGAATGACCCGCTGGCAATAGCTCCCGTTGAGGAGATCCAAAGCTTATGCGCCTCAAGCTGAATCAGCCAGAGGGAACTGTGCAAGTGCGACACTGCCCGATAATCACGGCCGTAGCTAACCAGGGATGACCCAAATCCGCAACCTCCGCGGACCAAGAAAGAGCAACGAAAGCCGGCCATTGAAAATCGGCTACCGCTCCACAAACGAAACAATAAAAATTGTGGTGCAGCCTGAAATCACCATCAAAGCAGGCCGCCCCTCGGGCAGACTTAATTTAAGGACTAGATCATAGTCAACCAAAATTAAGGGCACGGTAAACCGTGTTGCGACCAAAGCCAGGTAAAATAAAAGTAACCTGACGCAAAAGTTGGTCGGCCGTATGATAATAACAACTAGCAACCAGCATTTTATATATAATAAAATGCTATCTGGTGGCCTTAAGGCCCCGGCCCTGATAAAGTTCCTTAAAAAGGCTATATTTTATCTCAGGCCTCATTAAAAATACTAACTTTTATATAAGATAATATCTTATTTCTATATTATTGTCAATAAAAAAGACTATAAAATCTCCTGGTCTAATTACCAGCTAACCAGGTTTAACCCCAATAACCAACAGCCTCAAACTGGAGAAGAAGGCAAATATCTCTAATAAACATAATATAATATTGACATCAACTTTTAAATATATTATTCTAGTACTAGATTCTAGTTAAAACTCATATGGCTAATAAAAAATTTCAAGACAAAGAGCTTTTTGTTAACTTTAACTCGACCGTATAACCATATCTTTTTAACCGACTAAGCTATCGGCATTGTGCCGATCCGTTTGGCGCTAAAACTAAAAAAGCGATTTCACTTTTTATTAACTTCTAACTTTAAGGGGATTTTTAATCTATTTATCTATGGTGATTTAAGTGACATCTACTGATTTTAGTAAAGACGGCATTAATTGGTCCCACAAATCAGTGCCTGGCTTGATTTGCGCCTATGCCCAGCGCCTGACTAATCGCCGCAAACGCCTTGGCTTTTCTCAGCGCGATCTAGCTAAAATGGTTAACGTTTCCGTTAACACCATTCAAAATTATGAATCAGGCTGTCTACCCCGCGGTGAGCATTTCCTAAACCTGGCCCGCTCGTTGTAGTGTTCTCTGGACTGGCTAATCGGTCTCAACACCGAAGGTCTCTCCTGGCCTATCACGGTCAATGACAGCGATAATCTACCGGGATCACCCGGTCAGGAAGAAAACAATACACCCTGTTCTTGGGTCTACCCGGCTTTCCTAGAATCAGAAGTTCCGGATCAAACCGCCCGAACGTCCATTCCGGTGAGCTTTGAGCGCAAGTGGATCACCGCCCTTATCAATAATGTGGACAATGCCCGCCTCATTCTAGCCAAAGGACCGGTAATGCAACCGAACCTTCGCTGACGGCGATCTTTTGCTGGTCAATATCGGCCAACGTCAGATTTACCAAGGCCAGGTCTACATTATCCACCTTGATGGCTATATACTGATAAACCGAGTAGAAATTCGCCCCGGCGGCGTCTACCGTATTGTCAGCGACAACCGAGAAATAGCTCCACCATATGAAATAGCGGCCAATAAAATAAAAATCCTGGGCCAAGTCGTCTGGAGTGCTCGTCTGTTACGCTGAAAATTAACTACTTTAAGACGAAAAAGATGGTAGATCTGACCCTGAAATAGTTGATCCCCCTCTCACTATTTTCAAAAGAATTCCAGCTATCAACTCATGGCTAAATTACAAAAGAAAGATAATACACAATCAAAATGCTTATGGAGAATTTTACTATCTTCGTCTCCAAGACTCGCGCTTCAGTACAGTAACGGTTAAAACCTATTTGATGGCCAAAAGAAAGCGTTCGCATATTTAAAAATCCGTAGTTCAGACAAACACTTTTTCAAAGTCCATAGTATTAGCTAGATTAATTTACTTAATCTACCCAATTATTTGTTTTATTTATTCCCCGAAATCAACGTTAAACAAAAAAGCTATCCCAACGAATTGAGGGGGATTACCGATAAATTTAACCCTGTTAGTGAAAGAAGATACTAATAGTCCATAGATATAAGACTGGTTTAATTTAAATAGTACCTAAATAAGCCGGCGATAACCACCGAGTCGATATCTTCTACCGCCAGACTGAACTAAACTAATAAAGATTCGATTCAAACCCAAACAGCCGCCTTAATCAGTTGAACCTAGCGAATATCTTTCTGGATTAACTGGATTAAGTAGATTTCATCAGCTACATAAAAACCAGCTCGCCGTTAATATTGCGCATATATTTTTTCAATATATTGTTAAAGGCACCCTATTCAACAAACGTCAGTTGACCGTTCAGCCCGATAACGTCGCCTCTCAATGGCGACCAAATGATCTTCCTTAGCTAGAACCATTCCACTATTAGTACTGATATTAACAAAACCCATTGTATCCCACACCCGATTCAGTCCGGAGACCAAGAACCGGAAATTATATCTAACCCGATAAAAGCGAAGATGACCGGCGGCAAATATATTTTACCAAAAACAAAAGGCTAAGGCCGAGTAGAATAATAATGTATTTGCAAACAAAAGATTCCGAAGTATAGGACTAATACCCCAGAGAGAACGGATCTATACTGCAAGCTAGATACAACATCACAGTGTTCCCACTAAAAATCACTTTGTAAATATTCTCTTTAGAGATAAGCCTCCACCTACGTTAACTTATTTAACATCGCCCAGAAAAGCTCAATAAAAGCTGTTTAAAGCAGTCCAGCTTCGAACCTTTGGAGGCAAAATTGATACTCCCTAAAACATCCTACGCATAAATGGTTTATAGATTTAGACCGAATCAAAGGCCAGCAGAGCACCCGTCTTAAGACCGATCAGAAATATAAAGCAATCATACTGATATCAACCACTAGGTAATATCCCGGGTATCCCTGGCTTCCCTTCTCAGTTTAGTCTCACCACTATAGATCAGAGTTTCATAGCAGTTAAATAGTTTGGAGATAAAGGGCTTCTTCATAAGGTTCAGACTAAGCCCCTACATCAGAATTTTTAAAGAATTATTTAGACTATTTTACCGTCCACTATAACAACCACATCGCCGTAGACTTTGACCTGGCAAACCAGAATAAATAAATTTATTCAGTACTAAAGAGTTTGTGACCAGCCGTTATTTTTAAAGAAAAAAATTGCTCCGGATCAAGCGAGCTTACTTTGCACTTTTCGCAGCTATCGTTCGCTTCGCAAAAAGATTCAATCGATACCCCAACCAATCTAGCCGCCCCTAGAATAATAGTTTATATTTTAACTATGATAGTAATATTCCCCTAAATAAATTAGATAACTAGCCTTTTTTAACTATTATTAACAACCTAAGTAAACGAGATAATATTTTTAAAGGATATAAAAGTACTGAAGCCGCACGTAAGAGCTAGAATATCGATGTTTTGATCTAACAGGGTACTAACTTCCGAAAAAAACGCTTTCAAAACTGCCGGATTCTAATAAACAAGAAATTAAATTGCCTATCATCATCAGGGAAACTATATAGCCTTTTAATTACTTTAAACTGACAAAAGTATCCAGGCTCAGGGCGTCGCTCTCCAACTTAGCCAACTCTTCATTCACGTCATAACATCAACACAAGTATAAAATATGACTGGTAATCTCATCTCATAAATCGCTTCGATTACCTTGTTAAGGTTCTCCTTTTATTCCTCAGTTCGCTTTAGCGCTGTCCGATTATAACCGATAATAAATCTCAAATAAGCGATATACTGCCATTATACTTGTCATGTCCACAATTGAGCACAACCCAGTTGACGACAGGATAGCTGATAGTAAGATGTCCGCCCCCGAGATTATAGGTAAATTAGCCTTTAAAACTACCGCCTATAATAAAGGCTAGACTAAAATAATCTTGATAACTAAGATCACTCTTGCGCGGAAAGTATTCTAAAAAGAAAAATAAATTTATTTTCTTGACTTTATTGACCTAACGATTTTATACTTTCAAAAAATGCCGAAACCAATATTAATAATACAGACAGGAAACATTCCCCAAATTATTAGTGGAATTGATACCTTCGACGCAATTTTTCTTAACATGGCCAATTACCACAACATTGAAACAGTAGTTCGGCATGTTATGTTTGAATCTATGCCGAGAAGCGCCTCTACGTTTTCCGGCGTTATAGTTACCGGTTCCACGGCTATGGTCACCGACCGGAAGCCCTGGAGCGAAAATTGTGCCGCTTGGCTTAGGACCGCAATTGAAACCGAAACATCAGTACTGGGAATATGCTTCGGACACCAGTTAATTGCCCAAGCCTTTGGGGGCCAAGTTATCTATCACCCCCAGGGACTGGAACTTGGCACCCACGAGGTTAATCTAAATCCAAAGACTAATTGCTACGACCTATTTACCAACCTCCCGGCCGCATTCAAAGCCAACATGGCCCACAGCCAGACGGTACTAGTCCCCCCGATTCAAGCCGTCACAGTCGCCGCTTCCGACCATGACCCGCACCAAATTCTTATGTATGGCTCCAAAACAGCCACTTTTCAATTCCACCCTGAATTTAACGGCGCCATAATGAAAACATATATTCATTCAACCACATCCGAGCTAAAAACAGTCAGCGATCAAGCTATCAAATGGGGTCTACCAATAGAAGATACTCCTGTTGCGGCTTCACTGCTACAACGGTTTATTAATAACCTAAACTACTAATTAACATAACCATATTTTAACAAAAATTTCTTAATTTTAACTGATTACTGACTGATCCCCTAATATAAATTAATCTACAAACTTCCAATCCTTTTGCTGTTTCTTAAACCTATTTTCTCAGAAGAAATCTGCAACTGATTACTACCTAATCCACCTTTTATCTTTAAATACGTAAGTGCTACTTCAGAATGAATTATGGTTTTTTTGGGATTAAAATACTATAATCCTTCCAACCCTGAATTTTATTAGACTATTCAAGTTTTAAATTAAACTAAACCAAGACTAATTCGCCAAATTATCGGGTGACATTATTTTTAAAGACATAAGCCTATAAACCAAAGTATTCTCACTAGTTTCGAACATGATAATCATCTCTTTTATGGCCCTAACTATGGTTGTTTCCAACAAACTATTTGAAGTATCTAAAAATAACATCTTTAACCTGGCCCAGGAAATAACGGACAGCTACAAAAATAAAATCAGAGTAGAACCGCAAAGCGCCCGAGTAACCTCAAAAATACTGGCTTCGGCCTTTGAGTCCCTGAAGGATAGCAATCTCAATGAGCGCAAAAAAAATAACATCTTGAAACGTACCCTAGCCAAAAAGGAATATATCTCCCCCTTTTACATTACCTATGAACCCAATGCTCTGAACGAAAAAGATAAAAACTTTGTCGGAGAAAAGCCGGAGTACGACAAAACGAACTATTATTCTCCTTATTAGAATAAACTCGGCCATAACATCGACGTGTAACCTTTATAAAATATTGATATTACCGACTGCTACTATGTCCCCAAAGATAGCAGAAATAAATATATTACTAACTCTTATGGCTATGAGATACGGAGATAGCTGATGATGCTATAAAGCATTATCCTCCCGTATCAGGACTACACGCTCAGCGAGTAGTCTACTAATCCCTATAAGGAGTTAGTACGGTATCGCCTGAAGATGTATTGAATAGTTTACTAAGTACATTATGTTCATAAACTTACCCCCAAAGAGGCTATTTCTTTTTACCTTTGTTCACCAACCTCACCTGTAAACGAGTTAACATATTCTTTCACCATCAGCTAGTCCACTGTTAGATCTTCCCATAATTGCTTCCTAATATATTCCACTATCCTTTTTGCATTCTCACCTAACGTATCCATATAGTACCCACAACACCAGAGGTACCTGCTGCCATACTTATACTTCAGACTAACATGCCTATCAAATATCACCAATGAGCTTTACCCTTCAAATAATTCATTATTTTCGATACGCTATACTTCAGTGGTATTCTCATAAACATGTGGATATAATTAGAATAACACTTAGCCTCTATTATTTCTAAACCTTACCTTTCAAATAATTCATACAATATTTTACCCATATCGGTCTCAACCTTCCTCTAGATTACTTACCTACGATACTTAACTACAAATACTATATGCTATTTACATTCCCATCTCGTATGTACTAAGCTACTCTCATCCAATTGAGCAGCCTCCTTATGTTTTCTTGATGCAATTAGCAAACCTTCATCATTTTAAAATTCAGATGCTACTTCAGTTTAGAGCTAAAATTAAAAAACGCCTACGTCAGCACATATTCATCAGGAGTAATTTAATTTTTTTAATTTTCTAATAACGTTATTTTTTTATACTTAATAATACGTAATTATAATATTAGTCCATTAAGACAAATTCTTTTACTCACCAAATATATTAGTTAATCTTCAAAAATACTGGTCAATTTTTTGGTTAGTTAGAAAAAATTAACAAAAAAAATCCCCTTATTTTTATAAATAATTATAATATTTTATAATAAAATACTCTTTTAGGTATGACTTTAGATTTATTTGATTAGTATAAAAGTCCAATAATTAAATTTCTCCTGTCGAGTGTATATATCAGCACAGCTGGTACTTTTTTCAAGCTTAAATACACAACAGTTTTACTTTACTTTCAGAGTCTGCCCGAGACGCAAACTGTTGCTAGTCAAACCATTTAGCTGTTTCAACTGCTCCATCGAGATTTTGTTGCGCCTAGCAATGCTGTAAAGAGTGTCGCCATCCGTAACTTGATAGACGCCACCGCCGGTGACGGTTAGTTTCTGGCCTTGGCGAATATTGGTGTCTTTAAGATGGTTTAAAACCATCAACTCTTGAACCGTTAAATCATATTTCATAGCAATATCACCCAGAGTTTCGCCAGAGGCTACCGGGTGAATTTTAGGCAAAGCCAAGGCAGTTGGTTTAACCACGACTGAAGATTCTAGCTTAGCTGGAGCCGAGGCGCGGGCCACTAATCTAGCCCGAGGAGGGGTTACCGGAACTGAAGCGCCGGAGACTTTAAGTTTCTGGCCGACACGAAGGCTGGATCCTTTAAGACCGTTTAAAGTTATTAATTCCCCGACAGTCAACCCATATTTCATGGCAATACCGCCTAGAACCTCACCGGAGGCCACCAAGTGAGTTTTAGGTAAAGCCTGAGCCGTCGATTCGACCACGACTGAGGACACTGGCTTAGCCGGAGCCGGGACGAGAGCCGCTGATGTGACTGAGGGAGAAATTGCCGGAGTTGAAATATTAGAAACCTTAAGTTTCTGACCAACACGGAGGCTGAGACCCTTAAGATCATTTAAAGCCATTAGTTTACTAACGGTCAACCCATATTTCATGGCGATGCCGCCCAAAGTCTCACCGGAAACCACCGAATGAATTTTCATCGGAACCAGGGCCGCTGATCTAGCCAAACTTGAGGATACTAGCTTAGCCGAAGCTGGGGCGGAAGCCACCGATCCAGCCGAAGGAAAGGTTACCGAAGCTGAAGCGTGGGAAACCTTAAGTTTCTGGCTGACGCGGAGACTAGAGTCTTTAAGATCGTTTAAAAGCATCAGTTCTCCAACAGTGAGCCCATATTTCATAGCAATGCCGCCTAAAGTCTCGCCTGAAGTCACTGAATGAATTTTTACAGCAATCGGAGCCGCTGATTTAGCCACGGTCCGGCCTACCGCCCCGCCGGAAGTGGAAGCTGAGCCGCCGGGAACCTTAAGTTTCTGGCCGATATAGATATTAACATCTTTAAGATTATTTACAGCCAACAGTTCTTTAATCGTTAACCCATATTTTATAGCAATACCGCCCAAAGTTTCACCAGAAGTTACCGAGTGAATTTTAGATGGAACCGAGGCGTCGGGTCCGGCTAGGATTAAAGCCGAAGGAGATGCCGTAGATCTGGCTAAGGCCGGTACAGTCGATCTGACCGAAGTCTGCACATCAGGCTGGATTAAAGCCCGGTTAGTTGACAGGTTAGAGGCGATTTCTGGGTTCCACTGAACCTGTGAAGTAATAGAAGCCCCAGGCCAAGGTACTGGAGGAGCAATGGCCGCAACCAGAGCCAGACCCTGACCAGCCCGATTATAGCCTTTAATAAAGTTTTCCTGACTACCAGCGGGCAGGCGTAGAATGAAGCCGGGCCTCTGGGGCGGAGTAGATTTTTTCTTAAGCTGTGGGTTTAATTCCTGCAGACGTTCGACAGTAATTCCAGCATATTGAGCCGCCTTTTCTAGAGTAATAGCCTGGGGCAGACTAACCTCGTCCCACTTATCAGGAGGCTGCATTTCAATATTTAGACCATAGGCTGATGGATCTTTAGCAATAAAAGTGGCAGCTAGGAAACTAGGCACATAAAGTTTAGTTTCATCGGCCAAGTGGCCGCCAACGCTGGACATATCCCAAAAGTTGCTAACACCGTAATTCTGAATACCCTGAATGATCTTGCCTTCGCCACTATTGTAGGCGGCAATAGCCATAGGCCAAGAACCGAAAGTATCGTGAAGAGCGGTCAGGTAGTCAGCGGCCGCATAGGTGGATTTAACCGGATCTCGCCTTTCATCTACCCATTCATTAATTTCCAAACCATAACGACTACCGGTGCTGCTTATGAATTGCCATGGACCCACCGCCGAAGCGGGAGAGGTAGCGGTGTTGTTGAAGCCGCTTTCAATCAGAGCCAGATAAACCAGGTCTTCCGGTAGACCCTTCTGACGAAAAATAGCCTTCATAAGAGGTATATATTTAGAACCCCGGTTAAGCCCCCGCCTGATGAAGCCCCGGTCTTCATTCAAAAAACGGTTTATATTCAAAAGCACCTGGCGGTTCAACTCCAGAGGTACACCTTCCATGCCACCTAGAGCTTCCACCTCCTGATTAATCATTTCGTGAAGCCGACCTTCAAACTGGGGCCCCAGGGTATAATTTCGTTTGCCTCCGATCCCACCCTCCTGGGCTACGGTTACCGCCGAGCGACCGATAGTAGAATTTAAGCCCCCCCCCCCACAGGCCGTAAAAATAGTAAGCCCCCCAAAAAAAGCAAGAACCAGGTAAAAGCGGTATAGATAATTAGTTAAACACATTGTCTTTCCCATGAGCTGAAATTCTAGATTCTTTGTTTTTACCAGAAAAGCATCCTCCCGACAAGGGTCGAGAGACATAAAAAAATATTCACTCTTAGTTCTTTAAGTCAGACGATATTTTCGAGCTTACAACACCGACGTTACCGCCATTCTATTCTCCCGCGCCTAGCCCAGGGCTAAGTTAAGATTAAGCCGCCACAATTAAGTATTCAATTAAAATTATCTTAAGAGTAAAAAAGACGATATCATCAGGAATATTTTAAGGTTTAATTCGATCTCGGCTCCAAGCGGTAGCAGTTTAAAAAGTGAAGATAATTTTGTTAGAAAAACAATTTATAATTTAATCTATTTTTTATTTATATTAAATTTGGTAATAGTCGCTTTGTTTAGCTAACTTAAGAAAACTGATGATATTTAGTTAAAGATATTTTAATTAAGGTTTAGATTCAGTTTGCAAATATTTCCCAGGCCAGCCAACGTCACTTAACATTTTCTAGTCGCCCCGTAACTTGGCATAGTTATTGTTCTCTCTCCCTTCCCTTTCTCTGAATAAACTCACATCTAGCCACCCTCATCCGCGCATAAGGTTAATTAATCTTTCTACCAAATCGGTTGCTATATTTTTGCTATTTTTTCTTTCGGACCACCCTTTTTCTTCCCCACCCATCATTCCCGTTAGCAGATGCCTCACCATGAGGCCCAAAGTTTAAAGTTCAGCCTAATTTAGCTTTTACCCCTTCTCATAAAAGAATAAGAAAGAGGTAAATTATAAAAATTTCCCGCTCAAGCGTTGTCCTGAGCCTATTTCTAACCGTCCTATTCATTCTATCCTGAGAACCCAAGCCAGCAATCTTCTAGTTCTACGCCCGCTTCGCTGGGCGATTTAAGCGATCTAGGGAGTGAATTAACCAACCTTTACCCGGCTAAACCGCCGGTGCGGCCCCGACGCGTCTAACGCAAGTAAAAACGAAGCCGACAAAAGACGGTTTCCCCTCAGACTCGTTACCCCGACAAAAGCCGGAATTAATTTCTAGAGAAGATTAATTTTAGCTTCAATTGAAATAACGAACTGATGGCTTCCGCTTTTGCTTTCGCTGCGACTCCAATGGTATCGGCGGAGACCTCGGTTTTAAACCAAGATTTTAGACTTCTGGGTCTGCTAGAGGTGAGCAGACCTGCTGGTGAAAGCAACAAACTTTTAATTTTTGGCTGGTACGTATAAACTATAGTCCTAACCTCTATGTTTACAACCGGAAGCTTAATGATTCGTATGGCCGTCAATCATCTAATTTAGGTTAGTTTAACCCCGCCAACCTCAGCAATCGTCTATTGCAGCAGACAGTTTCGGAGCGGGAAACGGGGCGATTATTTCCTGGCTGAAACTTAACTGAGGAGTTACAGGAAAATCTGACTGAATTTAAGCCTGAACCTGAGAAAATACATTACCAGCTCTAGAGATTTTCTGTTGCCCCTGTATAATATGGAAAGCATAACAGTGTTTAATTAATTGAGATTACGCACTATAAGCGGAAACAAAATAATCGAAAAATTTAGGCTAGGTTAGCGTTTCTCTTTTAATAAGGATTTGACATTTAGATATAGCGATTTTTTGGATTATACCTTTACGCGTTCTCACAACCGTAGGAATGTTAGTGTAGAAAGTTGGTGTAACTAGTTGCGTCTAACGGCGAACCATTACACGCCGTTGTCTGACCAAAAGGATTCCAGATGCTACGATCCGACAATAATAGAGAAAAAACGTCGAAGGGCTAGGGTACCCGGCTAACTGGTTATCCATCATTTTACTAGATCCTGACGGTTAAGATAAACTTTGAATAATGATACGTAGATAATATCGGTGCTTTTGGTCGAATTAAATATTTGAATAATAGCTCAAACGTTTGGAGCGCAGGTCTGGAATAAACACCTGTACCGATGTTTTCGATGGATTTAGATCAATATTACAGCAGTAACCTTAATAAGATTCAAGTTAATCTATTTTAAGTTATTATTTTAATATGCCGTTGAAAGATCAACTGCGTTTGGAAACGATGGCTGAAATGCAGACAATGAAGGATTCTCAACACAATTTTGTAAATTAACAAAATAAAATGATTTTGAAACCCTAAGCTAAGGCTGCTTCTGGGAACAATAATAAACAATACAATTTAAGTTTTACAACGATTGTTTTTAGAACGGAAACGGTTAGATTAATATTTAACGCTATCTTACAACTAAAGGAGACGGTGAAGAATATTATACCAAGGTGCCGGTAAACTTCAGTCTTTCCGGTGATAATAACGACATGTCTTTACCTAGCAGTGACACAGCCGTGGCTGATGCTACCAGTCGAGCGACGATTAGTCTAAATAGTACGACCAGTGGTAATTAGATAGTTTTAGGGCTATAACTAGTGCATAGACAGCTAGCGTGCCGGTGAGCACAGGTAGTTTTCTAGCGGTTACATAGACCAATATCTTGACAAATTTTGTTACGGTAGAGACTAATCTTTATAATACAACCAAATTTAAAGCTATTTTCTTTAAAATTGGTGTTGTTCAATCCTTGGCTGAGAGACTATTAGAATTATCGGTAGTTAGTGTGAGCTAAACTTTAGAGTTTTTATGAAATAGAGCAACTACAAAAAGATATCGCTGATGATCTTACTTAAGGTAACAGCATCATAAAGATACCTAGGGCTGTAAGTACGATAGATATAAGAGTTAGAGATGGAAGCCAAGTATCTGCTAGTTCTGTAATTGAGATGACGGATATGGTAAGTTCGCATAAGTTAGCAGCAAGGACTACGGTTTATCAAACCAAATAAAGATATTGTGTACCAACAAATTAAACTAGTTATCAACCTCCGGCGGCTTACCGAATATCGTGAAGCTACCTACTATTGCAACCGTTATGGAGAAATTTATCTTAGATAGATACCATCTGAAATCATTATAAATGGGTTCATAGGCCTGAATTTAGTTACTTGCCTAGCTTTTTTAAAAAGCAAGGCCAATACTTTACACTCGCCTTTACAGTCTCTTATAGCTAAAGTATTAGGATACCCTATTAACCATTAAGAAATAGCAAATACCTTAAAAAGCTTCCACTACTTTAAAGATCTCTTATGGAGAGACCTTGAATGCTCCGCTCGAGTAACCCTTGTTAAATATAGACGAGACTAAACCAAAAAAAATAGTTACTATTTTTAAACCTGGATTTTCCGGGCCGTTTTCTTCGGATGTTTAGAATATTAGCCCATCGGTCGCCAAAAGTTCTCCAATTAATTTTAGGGAAATATTTTGACAGATGTGACGCCTATTTCGATTTTATTATAGATTCAGAGCGGAAGCCGATGCAACTATCCACGATAAATTACAAAAATACGGAAACCGTTTACGAAGCGAGATCCTCAAAACCCCAGCGATAAAAGAAATTGAAAACTCGGCTAAGCATTCCCGCAAAGATAGTAATTAATATCTGCGCTTTATCGCTAACTTAAAAATTAAGCCTACCAATACCGAGCAAACTACCTATTCTTTAGTTCTGAATAGGGCTGTCACTCAGGAAACCCGTTCCGAAACCAGACGTAACTAGTCAGAACGATCTAAATATCTAATATTACTTGAACTATAGCTGCAAAAAATACATCCCGTGAACGGTTACCTCTATTGTGATTGAAGATACTACCACAGCCTATCGATAGAAACATTTGGTCTACGAAATAGTCTACAAACCACTCATAGGAAAACATCTGAAACTATAAAAAGTACCGGCCTGTATCTTAACGGATTTCTTATATTGAATAACATGCATTATATCTGTGAGAAGGTCAGTGATTATGTTTTGTCTCTGTTTATTAACGAGAATTTAGATTATGTATTTTATAATAATGGTGAAGATTTTATTTTCAAAAACTTGGAAGTTTACATATCCGTCTCCACACCAGATTCCTTTTGATAACTTAAAAAAAATTAATCACACATTCATTAGGAACAATTTCATTTTTTTAGTTTTTCTAGTGGTAATAATTTTTTGTAATAATATTATATAATTATAATATTAATCAACTAAAATAGTTTTCTCTGTTCCTTATTATGTTGGTCAAACTTCCAAAATATTAATTAAAAAATTAGTTATTTAAAAAAATTAATAAAAATACTTATCATGTTTCTATAATAATTACAATAATTACAATAAAATACTTTCTTAGCTACAATTTTAGGTTCGTTTAGTAAGCAAAAAGTCTCATCATAAAATTCCTACTAGTGAATATGTAATTTACCTTCCCTCAATTTTGTTCTTCTCTTATCAGCTACCCGTAGAGTTAGTGATAATTTTTAAAATTTAGCGTAACCAATCTAGTAATGATAAACAGGAAAGAATAGCTGAGATTGAGCACGAAACCAGAGGTCGTCCATTTTTTTGCCATAGCTTGTTTGTCAAATTCTATATCTAACATCTACTTAATATCAATCTCTATTTTTCTCATGCAGGGTTCTTCATTTCTAACCCATAAGCGCACTCTTTAAAGACTACATTATCGTTCTAATTTACAAACTTTTTTCAAAACATACAAATTTATTTAAATAACTACATCCGCTCGATACTGGATGGATTTCTAACTGACTATTTTAACTCAGTCCCTTTTAATTCAGTTTTTTTAAATTCTTTCTGACTTGCGTCTGATAAATACCCTGAAACTATTTAGACAATTTAGTACTAGAATTTTAATTGCTTTAGACGAATCTGAATATTTCAGTTCCTATAAAACACATTGTCAGAATTACTCCACCAGAAAGTATTCCAACGAAAGCATAGAGTATTTTCACAGATTTTTAAAGACCGCTATTATCGCACCGGACTAAAATACAGCTCTATACCAGACCCCAGAATTTATAATCCCACAAAATGGGGACAAGAAACAAAACTGCAATTAGAAAGCTACCTCGAGCTAGCTAAATAAGCAATCTTCAAAGATCAAAGAACTATGCCCTATCTTTTTGAGTGACGATCTTTAGACCTACCAGCCGCTCTACGAAAAAATTCTACAGTCTGAATTCAGCTTTATCTTTACCTGTAACCCTTCTAATTATAAGACTCTACAATAATATTTTTCTAGAGTTAAACTGGACAATTTAACTTTGTGCAGATCTATTCCAAACAAAAACTAAAGAGAATATCGGTATAAATGGCCGAAAGAAGTTCCAATTCACAATAACGAAAATTTTTTAAAGGTCATCTAGATCCATCTTTAAATAACAGACCCCGCCGGCAAAATAAAACCTTCGACCTATAACCTCATTACTAACCTTAACTCTTCTAAAGACAACATTAAAATCTTGCCTGAATATGGCAAAAATCGTTGAGAAATAGAAAATAAGATTTTCAATATCTTAAAAAATAACGAACCAGTGTGGAACATAATTTTGGATACGGAAAAGAAACTTTCACCATGCTTCTGTTAGCATTTAATTCATTAGTCTTCATCATGCACAGCGTTTGCCGGTTAACCGAAATACTATAATAGAAAGCATAAAACAGCTTTAGTGCTAAAAATTATCTCCTCATTCATCTTTAGTTCACCAGCACGTATCACATCTTCATCTCCTGGAATGCGCTTTCCGGGATTATCATATCAGGCGTTTCACCACCATAAATACACTAATTCAGCCTTCATTATTATTATATAATTCTAAAATAAAACTTACTTAACAGTAGTTATAACAGCTCATAAATATAGTAGATCCCTTAAACGCAATAACTAAAAAGATCTAAAGTGAGGTGCCCTTGATATTGAACGGGTTGCCTTTACCAAGTTTAGAAATGCTCTTATAAGAAAAGGCGATTACCAGAAAACAAAATTTTGAAATACATCTAGCTCTGGCCCTATCAGAGCTAAGCTAAGCCGGAACAGGAGTTGGCCGTTCATAAATAATAGTGAACCGGAATTATAGCTAAATTTATAATCCTAGTTTCACCTAAATATAATATATTATCATAACTGACCACCTTAAACCAATGAAGTCATACCCCGTTAAAGACCCATAAAACGCAGCACTAGATTAGCAGAACCACTAGCATCTGCCCAAAATCTTTCAGCAACCCACAGGAACCATTACTCTAGCTCTTTTAACGAAAGGTCTAGGCTAGATAATTGTTACCAACTTCACCGGGGAAAGCGCTATCAACCAACCGTCAAACAACTTCAAAAACTTCACATGAGCTTAGATAGTTTAGATCTTTCTAGTTCTAGCCTAGGAAATGAAGTTCATTATTCACTCGGCCAAAGATAACTTAAATGAAAGATTGAACGATCTAGGCCGCCAAGTCACTCACTGGCGGAACTAATTTGGAACGAAAGAAAAGAACCCTAACTAATAATTTTAGCACTCAGTCAAGCTAGGTTCTAACCATACTCTATATTCAAGCACGGCTAGTTTAAAAATAACGCCTAAAGTTCAAGAACTAAGAGTGATTATTTCTTTGTATACCTTCCTCTCGACTCACTCCCGGGCCAATAATAAGACTATGAGGACCATCGGTAGGTCTCAGACTGATTCGTAGGCTGATCCGATCCATGAGAACACTAACGTGAGAAATAATACCGATGAGTTTACCCTGGTGGCGAAGAGCGGCCAGAGCGCTGAGGGCCGTTTCTAAAGTCTCTTCGTCAAGAGTACTAAAACCCTCATCCAAAAAAAGGGAATCAACGCGGACTTTCTGGCTGGACATCTGGGCCAACCCCAAAGCTAGAGCCAAGCTAACGAGAAAGCTTTCGCCGCCGGAAAGATTTTTAGTCGAGCGGACTTCGCCAGCCTGATAATTATCGATAACACTTAAATTTAGCCCCACTCCTTCTTCCCGAGTTAAAATGTAACGATCACTTAAGACGACCAGTTGCTGATTAGCCTGTTGAAGCAGAGTTTCAAAAGTAATGGATTGAGCGAAATTACGAAATTTTTTACCATCAGCCGAACCAATGAGTTCATGCAAGCCGTCCCAAGGACGGACTTCGCACTTCTGAGCCAAGAGAGCCTCGTGAAGCTCATGGCACTTCAAGGCGTTCTTTTGCAAATCCTTTAAGGTTTGCTCAACAACACCCAGACGCTCTGAAAGCGCCTGGCGGTCGGAAGTCCGGGTCGTAATTAAGGCCTCTAATTCCCCAGCCGACCGAGTGGTTAAATTTTTGGCCCGTTCAGTTAATAGGCAGACAGTATTTTCTTTTTGTCGGACGTTTAGAACAGTTTCTTCCCCTGTCAGGTTCCGAGCTAGAGCATCCAAAACCAAGCGTTCTTTTTCCGGGATCCGGGCCCGCTCAAAGGTGCTTTCATCCACAAAGCCAGCCGCCGCCAAGGCAGCAAAAAATTTTTCCTGCTGAGCAGCCATAGCCCAACCTAGAGCTTCAAAGCGTTCTAGGTCAGCAACCCGGGTTTTTATTTCCTGCTCCAAAGCAGCTTCATCGGCAACCAGTTCTTCGGCCCGGCAAATTAAACTTTCCAAGCGGCCGACTTCATCCCGCAATCGCGTTAAGTAATCCCGAATGAACTCAGCTAGTGGCACCCCCGATGGTAAGGTAAGATTTAAAACTTTTAAGCGAACGACTCTTATTTTCGCTAAGCGCTTTTCCGCCCGGATCAGAGCCTGAGCGGCTTCAACCTCGTCTTTGGTACGCTGCTTCAAGGCGGCTTCAAGTTTACCCAATTCATTGAGGCTTTTCTGCCGTACCTTAAGCTCGGTCTTGTTTTTGACTATATCGGCTTCGGTCACTTCAACCGAAAGAGTCCTGCAAGGATCGGCATAAGGATGTTCAAGGGCGCCGCAGAGGCGGCAAGGTTCCCCGGGGCTAAGATATCGTCGCCATTCGTCAAAATTTCGCAACTCTATCTGCAGATTCCAGCGAGCGTTCAGATGCTCAGTTTCCCTCTCCAAAGTGGCCAAGCGTTCACTTTCCAAAGTTTTTTTTCCAACAGCTACTTCCAGTTCGTTAGCTGTTTCACGCCCGCGCCTCTCAAGCACTCCAGCCTCTTGAAGTAAACGTTCACTTTCCGCTAGTTCCCACACCAGATTTTCAACCTCGATCAAGCGTCGATGGAGAAGCGAACCTTCCGCTCGTAGTTCAGTTAGTCCGCGTCCGGCCAAAAATTCCGAAAGCTGACGTCGACCTTCAACTAATTCCAAATCCAGAGCGACAATCCTAGCACGGGCCGAAACCACAATAGATTGATAATCAGTTAAAGAAAAAGATCGACAGGAGCCGACTACCTCCCCATCCGAGAACAGAGCGCGGGCAGCCTCCCAAAGCTGCCGCCGCATAAGACCTCTTTCACCGTGAAGCACACCCAGGGACAGAGTCAGGTTAGCCGCTTTGAGACGAGCTAACCCCGAAGCTAATTTTTTCCGCCGGTCGACCAGAAACCGCTCTTGCTCAACTAAATTGCAGCGAATGTCTTCCAGTTTAGCAATATTTTTAAGCCACCCCGCGGCTAAGTTCAGATCGACTAGTTCCCGATCCAGAGCAGAGGCCCGGGTTTTAAGTTCCTGGATTTCAAGTTGCAAGGCGTGTTCATCAGCCACCGAGTCAATCAAAGCTGCCGCCTCTTTTTCCAGATCTTCTAATTTCCAACGTTCGGCGACCCAGCGTTTATAAGCCAGGTTGGAGAGGCGACTATAGAGTTCAGCCCCAGTGATCTGTTCTAATAAAGCAGCCCGATCATCGGCGGAGGCGACCAGAAAGGCAGCAAAAGACCCCTGAGCTAGCATCATAGATCGGGTAAATTGAGTAAAGGTCATACCGGTTATTTTTTCCACGGCCGCTAGAGTTCTTGAAAGTGAAGCTTCCAGAACCCGGTCCGTATGATCATCCATAATTTCATGCCTAGGATTCTGAAATTCCCCAGCCGCTGTCCGTCGGGCCCGCCGCTGGGCCCAATAAACACGAAAGCGACCAGCTGGAGTTTCAAAAGTTAGTTCAGCTACACAATCAACTTGTCCCCGCGTCATAATCTCATTGGTACTTTTGTTAATCCGGGCTAAACGAGGAGTACGGCCGTAAAGAGCTAAACAGATAGCATCTAAAATGGTGGTTTTGCCAACCCCGGTAGGGCCAGTTATAACGAAGAGACCGTTATTCTGAAATTCCGGGTGGGTAAAGTCGAGGTTAAAGCCCCCGGCCAGAGAACCAAGATTTTTGAGATGCAGTTTAAGTACGCGCAACCTAAAAACCCCCCTTCTCATCATTTTCCAGACTAAGAATCCGCAGCAATTCGCAATAGGCGGCCCAAAGTTCCGGGCGGCTGTTTTCCGGCACCCGAGCTATTTCCAAGCAGTAACGAAAAATCTCGCCGGGGGTTAATACATCCAGAAGATCACCGGAGAGGGCCGAAGCCCTCAAAGTACCAGCCAAGCGATTATTTCTGATGCATAAAATATCCAGCTCCGAATCAGCGGTCAGCTCGCCCAGTCTAGCCCGTAAATCGCCAATTATTTCCGCCCCAGTATATTCAATTTCCAACCAAGCTGGGGTTCTAGCCTGCCGCAGTTTTTCCAAAGCAGCCTCAAGCTCGCTCATATCCCCGCTCAAACGGTACAGAGTTTGAAAAATCGGTACTTCAAGAGTACTAATGGTGGGAGTAGCCAAACTCGGATGAAAGTCAACTAAGGTTACGCTTTTAGATTTCGGCCCTTCGCTGAAATTAAAATGGAGCGGAGCTCCACTATAGCGACGAGTAGGGTCGCCCCCCACGATCTGGGATTGATGTAAGTGACCCAGAGCTACATAATCAAAGCCAAAAAAGATATCGGCTGGAACCTGGCCAAGGCTACCGACATGGAGGGCATCCACGCCGTCATCTTCCACCGTCCGACCCCCAAGGACAAAAAGATGACCCATAGCCACTAGAGGGGGCCGTGTTTCAAAGATTTCCGCAGCCACCTCCGCCCCTAGCGCTACCTGTCGATAGTGTTCTCGCACGGCCTCTAGCAATTTACGCTCTTTATCCTCAAAGCTTTCTCCGACCGAAGCCTCCCGTAAATCCCGATCACGCGGATAAGGCACAGCAGCAACAATGAGACGGGGCGTCTGATTTTTATCTTTAAGGATGACAATTTCATTAGCACCACCTGAGCTGATCATACCCAGTACATGGATGTCCAGGGTCTTTAAAATTTCAGCAGGTGCTGCTAGAAGTGTCGGAGAATCATGGTTACCGGCAATAATCACTACTTGCCTCAGGCCGGTCCGGATCACTTGACCTAAAAAGCGATAATAGAGAGCCTGAGCCTGGGTCGAAGGGGTGGTAGAGTCGAAAACATCGCCAGCTAAAAGTAGAGCATCGACTTGCGCCCGTTCAATAGCTCCGACTAGCCAATCCAGAAATGCTTCATATTCGGCATAGCGCCGACGACCGTAAAGAGAGCGGCCCAAATGCCAATCGGAAGTATGCAAAAGACGAAATTTTTTGGTCATAAATTTAAAACTATAAAAAAGAAAGGGAACTTTAATTTTAAGCCCCCTCTTCAGTAATTATCAACGAATGATTTTAAATTAAATGCTCCAGAACATATCGGCATAGGTGGGTAGAGGCCAGATAGTTACATCAACCAAAGTTTCTAGATGGTCAACTAGATCACGAACTTTATTCATGGCCGGTAAAATCTGATCGCGAGCGGCTTCAGCTTTTTTCAAAACCGACATTTCCAGAGCCTTGACAACCTCAATAACTGTTTCCAGTTCTTTTAAGGACTTGAGCAAAGCGTTAGTAAGGTTACGAACCTCAGTCCAGGCCGAAGCTTCCGGCCCATTTTCATTAACTAATTTCTGGGCCTGCTTAGCGGCCTGGTAAAGTTTATCCTGCCATTTCAATGCAGTGGGAAAAATAGAGGTGCGGCCTAGCGAAAGAGTCAGATCAGCTTCAATAAGCAGGCGGCCGATATAATCTTCCAGCAAAATATGCTGACGGGCCAGAATCTCCGCTTTAGATAAAACACCTTGACTCTCAAAAACCTCAATTATTTCCGGGGTGTCATAGAGGGCTAAAGTCTGAACGGAATCTTTCAGATTCGGTAATCCTCGTACGGCTGCTTCCTTGACCCAATCGGAGCTATAGTTATCACCATTAAAAACTGCCACCTGGTGTTCTTTAAAAAGTTTAGGTAGAAGCTTCCAGGCAGCTTCCGAACCGGATAAGCCTTCGGTAATTAGTTTTTCTATTTTAACGACAATATCACCGATAGCCTTAGCTACGGTAGTGTTAAGGCTAATGTTGATTGTAGCCATGGATTGGGAACTACCAAGAGCCCGAAACTCAAACTTATTACCGGTAAAGGCCATAGGACTAGTACGATTGCGATCAGCGGTATCTCGGGAAATATTTGGGAGCGAACTTACGCCCAAATTGTAAGAGGTTCCGGCGATCTCCTGAACATCACCCTTCGAACTATCTTGGCCAGAGATAATAGCCTCCAACACTTTTTCCAGATTGTCACCTATGCAGGCCGAAATTATGGCCGGCGGAGCCTCATTAGCCCCCAAGCGATGGTCGTTGCCAGCTCCAACAATACCCAGACGCCAGATAGGACTATAAAGATGGATAGCCCGCAGAATAGCGGCTAGAATAAGGAGAAAGGGTAGATTATCCCAGGGCTGGGCACCAGGATCCAAAAGGTTACGACCGGTGTTATCCATCAGAGACCAGTTATTGTGTTTACCGGAGCCATTGACACAGTTGAAAGGTTTTTCATGGAGCAAGCAGGCTAGATCGTGATCTTCGGCGGTGCGAACCAGAACCTCCATAACTAACATGTTATGATCGGTGGCTACGTTGGCCGGTTCGAAAATAGGGGCCACTTCATACTGGCTAGGAGCTACTTCATTGTGACGGGTGTGGACCGGCACCCCCAGAGCGAAAAGTTTCTGTTCTACATCATTCATAAAAGCCAAAATACGTTTGGGAATGGCCGCGAAATAATGATCTTCCATCTGCTGCCCCTTAGGAGCGCGGGCACCGAAAAGGGTACGGCCGCTCATAACCAAATCCGGACGGCAGGAATAAAGGCGGCGGTCGACTAGAAAGTATTCCTGCTCAGCGCCAACTTGCGGCTCAACAGATTCGCAATCGCTACAGCCAATGAGGTTCATCAGGCGCACTGTTTGTTTAGACAGGGCTGTAACAGAACGCAGAAGGGGAGTTTTACGATCAAGCGATTCCCCGGTATAGGAGTAAAAGACCGTAGGAATGCACAGGGTCACAGTCTCGCCATAACGAGAAACAAAAGCCGGAGAACTCGGATCCCAAGCCGTATAGCCACGGGCCTCAAAGGTGGAACGTAAACCACCGGAGGGGAAGGAGGAAGCATCCGGTTCACCTTTAATAAGATTTTTACCGGAAAATTCACTGATGCCGGTGCCGTCGCCGGCCAGCGCTAGAAAAGAATCATGTTTTTCGGCCGTAATGCCAGTCATAGGTTGAAACCAATGGGTGTAGTGGGTAGCGCCCTGCTTTATAGCCCAATCCTTCATAACACTGGCTACTGTATCAGCATCGTGAGCAGCTAGAGTCCGACCGTCCCGCCCAATGATGCAGAGCCGTTCAAAGACATCTTTAGGTAATTTATCCCGCATCAAATGAAGACTAAAGACGTCTCTACCAAAATTCGAAAAAATGTCTTTAGCGGCCTTGCGAGAATCAGGCCGGCGATAGCCAGTAGCTAACTGTTTCAGAGCGAAGAGTCGCGGGGAGATGTTGCTATCCATTTGTTAATCCTTTCAGGCTTAAAGCCAGAGTAGTATAATTTTAAAGTACTTATCTAAAATCCAAAAAGAGCAATAACCAGACTAAATAATTTTGTAAAATACTTTATTCGATAATTATATTAAATAAAAAATATTTTTAAAGATAAATCCTAAAGCACTATCTTAAGAGTCAATAATACTACTGTTCAGTATTTTTAAACACAATTTATTTCCAACAAGTCTTTGTAATCATTTACAGGACATATTTTATACAGGTAAAAGTTTCCAAATTAAATAGTGAGGGATATGTCTGTTTTATATAAGAAGAGTTGATAGTCTAGCGCAAAAATTGGAAGAAGGAGTACTTCCTCATGGTGCAAATGGTATTAGCTGTCCAAATGCGCTCTGGTCAATTACGCCTAGTTTCAGAACTGATTTCCTGAGTAACAGTCCTGTTCAGAAGCAAAAAACGAATGGTTCACTCAGCCAAATTATTAGTAAGCTCAATTTTTAAATTTAATGATTAAGCACGGATAGTAACCATTATCTTTGCGGAAATGCCTGGCTAAGTTTTCGGCTTCTTTTACCGCTAGAGCCTTGAAGATCTCATTTCGTAAACGTTTTCCGCATTTTTGCAATTTGTTGTATATAATTACATCAATTTTCATTCTAAACCGATAATGAAGTTAAAATAAACATCACAATTGTCACAGAAGCTTTAATCCATAACTTCGAACTTCCAGTTTATGATTTTCTAATAAAAATCGTGTGCCCTTAATAAAATGAGCTAGATAAAATTACCCTAGGCTGGGCAGTTATTCGAGCACTTTTGATAGGATGAATGGTAATCACAGCCGAGCAATTCGATAAAATCTTTCCTCAAAATTGATTGTGGAACCTCTGACTATCGCGAAATTGATATTCTAAACACCGCAAAAAAATATTTGAAAAACTTAGGCCAAAAAAATAATAATCATTTTCTTTATATCCGATCTCATATATATTTGACAAGGACTGTTCAGACAAAATATCTAAGACCTCTTCATAAGAGCCCTTCGAAGTAATGGAAGCTTTCTTTAAAGTATTGACTATTCCTCTATAATTGATAGGTCTTCCCAATAATTCGATATATCGGTATAAAAGACTATAAAGAAAGTACAAAGTATGGGCCATTGCACCTCATCACTAACTTAAAAATTGAGCTTGCTAACAATTTGGCTGAGTGAACCATTCGTTTTTTGCTTCTGAACAGGACCGTTACTCAGGAAACCAGTTCTGAAACTAGGCGTAATTGACCAGAGCGCATCTGGACAGCTAATACCATTTGCACCATGAGGAAGTACTCCCTCTTCCAATTTTTACGCTAGACTATCAACTCTTCCTATATAAAACAAGCATATCTCTTACTACTCAGTTTTGAAGCTTTCACCTGCAAAAAAAATACGCCCCATAGTTAATTACAAAATTTTATAAACTAGTTCATCTACCGCCAGAAATTTAAATTAAACCCGATAAAATCTCGAATCAGCGGCACCGGCGTCTCCAGCCCACGGAACGGGCCCGACGCTTCGCCTCTTTCAGGCGCCAAAGCAACCGAAATAGCGAAGAAAAAGATATTGGCTGCAAAGGCTTTCGTCAAAGTGGCCAAAAAGTTGCTGATGCTTTGGTTAGAAAAACCTAGCTACGTATATAAATAGGTCGCTATAATTATAGACGCTGACCAGGATCCCTGGAAAACACCACCAGGTGGTATTGAATAAGGTTAACCAATCAGCCTCGGTACGCTCACCCTAAGATTTAGATTAAACGCATCCATAAGACCGACTATAGCAACCGTATCTATTTTCAGCCATTTAATCAAAACCGCTTCGTCTAGTCCTGGCAGATTTTCTCTAACCATCAGGATATCTAACGAGAGAGTAGTTCCCAGGCATAGGACTGGCGGCCTAGTAAAACGAGCGACCGTAGGGCGGAAAATCTAAGTAATTTCTCTGTTCCGGTCAATTCTGGATCTAAAGCAAGACCTCGGAGGGAAGATCGGTCAGATTCTGGTAATCAAACAAAAGTATTATGACCAGCGCGCTATTGTCCAGACTCAAATTAGTGAATAAACGACTAGTTAATTAAGCGATCCCAATTAGTCACATTGCGACTGACAAAGCCGGAACGGAAAGCGGCAATATTAAGATACAGATTCCATAAAATATAACTGACTAGTTCCCGCGTTGGCCCGATTTCCTCCACCACGATGCGCACGACTGAATATCATCACAAAGTCTACATGTAAACATCCGAGATAATCGGATAAATACTCTAGAGCCGACGGAGCCCTTCACTAAGGCTACCACCCAGCCCATTGAAATTGGCTAATATTTTAGCATAAACTGACATAACTTCCGGGCGAAAGGTTAAAAATCCTGGTTAGGCCGCAGTAAAAAATAATTTCCCCAAAAACCTTTCTCAACCGAATTCGAAGAACCCAGTACCCCCAATAAATCCGCTAGATTGGCAGATTTTTCCAGAGGAAATTTATTATCTTTAAAATAGAGAGTGGCCGGAACCAAAACTGGAACCAACAAGGCGAACTTCACTACGACAGAATAATTTTTCAGGACTATAACCGAACTATCAAATGCACCGAAGAAAACAATGACCAGTAAAAATAAAAACTCCACCAAACCAATGAACAGAAATAGTGGAAAAAATTTAGGTCTAAGTCGCGCTGATTAGTTTCATGCCAACCCCTTTAAAAATTATACTTACTAAACCGCCTGACCCACGAAAGACTGAACCTAATTGCAATTGACAAAATCAGCGGAAAAATAGCTTGCTAGCGACCGGGCGTAAGTTTCAGCCCGCTAAAAAGTACCGGAATTTTAAAAACCCTAAAGTAGCAAATCTAAGGTGGAGCCGTCGCTCTGAAACAAAAGGACTCAGCTACGAGACACCGTCGCAAAAAAACCTTAATTCCTAACCCAGCTGGTTTCTCGTGAGCTTCAGACCGAATAAAATAACCATAACCGCTACTTGGTTGGGAACCTCTTTATCCGAGGCAGTACCACTAATCCGTACCGGAGATAACTAAAAATCACGGCTGCTTACAAACGGAACCGGTAGAATCAACAGACCTTACCTAAAATAACGGCGGCCAAGCTCAGGGTAAGGCAGTCTTCCGTTAAACGGCTCAGAGAAATAATCTGGAGGATGATTTAACGATCGCCCAATAAAAATCGTACAACTCTTCCACTACGCTACTTTTAAAAAGTCCTGAAGGGTCAACGATTATCAACCGATTCTGGTCAAAAAAATCTCATCGAGATCTATCGGAGAGCAACTCCCACCAGATCTCCAGGCGCAGGGCACCGAAATGGCCGAAAATAACTGCCTTTACGGCGTTGTTTAAAAATGAAGTCCCGAGCAGACCCCCCGAGTCCTAAGAACAGTCCTATATCAAGGCTAATTCTTCAACGGAAGCCAGACTATAGATATAAAAGGCGCTACCACGTCCGATAGACAGACGGAAAATTAGTTTAAGCTCAATAATCTCGGGAACCAAGACCAACTTCTGAACCCAGTTATAAACGATCGAACTCAGACAAATCTGAGGGTATAAGAAGGCTATCGTCTTAATTCTCCGTCACTTTTTCCCAGCCCAGGGTTACGAAGATCCAATCGACCGGTATTCCCTAATAAAACATGGTGTCAAGAGTTAGAGATAAGTTCACGAATTTTTTATTTTGATCATAAAAAGCTCTTCCCCAAAATCGGTAAACCAAAAATAATCGAAGATGAGGAGATCGACGCGATCCTACAGTTAGCGTTCGATAGATAGAGATCTTAGAGCCTAGGCCACCACGATCATTTTCGAGCCCTGATGAGAATGTTGACCGTGGCCAGGACATAATTGGCTCTGATATTATACTAAAAACTTAATACGAGACCAACAGTCTGAGGATGGGAAAGTAATCGTCACCGACCCCAACCACCCAAAGAAAGCGGTCGCTATAATCAAAAGATAAATAGCAAATATCTATCAGATTAAGGCTTATCTGACCAAGGAGAAGAGCTTGGGGACCATGATTTAAAAGTCACGGCTATAAACCACCGCTAGCTATCGGCCGTCGCCAGAAAAAATAAAGTAATGAAAAAGTTCGCAGATAGCAAACTAAGCATTTTTACGAAGACCCAATCGGTCAAACTTAAACGCAACAATCAGTAATCAGTTAGAACTACGTAAATTAATCATCCGGAACAACTGTAAAGACGGTGAGCTCCAGGCCAGTTCCTAAACTAATCCAGGTGAAATAGCCCCAACCCGACTCGTCCTCAGATCGAACTCATCCAGAATCAGCGCCTGCTTGAAAATGGGATCGATTAATCAAGAGGAAAGACCACCCAAAAGAGAGATCATTAGCTAAAATAGTATTTAAAGACCAGGTCGGAAATACTTCCCAAAGTTTCCCTTTTAGATAAAAAAATGAAGGCCACCATCAAGATCAATTACCGCAACTAAACCGCCACCGTAGATAAACCGGGCAAAGAACCAGAATCACCCTACCCCGCCTTCGTATTCAGCCAAAGTCTTCAGAACTTTTGGTAATAGATCCAAGCCGAGATACCGATCCGACTTAAATAATTAACTGTTATTTCGGAAAAAACGACCTTCACTGTTTATTTTTTCACTATATTCAGCTAAAATTCTATTCTGTTAATTCCTAACTTTAACTTTGGCTTTAACCCAAAGGTAATTTTCCAAAAATTTATACTAAATTTAACGACAGTTTCTCTAAGTGCCTAATTCAAAAATATTCAGCGAATAATCAATAGCTGTTAGCAGAGCCACCGTCCCACATCCACAATCTAACGAGAGTCATTTAGATCCAATAAAGTCAGAATAACTACCCTAATTGTCCTACCCAGAGTTTCCGTTTCTCCAAAATCTCTTTCCACTGAACGAACACCAAACGCAACTAACTAAAAAAAATCATTAGAGTACTCGGGCGGCACCGCCACAATTTCTGGTCGATAGCCGTTTCATAGATCGCCAACGATCCTTCCTCATAGAAGCAGCATAAAACTAGTTAACTGTCTCTACTATGAGCTCACACCGTAGGTTAGAACCCCCTTCAGTCACCAGTTCAGAAAAACTAGACGGTTGGCAAGTTCGTTAGCCGAACTTTCACCATACTCAACCGTAACCACCGAATAAGAAACATATTCATCGAGCTAATCCCGTTTCGGGAGCAAGCCAAAAATATTAATCCGAATGGTCACATTCAAAGCCATGTCTAGCTACCATTTAAGGTAATTCATCAGGCCAACCAGGGTTCTCAGCCTTCCTGAGAACATGCCCGAACGTCTATTCCTTTAAATCGCGCTTTAAATTCAGATTCATACGAGACAGCGATGAAAAGAAGCAGCCCAAACTTTCCACCGCCCCTCAGTCGTCACTACGACTTCAATGAGCCGGCGTGCCCAGAGGTTAGAATTATTCCCAACCAGTTTCACCAGAAATACCGGCTGCCCGTTTTTTTAAACTTTAAGACTAGTATATGCCCCCGCCGCCAGTAAGAATACTCTACCTAAGGGATCAGATTCCAGACTAGCGATGATTATCAAAGCGATAACCCGCTATGCCTACTTCCGAACAAATCCTCATCCGCTTCGTATTCCAGTAGGGTGGCGATGAGTCACGGACCCACCCGATGTAAAACGTCATAATCTACAATAACGACCTACTCTTCACCACGGATATTAACTTCGACCCCGTCTTCCAGAAAGATGCTCTGTCGCTAAAGCCCCCACTTCACCTTATTATTGGGAAGCTACGAAAACTATAAACGAGATCAAATTTAAAAGCTCTGCGAAGTCGATCCGAATTCTTTCAATTAGATTTTTCTCCAACCGCTGCAGATCAATTTAGCCTGCTTCCCCGTAAAAATTTAAAGATTCCTCACTAGTTCTTATCAATAGAAAGTCAGATAGCCCCAAAATTAGTCCCGCCGCCGCAAACGTTAGGACAGCTACCCGCCTGCACATCTAACACAAAATCTTTAATCCCGCTTCACCTCGACCAACTATATAGGATACCGTAATATATCTATTAAGAAAGCCGATAATTATTCGGGCCGAGATCATAAAAATCGGCCCCGTACAGATCATTAATAACCAGAGCTGGAAACTGATCTACCCAAAGGCTGCGCAAGGCTTCCGGCCCCAGTTCCGGCCAGGCTATAATTTTGGCTTCCAGAATATGGAGACTTAGTAGCGCACCTACCCCCCCCCCAGCCGCCAGATAAATAGCCCGGCGACGGCACAAAATCTCCCGTACTTCGGGCGAACGCCGACCTTTACCCAAAAGACCCTTCACGCCCAGATCTAGAAGAGGCGGGGTCAAAACGTCCATCCGACCGGAAGTGGTAGGTCCGGACGAACCTATAACCCGACCGGGAGGGGTAGGGGAAGGGCCCATATAATATATGATCTGCCCCCGGGGATCGAAGGGTAGAGGACGGCCAGCCCTGATTTCAGCCAGTAGCCTAAGGTGAGCAACATCCCGAGCCACGATAAGTCGGCCGCTTATCGAAACTTCATCCCCAGCTAAGAGAGAAGCCAGCCTAGTTTCTTCCAGAGGGGTGGTTAAGTGGTGGATCACAGGGCCAGTTTCTCCCGCCGCAGACGAAAACTATGGCAATTTATGTTCACCGCAACCGGCAAAGAAGCAATATGGGCAGGATAAATCTTAAGAGCTAAACCTAGAGCAGTAGTACGCCCCCCAAAACCAGCAGGGCCGAGACCGGTGGCATTAACAGCTTCTAAAAGTTCAGCCGCCAGCCCGGGCTCTTCAGGTGTCTCTCCCGCTCCTAAATCCATTAAAGCCCACTTAGCCAGCCGAGGAGCCGATTCAAAGGTACCGCCCACAGCTATCCCCAAATAAAAAGGCGGGCAGGCTCCAGGACCGGCTTCAGCCACAGCCGTCAGAACCACCCGACGCACCCCAGCCCAACCTTCAGACGGTTTAAGCATCATAAGGCGGCTGGTATTATCGCAACCACCCCCCTTAGCCAGAACGGTCAACCGGAGCCCCTCATTTTCACTATAAACGACCTCCACCGAAGCCGGAGTGTTATCACCCGAATTTTCCCGGCTCAGAGGCTGACAGGCTGATTTTCTCAAAAACCCATCAGCGTAAGCAGAACGAACGGCTACCTCCACCACCTTAGATAAGGCCGGTCCGCTCAAATAAATCCCCGGACCCAGTTCCAGAAGAATCTGGATCAACCCAGTGTCCTGACACAGAGGAAGATGAGTGGCGGCAGCCAGGCGAGCATTTTCCAGAATCTGTTCCAAAATGCGGCGAGCCGGAGGGAAGACTTCGACAGCTAAGGCTGCTTTCAAATCGTTTTCAACTAGAGAGGAGAGATTAATAGCTATATCCAGAGCCAACTCTCGCACTCTAACCCCGATTTGTTCCGTTGATACTTTCCACATAGTCTTCCCCCCTGGCCCTTACTCCGGTACTTTTGCCACGAATTACAAGGATGGAGATTTTTTGTCAAGTAAAAATTCCACCCATAAAAATGAATAAAGAGAAAAATTTAAACTGCGTCAATCTTAGAGAGAAGAAAAGGTCGAATATAATATTCGATTAACGGCGCAGAATCTGCAAAAAAATTAGCCTAACTTTCCATAGAACGAGGATCGCTGCGTTCTTGGGGGCAGCTGAGAGAAACATCAATGACCTTTTTAAATATCCCCAGCCGATCAAATAAGACAATGATCCGATCACTTAAATAAATAGCTTTATCAATATCATAAGAGACCAGAATCATGGTTGATTTTTCTGTTTCCTATAAACGAAACATTTCATTTTGCATAATAATTCTAATAAGAGAATCTAGAACGTTAAAGGGCTCGTTCAATATTAGCATATTAAGTTATAAGGGCCCGGCTAAAACTTACTCACTACTATATACCCACGGAGAACTACCAGGGCAGGTTTTTTCAAAATCTTTTAGCTCGATAAATTAAAGATATTGTTAGATAATATTTTTTATATCTTCCCTAGATTCTTATGAATACTGAATTTAATATTTTATTAACCGTTAGCTATAGGACGAATTGAAATCCCTAAAAGATAAGCTCGATAAGAACGCTGAAGCGTTCGACCTTATGAAAAACTGATGAAAAACCTCACTGGTTGTTTTGTTTCCAGACTATTAAGTATACACAAAAACTTACTTTTAATACATCCGCTCTTCCCAACAACACTTAATCAATTCTTAAAAACGTATTAATTACTTTATTTTTTATTAATTAATCGTATTAAATATAATATATTTTCGATCATAAAGCCTAGGATTTACCTTAAAATCCAGTCAAATACTCTCTTTTTAGAGGACTGTATAAGGACACCATCCCCACAATCAGAACAAGGTATTTTGTTCAACAAGGATTACTAGAGCAAATCAATATTCGAGATGATTACTCTTAACTGGCTGAAAAAATATCATAGATTTTCTTAAAACAAGAACTTCAAAAGTGCTATTCTGATTAAGAATATCCAACTAAAAATATTCGTTTAATATTCGGATTATTAATCATGAAATAACTTGAAGATCCGAACGATAATAAAGTTGTTCAAACGTGGATAAGTAATCTCTGCTTTCAATATTTTTGTGGAGAGGCAACCTTTCAAGAGACTGCAGCTTGCATGTCATTTAATTTAGCCCAATACTGTCAACGCATTGAGATTGAGTAGATGGAGAAATTTTTAAGGCTTTTATTTTATTGCATAAAGAGAAAGCACTTAAGCGAGAAATTCTCTTCGATATCACTATTTAAGAAAAAAATATTACCTTCCTAATTGATTTTAAATCACAAATAAAAGTGGTATCTCATCTTTGGAAGGTAGTGTTCTCTACAGATCCTTCTTTAAGCTGTAACTATAAAAAAGAAATAAAGAAAATTATTAAATCTATTAATTTCCGCAGAAACCCCAAAAAGGACAAAAAAACAGAAAAAACTAAAAGCCGCTTTAAGAGTATCACCTTAACCTTATTCCGTAAAATTAAACAAAAAAATTAGTGGCTAATTTAAAATTTTATCAAGAACAATTCAAACTTCTGAGTATGTTCTGACTCAACAACAAAAAAGACAAAAATAAAATTTACAATTTACATGAACCGAAAATATTCTGCATAGCCAAAGATAAAAAATATAAGAATTATAAGTTCGATTCTAAAACTTCAATAAAGGGATCCAGAAGATGAGACCAACGCCTCCATGATCGCTGCCGCTTTCAATTTCATAAAATAGATGCAGAGGGCACAGTTTTCTTTGAATCTGGTAATTTTAAGACTTTTAACTATATTTTACGCTATTAGAACCTATAACGCTTGAATTAATACCTGTTTTAAAACACTTTTTAAGGAACAACTATATACCTATGTTTACTTTTTTGTAAAATACTCTTCCCGGATGAACATATACAAAAAAGTCATGGGTACACTATTCACGCTACCGCCACCAAAAGATAATATCCTATTTAGTCCTAACTGCAAAAAATTTGAAAAAGTTAGCTAGAAGTTGCAACCCATCGGGGGTCATAATAGATTCAGGATGAAACTGTACTCCGGCCCAGGGCCGGTCAGTGAAAGCCAGTCCCATAATTTCAGCTTCGGTAGTCTGAGCGGAAATCTCAAATCGAACCGCCCGCCCCGCTGGTTTTTCAACCAAAAGCGAATGATAACGCCCAGCCTCAAAAGGATCGGGCAAGCCGCGAAACAAGCCCTGCCCGTTATGATGAATCTGAGAGAAGCGGCCATGAAAAACCCTTTCCGCGGCGATTATATCCCCGCCGCCAAACAAACCCAGAATTTGATGCCCTAAACAGACCCCTAAAACCGACGTCAGAGGATTAACTTTATCTAAAACTTTCAAAAAATCAAGGCTATAGCCAGCCTCTTGCGGCCTCCCCGGACCTGGAGAAAAACAAACTTGCGTCAAAGCAGGCTCCCTAGCCAGTCCCAGAACCCGCAAGTCATCATTTTTAAGGACTTGGGGATCTTGCCCCAGAACCTGGAAAGCCTGCACGAGGTTATAAGTAAAAGAATCGTAATTATCTATTAAAAGAAACAATGCTTACCTCCCGGCCGCCGCCAGAGCCTGACGGATCACCTTGGATTTATGGCGGCATTCCTGCCATTCACGATCAGGATCAGAATCGTAAACCAGACCGGCCCCGGCCTGCCAAAAAGCCTGCCCACCTTTAGTCCATAACCCTCTTATAGTAATACCGAGGTCAAGATTAATGGAATCTTTATCTAGCCCTAGCCAACCCAAGGCTCCGCCATAGGGTCCGCGCGCCACCTTTTCATGAGCGGCGATAATCTCCATGGCTCGAACCTTAGGCGCGCCACTCAAGGTGCCGGCCGGAAAAACTGCACTCAAAATATCTATTACGTTCCGACCGTCAGCTAGCTTAGCGCTCAACTGCGAGGTCAGATGCATAACGTGAGAGAAGCGTTCCACTTCCATATAAGCCTCAACTTTAACCGTACCCGGGGCGGCTACCCGCCCCAAATCATTTCGTCCCAAATCTACCAACATAATATGTTCCGACTGTTCCTTAAGGTCGGCTTTAAGTTCTTCCGCTAGCTTTGAGTCTTCAGCTTCGGTTCGCCCCCGGGGGCGAGTACCAGCGATGGGACAAAGACGCAGATGTCCCTTCTCACAACTAATCATGACTTCAGGAGAGGAAACCGCCAGGCTTATTTCCGGCAGACGTTGGAAAAACATGTAAGGCGAAGGATTAATATGTCGCAACCGTCGATAGACTTTAAAAAGGTCGCCTGCAAATGGCACAGAAAACTGAGCTGACAACACCACCTGAATGGCCTCCCCGTACCGAATCAGACCCTGAATATGCTGAACTGCGGAAATGAAATCTTCCCGACTAAAACTTGATTTTTCTTCAAATTCAAACGATTCCGGCGACGAACTTGCCCCGAGCGCCTCTCCTAAAGCAAGCTTCAAAATAAGCGGCACCTTATCTTTCCGTAACGATATACGGGCCAGCCTATTATAGACGTGATCAAAGAAATAGATCCGTCCGGGCAGCACGAAAACGGCTTCGGCTTCCTCAGCGGGAACGACCGAAGCTAGTTTTTTTTCCATCATCCCGGCCACCCCATAACCCAGATAACCGTAAAGGGCCCGAGTGATAGGCGGTAAAAGCGGCAATTCCAGAGCTGGTTCCAGACACAGAGCATCTATAATCCCTCTTAAGCCCTCAAGAAAAGGCCGCCCGGCTAAGTTCTGAAGAGGGACCAACCTGGGGTCGTCTACAGTCAATTCTAATCGACCCCCAACCGCTCTAGCCGTCAGTAAAAAATCGGTGGCCGCCAAACTATATCGCCCCCAACGGCCATCCATTGCCGCACTCTCTAGAAGCACGCTAGGACTCTGGCCGATGCGATTTAAAAAAAGGCCGATAACAGTCTCTAAATCACTATCCAGCCATTCAATTTGCTGTTGAAGGACGATCCGCATAATCATTCTCCTTATAAGGCGGGCACAAAAAAACCGCCCAGCTAAGCCTGCGGTTCAAAAAAGATTTCCGGGTTACGTTATATTTTCTAGATTCGCCGGCTCTACTCTGAACCTCAGGTTAAGAGATAACGCTACCAGAAACCGCCCCTAATAGCCTAAACTGGGAAAGCTAAGCCGGATTGTTTACTTAAAACATTACTATAATTAATATTACAGCTCATATCTGATTTTATTTAATCACTATACTGTACCGGCCTGATCTAGGTCAAGCCTTTTATTACATTTAACGTTTAACCTAGAACCAAACACCCTCAAACTAAAAATTTCTATGGATTATAACTAAATAAGGCCTATTTTATTTAGTAACTTTCTAATAGCCCGCCTGATCAGAGTCTATACGCCGAATCACTCCTATCTCACGCAGATTCTTGAATTTACGCACAACAGATTGAAAGAATACACTAACCCGTTTACGGGGGAGCCAATAAATAAAGGCAAAAAAGAATAACCCCTCTAGGGGTAAAACTATTAACATGGTGCACTTAGCAAACTATTTAGCACGGCCTCAGACGCTACCGTACTAACCCCTTATAGGGGTAAGCGAACCACTCACTGAGCGAGTGATCCTGATTGGAGCTGGCGATAGGAATCGAACCTACAACCGTCTGATTACAAATCAGGTGCTCTACCATTGGGCTACGCCAGCCTCATTTCCGAACTACTATATAAGCAACCAATATCTAAAATAACTTCTAATTTATTATGCCACAATACCTCGCTACTTTCAATTTGATTTACGACAATATCTCTTATATCCCAAAATAGACTCTGACGCATTAAGGTTGAATTCAGGAAATAAATAATGTAAGCTATAAAAAAAAGTTAAATCTGAAAGGAAAATAGAAATGCATTGCGGTTTTAACCTGGGAGAAAATCAGAACTACCTGCTAGGCGAGTGATCTGCTCACCCCTATAAGGGATTGGTACGGCAACGCCTAAGAGCGTGCTAAATGGTTTTCAGTTAATAGGCTTACTCCTAAGGGACTCTTCCTTTTTGCTTTTATTTACCGACTTACCCGTAAATAGATCAATATATTCCTTCAGTATCAATTAGTCAGCCGTTAAGTCTTACCGTAATTAATTCCTGACATATTTCACTATTATTTTCGCATTTTTATCTGCTATATCAATATAATACTTACAATAATGTATCTATTGCCATACTTATACTCCAGATTAACATGCCTATCTAATGTTATTAGTAAACTTTTACCCTTCAGATAACTTATTACCTCTAATACACTGTATTTCGATAGTATCTTTACAGACATATGGATATGGTCAGGACAACACTTCACCTCTATTATTTCTGACCCTTTCCTTTCACACAATTCACATAATATTTTGTCTACATCAACCTTGAGCTTCTCATAAATCACTTACCTACGATACTTAGACGCAAATACTATATAATACTTACGTTCCCATCTCGTCTGTGCTAAAATACTCCAATCCATTTGGACAATCTCCTTATGTCTTCTTGATGTAGTTAGCAAATCTTCATCATTTTAACATTCAAAGGCTTCTTTGACTTAGAGCTAAACCTAAAAAGTGCCTAACTCCAGTATAACTGGTGGTTTTCGAGCTTAAACACATAAAATAGCACCAGCACCCCATAAATTAGAACCTGAATTATTCCTTTTATTTAAAATTTTTTAAAAAAGCACTTTCCCTTCACTCACCTAATCCCAGAATTTGAAATATTACCCCCCCCCACTTAATTCAAGACCCACAGTAATTCGTTACGCAAAAGTACAAACAATTCGTGATAAAAGGTGATATTGCGAAAGTGGAATCAAGAAAGATCGACCGGTACCTCGAGTACTATCCGACCTAAATATACCCCAAAAAAAATAATTCTGTCGACCAATATAACCGTCTCTTCTACATAATATGTAAGAATAGCATATTTTTATCCACCTCGCCACCGCTCTACCACAACTGCCGGACACAGATCATCTCGTCAAGAGCACCAAAAAGTTCACCCATCAAAAAGGTGAAAGCATTCACCGCCAGAGAACCCACGCAATAACGGTTAACTACCGCATTTCCTCCCAATAATTCCCCCAACAGTTTAACATCATCGCCAGGTAAGTCTACCAGTTCCAGGTATCTATCGGCGATAACCTTCCTTTTAAATAAAATTAAATATCTTAATATCATTATAAATTCGTAACTCAGTAAGACCATCTATAACTTCTGCATCCGCACTAGGTGCATACCTAATAAACTAACTAAAAGCGACAGAATAGAAATTCTACGGAATTCATATAAATATTTTTTTAAAACCGCAAAGAAAGCATAAGTGAATTAACTTAACATCTTAAAATTTCCGAACTATCTATTTATCGCTATCTCAAAACGATTAAGAGGAAAACTGGTCACTAAAAAAACAATTATTATACAAAAACCAATACACATACCCAGCGGCACGGGCGTCTTATTCCATCAAGTGAACCATATATTTACCTATTTAACAGATTTGTATTTCAGAGCCATCCTTTCGCGCGACGGGCAATTTTGTTATAATAAGTTTAACTAAGCCGGCTAAAACTGAAAGCCGCACTAAAAACTAAAACCGGAGGTGGGTGAATGAAAGCGGGCCTAATTGGTTGGCCGGGAAGTGGTCGTGACACCATTTTTTCAGCACTAACGAAACTAAGCCGCCCTCCATTTAGCGCTTCTGAACCTCGCCAAGGCGAAGCGCTAGTGCCGGACGAGCGTCTTGATTTTTTAAACACCCGCTTCCAACCACAAAAGTGCACACCGGCCCGGGTGGAGTTTTTTCTACCTCATCCCCCAGGCCACCCTAAAGAAGCGCTCAAAATCTCTCTAGAAAAAATCCGGGAGGTCGAGGTGCTACTACTCACACTCCGTAATTTCCCAGATCTGAACGCGACGGAAATAAAACCAGCTACGGAAATAGTCGAACTGGAAACTGAACTTATATTAAATGATTATCTGGTAGTGGAAAAGCGTCTGGAGCGAATGACCGAAGAACAGAAGCGGGGCCGAAAGAACGATCTGGAAGAGCTAGAACTTCTGACCATGGCAAAAATAGAATTGGAAGCAGGGCGCCCTTTGCGGCGAGATCCAATTTTCGCCCGTCACACCCGCCTGCGAAATTTTGCCTTTTTGTCGGCTAAGCCATTGCTGGTAATTTTAAACAATGCCGATGACGACGAAAAGAGCGTGGATCTCGGCGGAACCTGGCCCCAGGTTGTAGTGCGAGGCCGACTAGAAGAGGAACTAGCGACCCTAGCCCCAGAAGACGCGGCTGAATTCCTGGCAGGCTATAAACTAACCGAACCGGCTTCAGCTAGAGTCATCCGCGAAGTTTATCACCTGATGGGTCTAATCAGTTTTTTCACCGTTGGCGAAGACGAATGCCGAGCTTGGACTATCGCTGCTGGAGAAACGGCTCTAGAGGCAGCTAGGACTATTCATTCAGATATTCAGAAAGGCTTCATACGAGCTGAAGTAGTAGCCTTTGAAGACTTCAAGGTAGCCGGAAGCCTAGCCGAAGCAAAAAAAAGAGGCGCTTCTCGCCTAGAAGGTAAGACCTATGTGGTGGCCGACGGCGATATAATCCACTTCCGTTTCAACATTTAAATAACAACGAGGGAAGCAACTTTTGGGCGCTATTCTAGTTATTGATGATGACCTCAGTCTTAGAGAAATGATGGAGATGATACTACGCCATGCAGGCCATCAGGTCACCCTGGCTGAAGACGGCTCGACTGGACTTAACACAGCTTTAGACGGTAATTTTGAGGCTATCGTCAGCGATATAAAAATGCCGGGCTTAAGTGGCCTGGAAATTTTAAAACACCTGAGAGCCGCCAATAAAACCACACCCCTCATCTTAATTTCAGCATATGTACAACCCGACACCGCCGTTGCGGCCATGCGAGAAGGAGCCTATGATTTTATTCCTAAGCCTTTCCAGCCCCAAGATCTTCTAGCAGTAATCGACTCGGCTCTAGCCCATCGTAATGTGGAGCAAGAACGCCGAGCTCTGGCCGAAATGGTTGCTTCTAACCAGCGCTTTGGCCGTATGGTTGGAGCTTCACCGGTCATGCTCCATGTCTACGATCTGGTGCGACTAACGGCTCAAACTTCCACCAATCTACTCATCAGCGGGGAAAGCGGCACAGGCAAAGAGCTAGTGGCCCGGGCGGTTCACGAAAACTCCGACCGTGCTGAGGGCGCCTTTGTAGCTATTAACTGCGGCGGCATACCTGAAAATCTAATGGAAAGCGAATTGTTCGGCTATAGAAAAGGAGCCTTCACCGGAGCTACCAGTGACAAAAAAGGCCTAGTAGCCCTAGCCGACGGAGGCACCCTGTTTCTAGATGAATTAGTGGAACTTTCACTCACCATGCAGGTCAAATTGCTCCGTGTTATTCAGGAAAAAACTTTCCGCCCGATAGGAGGCGACTGGGAAGAAAAGAGCAACGTCCGTTTCATTTCAGCCACTAACAAAAATCTAGAAACTGAAATTATGGCCGGCCGCTTTCGCGAAGATTTATATTATCGCTTAAATGTCATTAATATCCACCTCCCACCTTTGAGAGACCGGCCGGCTGACATCCCTCTCCTGGCCCATTTTTTTCTTGAAAAGTACAGCCAAGCTCAGAATAAGGATGTCCGTAAGCTTTCGGCCTATGCTCTAGATATCCTATCGCGCTACCACTTCCCCGGCAATGTACGGGAACTGGAAAATATCATTGAACGGTCAGTAGCTCTGGAACAGTCCAGCATCATTCTACCCGAAAGCCTACGCCTAGCCGATTTCAAACGAGCTCTTCCACCACTCTCGATCGCCCTAAACAAAAAATTAAGTACCCCCGGCCATTATTTCAGTGAAACTAAAGTCCTATTACCGGGGCTGCCCCGGGGCGGTCTTGATGAACTGCTGGCGAGGCTGGAAGTCTATTATCTTTATCGAGGGCTACTAGCGGCCGGAGGTTTACGCGGCCGCACGGCCGCCAGCCTGGGTATCAGCCCTTGGCGGTTACGGATCAGACTGGTAGCTCACGAGCTAGCCGACCTAAATTATCAAGGGCTGCTCTCTTTCGGTGAAAACTATTTCCCTAAACCGGATCTACCCCCCGACTTAACCCCAGACTGGACCAACGTAACTCTAAACCTAGACACCATTATGATCGAAACCGAACGCCACTTCATCCGCGAGGCTCTGGCCGCTACTAACGGTAACAAAACCGAAGCCGCCGGTCTACTGGGTCTTTCCAGACGCTCTTTCCAACACCGCCAAGAACGGACAAACTACGAAGCCTGGGCCTCCAGCCAAAACGGCGAAGGCTTTAACCGGACTACGCGGCCCTGAACCCGAATCTTTTGGAATCGAAACTATTTAATTACGAACTAGGGTCATTTATCAAAGCAGCGCCCAGGATACACCCCAACCACCTTAAGGCGGATGGTAACAGGATGATTTTTTTAAATAAAATGAATCATTCTAACCTAAATACTCAGTCTAAAATATTGAAAACAGTGAAATACAACTCTTTTCAGCGGGTAGATAATCCACAGAAAAACGGATAGATATTTGGCTGGTCTCAGCCACCAATGTTTATTTAAAAGCTCAAACTACACGAGACTATTTCCTACCAGACCTTTTGAATCGTTTAAGCTTCAAAGTCCATAACTATCCCCTCTTCTACGAAACTGCGACGGCTATATAGAGCTTCTAGCCACCTCCTCGCTACCAGCATAACCAGAGAACTAGATCCGGATCAGGCCCCTTCCTTCGGCTTAGAAGCCGGAGAACCTTTCAAAAACATACCTAGTTAGGAGCAATGTCCGGGAACTCAAAAACAACGTAAGCGAACCGTCCACCGCCACCCGACCTCACCCCTAGAACTAGCCGATCTGGAGCTAAAAGAAAGTTCACTTTCCGTTTCCGCCCCAGTCCTACTCCACCCTCTCCCTAACCTTAGACTGAAAGTTAATTCTACTGGCAGAGCTAGCCGCTTTCACTCTGGATATTTCCCAGAAAACTCTGGCTCACGCCCACTATAACCAGAAGGAAATGACCCATCTACTGAACCTAGCTTATCACCATTTCCGTTTTCTTCATAAAAATATCTTTAGGAATAACTATAAAAATAAAAGCTATTATAGATTAAACTCCTAACTTAAACTCCGAAAGAACCCTCGCTATACCATAGTCAACCCCAGAACTTAACACCCGGAGATTTAAGAACTATAACTATTTAACTATAGAATAAAAATAATATAAAACTAATTAAAAAGATGCTTAACACGAGGGTACGTAAACTTATACTTCAAGTTAATATAGCTATTAAATATTATCAGTAAGTTTTTACTCTTCAGATAACCCGTTACTTCCTATGAACTGTATTTCGCCAATATCTTTATAAACATATAGATATGATCAAAATAACACTTAACCTCTGCTATTCTCAATCTTTTCTTTTCATATGATCCACATAATTATTTTACCTACATTGGCTTTGAACTTCCCGTAGGTCACTTACCTACAATACTTCGCCACAAATACTATGTAATACTTATACCTTCATCTCATATGTACTAAACTACTCTTATCCATTCGGACAGTCTCCTTATGTCTTCTTAACGCGATTGGTAATCCTTCATCATTTTAACATTCATAAGCTTCTTTGACTTAGAGCTAAAACTAAAAAATGCCTATCACTATAATAACTGGTAATTTTTTAAAACTTAAACGCATAATAAAAAATAAATTGAGTTGCAAGATATTTTTAAACAAAATTACCTTCCCTTTTAACCTGCTACCGATCGTGGCCAAAAAATAGTCCGAATTCCACAACAACTCTGACGGTACTGCCTCTTTTACTCCCAAGACAATTTTATTTAAATACTTACTTACAGCGGTTTAACTCCAACCTAAGCCTCAAGCTGGGCGCGGAAGAATAAAATAGCGGTACCGCCGGCATTATAAGCTCAGAAATAGTCCTTATTTTCAAAAACTAAGAGTGCTTATTTTCTACACCCTAAAATTAATAACCCGGTTGCAATAGAAAATTATTTTAAGTATTATAACGCCACAATATAAACTGAAAATAACTTTCATATAAAATTAAGTTTAGGGGAGGGTATCCATGGCCCGTGGTAAAATAGACAAAGTCAGTCTGGAAATTATTAAATATTTACAGACCGGCCGCCGTTCCTTTAAAGAAATCGGACAAGCCCTAGGTTTTTCAGAAGCTACCATCCGTTCCAGAGTAAGCCGTATGATTCAAGAAAATCTGATTGAAATTAAGGCTCTCGTCTCGACTCAGGATCTCGAGCCAGGCTATCAAACCGCCTATGTAGGAGTACGCCTGAAATCACCAGCTATGAAAAAAATGGCTGAAGCAATCGCTGAATTACCAGGGGTTATTTCCGTGGCTATTGTCACCGGCCGTTTCGACCTGATGCTCACCATTATGCTAAACCCTAAATTCAGTCTCATTGATTTTTTTAACATCATGCTGGAACGCTATTCCGACAGCATTCACGCTAACGAAACCTTTCTGATCTATGAGCAAGTCAACTTCAAAACTCCCTACCCTTATTGACTTAAGATGCGACCGTTGCTAACAATCATTACAAAGTAACCCCATAGTATCCGAAACTAACTATTTTAAATTAAAAAAATCAGTGACGATCTGCTTCTGGAAATGCACAAAGCGTGTATGGTTCGGCGCCTGAACTTACTCCTAATGGGCAGCCGCCTAGCCGCCGTATAGTTAGCTGGCAACAACACCGTTTTACTCCGCAATCGTGATACCTTTCTAGATATGTTCACTAACAGCAGGGCCAACGCCATGAACAAGTCCCAGAATGCAAAGCTATGATGGTGGCCGCTGATAGCTACGCCGGTAGCGAAACCTTCTATAAGCTGAAAAAACCTAATTAACATCTTCGGCACTAGATCTTTCTTACCCGCCCACTAGGGCTAGACCTGTAAAAATATCTTGGCCAATATCTTTGTTACTAAAGGGTCCACGACTATTATAAATTACCATTTCACCACAGCTAAAGCCCGCATCACTTATATGGGCGGATCAATCTCCGAAGCTTCGAGCGTAGTTGCGCTTAAGGTCATAAACAATAACCCCTTCAAAGGTAACTTCAACCTCTAACTTTTAAAAAAAAATTAACTGAACTAAGACTGGCTAAGGTTTCTTTCGTCCGTATTAAGGCCGGCACCAACCTTATCGACAGCTAACTCGTCTCCCTGGATAATATACGCCGGGTCTCAGCCTTCTGTAAATTGAAAAAGCTAATAGCATCCGCTAGCCGATATAGTCAAAGAAATGGTCTCGCTCGTGGACATAATCTATTTTTTCGCCCCGCAAGCTCAGCTACGCCCGGAGCGGCTCCATCCTAACTTCTAATGACGAATATTATGGCCGAATGCGCGGACTAATACCCCTTTTTGAAATTTTTCTAACCTATAGCGACACGTCAGTACGCAAAATGGAAGCCCTGAACGTGGGACTCTATGAACCGCTGGATTTTCACGTTATCAGCCAGACCCCCGTCTTTGTGGCCACCCCTGGGAGAGACAACCCCTGATTTAAGCTCCGCCCCATTTCCGACTGACAGATAGATTTAACCACTAAATTTAAAAAAGATATGCCTTCAGGAAATTAAAAGTCGAGTACCTTAGTGTAGTATTCGAAACTGATACTGTTCACGGTAATTATTAAATAAGATGTAATTATATATCAACATAAGAGTATGCTATATTATAACCGTGGGATTAAATAAACCGCAAGATACAGTATTTCAAACCCTACAGCGTATGGATAAATTAGAATATAAGCTTGGAGTTTTACACGAGAAGAATATGTTATTACAAATAGAGAATGCTACTTTGCGAGATAAAATTACCGAACTAGAAGCTTAACTAGCTAAAAATATAAATAATTCAAATAATTTATTAAAAATTTTATCGTCTGATATTATCAATTTCTACCAACAAAAAATGCTCTATCCGAATAACCTTTGTTAAATATAAACAAGACCGGACATGAAGAAAATAATTATCGTTTTTGGACCTGTATTTTTCAAGCCGCTTTCTTCACGGTGTTAAAAATATAAGCCCATCGATCGCTAGAGGTTCTCCAATCAGTTTTGGGGAAAGATTTGTTAGGTTACTCAGTTATGACTACTATTCAACTTGTCGTAGATATTTAAAAGACTACCCGGCCCAAACTCAGTTCTGTCTGGCTTATTCCATTAAAAATTAACGACTTTTATCAAAAGATTAAGACTCGAAAGCCCAAAGTTATAGATTAGAGCTTCTGGAACAATTGCAACGACTGTTTTGGTTTCATTATCGGTTTAAAACGGAAACAGTTATAACTATACACAATAGAATACGGGAAACGTTTACAAAACGAGACTATTAAAGCCCCGACAGTAAAAAAAGCCGAGAATTTAGCCAGATGTTTCCGCAAAGATGGTGATTCATATCTACACTTCATCGCTAATTCGAGAACTAAATCTACTAATAATTTAGTCGAGTAAATCATTTGTTTTGTGGTTTTGGGTAGGACTATCACTCAAAGAACCCGTTCCAAAACTAGGCGTAATTAATTAGAGCGTATCTGAACGGCTCCATTGCTACTTGCACTATAAAGAAGTACTCCTTCTTCCAATCTATGCGCTAGGCTATCAACTCTTCCTATAAAAAACAGGACACCCCCACTACTCAATTTATAAAACTTTACCTACAAAAAAATACGTCCCTTGAATAATTACTCGAAACTTAATTACCTGCACATAGAAAATAGCTTTGGCGCCCAAAGCGACATTACTCCATTCCAGTAAAGCTTAGCGCAGATCTCTCTAAATTTCTCCGTTGGTTATTACCTATTTACCCTAACTATGGGTGCCTTAAAAAATTATGTCGAAATCGTCGACTAAATTTTCCTCTATAACTGTTTTACCAGGAAGTTTATTACAATAAAAATAGAGGCTAAGTTAATGTATTTATAATAATAGGACCCTAATATGATAATCCTAAAGAGTGTATTCCAGGAGGTCGTAATACATGCTAGTAGACTAGAGATGAATAAAGAGATGATTCTTGCATTGAAGCTGTTTCTTACGCCTTCTGCTATAGTACTTCAATTAATCGGTAGTAAATACTGTGGAATAGTGAAGACTAGCAAATTAAATACTACCAAAAGCGTGGCAAGAGTTCCTCTAATTAAGCTATAAATCAAAGGCTTTACTTTATCAGCGGGGCCTGTTATTTCAAGACAGATTCAGTTGCCTTTCAAAGAAAATTCATCATCACGAATTAGAATTTCTTTCAGCTATTTACACCGATATTCTATTTAACTTTTGCCTAAAATAGGCTCGCATAAAGATAAATTATTTAATTTACCTCCAACAAAATACTCCTGTAAAATATTATGGCTGAAGAATTTATAGGTAAAGAATAAAGATAAACTTAGGCTGCAATTTTTTTCGCAAAACTGCTCATAAGTATAAAGATCATCATTTAGAAAGATAAGACACAGTTTTTGACTTTTTAAGCCTGCTTATAAAGTCAACGCGAGGTAACTTTCTAATCGCAGTCTTTTTCTTATTCCCATCTTACGAGATCATAAATTATGGGAACAAGAATAGGGCTATATTTTAGCCTAGATCGACAATGGTGGCTCCTAGAGAACTATAAAAATATTTTATAGCTCCGTCGGAGTGTTTTCTAATAGAGTAATTTCAACAATATATTTTTTAGAAATTAGAATACTTAGACCCATCTAAGACAATTAAAAATCTGTCACTAAATTACTTAAAGAGTTTCAGGGTATCTATTGGACATAAGCCAGAAAGAATATTAAAAAGTACCAAGCTAAAATAAGCGGCTAGAATTTCACCTAACATCTAACTAATACAGTTTTCCAAAGTAATTTGTAGGTTTTTAAAAAAAGTTTGTAAATTAAAACGACCATACAATCCTTAAATAATGCGCTGATGGGTTAGAAAAGAAAGACTCTATATAAAAAACAAAAACTGTCGCTAAACATATGTTAACTGTGAAATAATAAGTATTCTAACCGAAACGTTCCACGATAACGGATTAATCAAGCTGAGTCCTCATCCTGGAGGGGATTAGTCGTTAATTCATCCAGCCAAGATTCTAAAATTTTTCAGTGGTGACCATAAAAATTTTCCATGGAATTGGGATCGAGAGGAGAAGAGGCTAGACGAGAAGCACCGGTAATTATGAACCCAGTTAGGTTACCCAGATTTTTCGTTTCATCGAATCTAGTCAGAACAAGACTGAATCTCAGAAAAATCTAGTCCGGCTCGAAGCGACGGATAGATCTCCACCCTTCATAGTTACCAGCAAAACTAGCAAAACTAAAGCGAAAGCTTTATCAAAGTAAATAACTAATTCCTATCACCTTTCATTTTTCTAAAAACTACGGCTGGGGGTGTTAATTAAAACTAATTCGTTACCTTCAAAAGTTCTAGAACCATAGCGAACTCAACCTGGTTTTGGTAAACCTAAACTCCCAGGCCTAGAAAACAAGTATACTAAGTCAATTACCCAACCACTTCCAGATGCAAGGTATCCAAAAATATGGTGCCCACCCGTCACCCCCATAATACAATAAAAGACGACCAAATTCACCAGAGTGCTGGTCTCACCTATACCTAAGAATCCAAGCAAAACCCTGTATCTGGACAGGGCAAAAATAAATTCACTAACCACAATTTTGACAAAACCAAACTTCTCAGGTAATCCTAACCCTCGCCCTTCTAAGCTCTAACACTTTCAGCGGCCAATTCTACCATGACACGGAAATATTCTGACACCAACTTAGTTTTCAAGAGCTGCTGATATGAATTTTACTAAATTAGAGCGGTCGTATCATTTTTTTCACCAAATTCTGCTGGCTATGAGCCAAATCTAAAATAAGTTCTTTAAAGCACTGATTCAAGCCGTTACCCAAAGATTTAACCTTTTTGCTCCATCCCGCCGGAAGAATTTCTTCTAAGTCAGCGCCGCCCCTGCCCTGCTCAGCCTTAATATAAGCCACTACCCCCCCCTACTACCTGCCTAGCTCTGAATTTAAGCGAAGCAAAAGAAAGAGTCACCTCGCCTTTCAACAGTAAACCCTCTTCCCTAATTCCAACAGTTATCCCCGTGTCACCATCCTGCTCAGCTAACAAATCTCCCTACGACAGAAGAACGAAGGAGCATTTTCTAAAACTATTTTACCAGCGTTGAAAGTTTAGCGTAAAAACCTATAAATATCCCTAATTCTAAAGTTCCAGAAAGCCCGGGGGAAGGTCAAAAATTAGGCGCCCACCGGGCAGATCTAAAGCGTTTAAAAATTCTTCCTGAAAAGGAAGAAGACGTTCGCGGCCCTCTTCAAACGGATCCGGTACCACTAGCAGAAGACCAGCTCCAGCGTCCATGAAGCCAGCCACCCGGCCCAAAAGACGACCCTGGATCGTTAAAACGTTGAGCCCCAAAAGATCGGCCCAGTAAATTTCATCCTCACCGGGAGTAGGGAGATGGCGACGAACTATACCCAGTAACCAGCCCCGGAAAGTTTGGGCCATCTCCCGGGAATTTATATTATCAACTCTGATTATAAGTCCCCGCGCCACACAGTAACCAGTGAAACTTTTAATTAATCGATGGTTGCGACCATCAGGAGAGCGAAATTCCAAAGTGTGACAATCTAAAATAAACCGGGGATCTTTTGTAAAAGCTGCAATCAGCAAAGCCCCAGAAATTCCATGAGCCCGGCAAACCCGACCTAAAGTAACGAAGTCGTCAGCGGTTTCCATCATCAATTACAACTACCAAAATACCGATCGTTATCTTGGCCGAAACGGCTGCCTTGATAGTATTAAAAATAATCTTCAGAAAATAACGGCTACCTTCTCTAGCGACAGTGATGGTCAGAAGCGCGCGCATAACTTTAATAGCCTGGCTATCTTTAACAATGAAGCGATTTTGGTCTTCTTCAGCTACCGTTAAAAGAAGTAAAGTTTTTTCATTAGAGCTTAAAGTTACTGTCACTTCATTAAACCAATCGAATGGAGAGCGAGCCAGATATTTTATAAGATCTTTCAAAGAGTAATACTACTCCGCAGCCTTTTTTCTACCTAAAAGACTGCGAACCGTGTCAGTAGGCCGGGCACCTTTAACCAACCACCGGTCAATTTCTTTTTTTTTAATTTCCACTCTGGCTGGGTTCTGATTAGGATCATAAGTACCCACCACTTCCAAAAAGCAGCCATCACGTTTGGCCCCGCTTTCAGCTACCACTATACGATAAAAAGGTTTTTTCTTAGCCCCTAAACGAGCCAGCCTTATTTTTAAAGCCATCAACATTTCTCCTTATTGTTTTTACATTCTTTACCCAGCTTTTTCACCAGTTAGCGGATGAAATTTTTTAAACTTAATCGATCACCTTTAGTAAATCGCTGCATCATTTTTCTAATTTCAGTAAAATTTTTTAAAAGCTTGTTAACATCAGTCACAACGGTACCGCTACCGTGAGCGATTCGCTTGCGGCGGCTAGCATCAATTATAGTGGGATCAGCCCTTTCTCCGCAAGTCATTGAATCTATAATAGCTTCAATCTTTTTCAGCTCCTTTTCATCCGGGCTGGCATCTCTCAGCTTTTTGAGCTTACCCAGGCCAGGTATCATACCTATAAGCGATTCAATAGAACCCATGTTTTTGATCTGATGAATCTGCTTCTGAAAATCGCTCAGAGTGAATTCGCCCTTCTGCATTTTTTTAGCCAGCAACCTGGCTTCTTTTTCATCAATAGCTACACGGGCCTTATCTAGAAGGCCTTCTATATCACCCATGCCTAAAATTTTTGAGGCCACCCGATTGGGGTGAAAAGTATCCAGAGCGTCCAGTTTTTCGCCGGTGCCAATAAATTTAAGAGGCTGACCCACCACAGCCTTGATACTCATGGCCGCCCCGCCTCGGGCGTCGCCTTCCGTCTTGGATAGAATGAGCCCGGTTAAACCAATACGTTCGTTGAAGGCCTGAGCGATATTCACAGCTTCCTGACCAGTCATGGCATCGGCTACCAGAAGAATTTCCCGAGCCAGAGTACTATTCTTGATCTGGCTTAGTTCTTCCATCAATTCATCATTAATAGTTAGACGACCGGCGGTATCAATTATAGCTACATCGCAACCGGCAGCGGAAGCAGCAGTTAAGGAATTAACGGCAATGTCTACCGGATTCATATCTATAGTAGAAGGAAAAACTGGAACGCCAGCTTCTTCGGCCAGCCGAGTTAATTGTATGATGGCCGCCGGACGATTGACATCGGCCGGAACTAAAAAAGGTCGGCGACCCTGTTTTTTAAGGTAACAAGCCAATTTCCCAGCAGTAGTGGTTTTACCGGAACCCTGAAGACCAACTAACATCAAAGACGCCGGCGACCGCCCATCAAGAGTAAGGGCTTGAGCCGAACCTCCCATAAGATCACGCAATTCCTCATAAACAATCTTAATGACTTCCTGACTAGGAGTCAGACTAGCCGTGATCTGGACGCCTAAAGAGCGCTTCTCCACGGTCGCCAGGAAATCATTGACCACCTGATAATTAACGTCGGCTTCTAGTAAAGCCAAACGCACCTCGCGAAGAGTATTTTTTAGATCAACCTCACTAACCCGGCCCCGCCCCATAAGCTTCTGAAAGGCTCCGGTCAGCTTATCGCTTAAACGATCAAACATAAATAAACACCTATTATTTTATAAACCGCTCGGGGATAACAATATTATTTTTAGAAACTTCATAAAGCTCAGCCCGCCAGATTTGGTTCATTAGATTAGCTTTATTTACGGACATCATCGTTTGAAAAGCGTGTCCGGTCGAGTCCTGAAAACGCATTTCATCGGCCGCCTGGTACTCATCTAGTTTCAGAAGAAAACGACCGGACTGTCCATCAAGTTCTCCCGCAACCAGTTCAGGGGTTATTTCACCAACAGTAGCTACAGAGTGAAAAGCGGTAAAAAGTTCCATCGCTTCCACTTGATTAAACGGCGCAACACCAATAAGGGCAGAGCGGGTTGTTAAACCAGTATCCCCACTCCTAAACGCGGTACCTTCCGGTCCGTTAACAAAACTGGTCCATCCCTGGGTTCTAATTTTATCCGCCGTCTCCTGCGCCCAAATTTTAACTAAACGGTCAGACTCGTCAGCCAGCCAGGCTTCGACTACCGAATCGCGCACATCTGAAAAAGACGGAATACGACTCTCCACGCGAGTTAGAGGGGTATAAAGAACTAAGCTCTCCGACCCTTCCACTGGAGGAGCTACTTTGCCCAAAGGAGCCTCAAAGGCCCGCTTGACGGCACTCTGGTTATTTTCAAAAAAAGCCAGGGGCGAAGCTTTAGTAAAAGCCGGGGAAATAACGGCCGTAAGATCCAGAGATTTAGCGGCATCGGCTAAATTAGGATTGGTCTCGGCTCGAGTAATAAGTTCTTCCAGACGACTAACGGCCATTTCGCGAGCTTTGGTAGTAGTAAGTTCAGCAGCTATAATATTTTTAACTTCGGCGAAAGGACGGAGTCCGAGTTTCAAATAAGCGTTCACTTTAATAAGATGATAACCAAGGTTGGTGGCTACCGGTCGAGAGACTTCACCTAAAGGGGCCTCAAAAGCGGCTTCTTCAAAAGGGTTAAAAGTCGTGCCCCGGGTAATAACTCCCATCTCGCCACCTTGAGCGGCAGTAAGCGGGTCATCACTCAAAATTCGGGCAAGATCAGCAAAATTTTCAACCCGGCTTCTGACGTAAGCCGCTTCAGCCCGCTCTAGAGTATTCTTTTTTTCGGCCTCATTTGGATTTAAATTAGGAAATTTAAATAAAATCTGACTTACGTCAATCGATTCAGGGATCTGAAAGCGATCAGGATTTTCATTATAATATTCCAGAAGCGACTGTTCGGCCGGTTGAGCCTGAGCCTGAAAATCAGCCTGGCGAATTTCCACATATTCCACAGTCATTTTCGAGGGCAGCCGCCACTTTTCCTGGTTCAGTACATAATAGCCTTCTAGGTCTTCTTTTCTGGGGACTAGTTTTCTTCTAAAACTAGCGCTGGGAAAGAAAATATAGCTGAATTTAACCTGATCTTCCTGAAAATGAAACATCTCTAACGCCTCGGGTGGGTAAACTCGAGTAAAACTGGTAATGAACGCGGCCACCCGCTCAGCAATAATTTCGTCCCGGAGGCTATTTTCATAGTCTCTAGCTGAAAGACGCTGGGTAGCCAAAAGGTTCGTATAGGTTTTTAGGCTGAACCGCCCCCCTTCCTGAAAAGTCGGATTAGCTGCCACATTCCTGGCCACAACCTGATCGCTAGGGATTAAACCAAGCGAATAACCGAACTGGCGAATCAAGATCTGACTAACCAGCTGGTTCACCGCTCTAAAGCGGGCCAGACGTTCAGCCGACGGAGGCGGATCCCCGTTAAATTCCTGCTGCTGAGCCCAAATCTCCGCCTGAACCAAATGATCGTAATCTTGAAGAGAAACTTCCTCGCCGCCCACTTTTATAAGTTCCGAACTACCTCCTCCGCCGCCAACACCCCAAAAAATAAAGACTAAAGCAATAGCCCCGATGATCAGCCAGACTACGAAACTATTAGCATTTTTTCTCATGTAGGCCAGCATGCTGGTTCATCTCCACAAAATTTAATCGGATACTTTTATTATATCCAACCGATTATTACAAGTTTATTTTTTCATCAGACTTAGCCACAAATTCCTGATATGCCTTGACATCTTCTGAGGAACCTATGATTAAAGGTACCCTTTGATGAATTTCAGTAGGTTTTATTTCCAGAATACGCTTAGTCCCTGTGGTGGCCAGACCACCGGCCTGTTCAACTAGGAAGCTCATGGGATTAGCTTCACACATAAGCCTAAGTTTACCGGTTGGTTTCAAAGGATCGCGCCGGTCGGCCGGATAAAGGTAAATACCACCGTATAAGAGATTACGATGAAAGTCAGCTACTAAAGAACCAATATACCGGCTGGTGTAAGGTTTAGAGTGTTCTGAGTCGGGATTTTTGAGCCAATCAATATAATCACGCGTAGCCTGATCCCAATAGGCGGAATTACCCTCGTTAGTTGAATAAATTTTACCTTTTTTCGGAATCTCTATCTTCGGATAAGAAAGAATAAATTCACCCACCGAAGGATCCAAAGTAAAACCGTGAACCCCGCTGCCAGTGGAATAAACCAACATACAAGATGAGCCATATATTATATAGCCAGCCGCCACCTGATTGAGGCCCGGTTGCAGAACGTCTTTAAGTTCTGGGTCTGTTTCCGGTGAAGTTATGCGTCGGTAAATGGAAAAAATAGTGCCGATGGAAACATTAGCATCAATATTAGAACTACCATCCAAAGGGTCAAAGTGAATCAGATAGTCACCCCGCCGATACTGGCGGGGAACTTCTATAAGATCCGCCTCCTCTTCAGAAACTAGAGTACAGACTTCGCCGGAAGAAAACAGGAGCCGTTTTAAAACCTGATTAGCTATATTATCCAGTTTCTGTACCTCTTCGCCCTGAACATTAAAGCCGCCGGCCCGACCTAAAACATCGACCAAACCAGCCCGGGCAACATCGCGCTGAACCATTTTGGCCGCTACCACAATAGCCATTAAAAGACGGGAAAAAGCACCGGTGGCCTTCGGGTTAATTTTCTGATTAGATAAGATGTGATTGAAAAGAGTAATACCAATATCCATGAATAACACCTCTCTCTGACCCTTAGTCAAGTTTTAGTTCCCTAGCCCGTCAATTTTATTTTTAACTCAAACTAACCGGGTATGATCTAAATTATTCAAAATCCTAAATAGCTTCACTAATTTTTATATTTATTTTCTTCTTCTTGAGTGGGGCGAACTGCCCAAGGGGCGAAGAACAAGTGGTAGCGCTCTTTAATTTCCCGTCCCACTTTTTCCGCCTCTTCTTTAGTAAAGAAAAACCCTACCCTGATGCGATGTTGAAGCCGGCCGTCAATTCTGGTTTCATAAGCATAAACCTGACCACCAACATTCTGACCTAAAAGATTCGATAAAATACGCGAAGATTCAGCGGCATCCGGGGTGGAAGAAATATTGACTACCCACCTTTCAGATATCTCAACCTGGCGGCTGGACGAATTTTTTGTTTTAATTGAACTGATTTCAGCCAATTTATCTTCCGCTAGTTTAATCTGGATCGAAGGTTCAGGAACGGCCAGTTTCGCTTCTACCCGTTTAGCTTTAGCCGACTTAACAGGAGCCAAAAGTTTAGGGACAGCTAGTTTAATTTCCGACGGTTTAACCGCGGCCGAGGAATTAGAAGCGGTCGGTTTAACTTCTACTGAGTTAGCCGCGGGGGTGACCGCACTTAACGTAGAAGAAGAAACTTTACCATCAGTTTCCGGGCTAGGAGAAAAATTAAGGGGCTCGAGCCCAGAGACCGGCTGAGCAGCTTTACTAACAACGGCAGAAGAACCTATCGGAGTAGAGACTTTAAGCGCATCTGGTGCAACCCCGACGTCAGGAAGCGTTGACAGAGAAGGCAACCCAATGATCGTTGATCCGACTGGTCCCGTCTTTTCCGATTCGGAGAGAACGTCCTGAAAAATAAACCAAGTTAGACCCAAGATAACCACCATCAGAAGCACTCCCAACCAAATAGGCCGGAAAGAACTCTTCCGGAATCTTTGAGCACCGCTAGGCCTCGGGGAGGGATAAGGGCCGGCAGAAGAACTGACATCTACATCCAATTCATTCTGAAGCACCTTATTTTCGGACTCATTCCGCTGGCTGTCGTTAAATTCTTCCATAAAATTGTTCCACCATTTGAAGCTAACTAATTTAATTGACCCCAGCAGCATTATCGTCAGCCGGGACCGATAAAGGAAAAGCTGAAGCCACGCCTTTGAGGGCTGCTAATTTAGTATTAGCTAGGTAAGCCTTGAAAGAATTAGGGAATTTTTGCAGGATTTCCTCATAATTCCTGATGGCCGCCTTTTGGTCGCCAACTATAGTATTAACGCGCCCCAGGGCCAATAACACATCTTCCCGGAGAATGGCATTAATAGTTTTAAATTCTAGAATAGCCTGATAAGCTTGAAGCGCCCGGGGATAATCCCGGCCAGTTTCATAAAGCCCACCCAAAGTATTGAGAAGAACAGGTTTGATAGATATTTCATTAGCTTTCAGAGTTTGAAGCAAATTTTCTGCCAGGGGTAACGCTTTTTCCAACGCTCTCTGATCGGTATAAAAACCGATCAGAGAAAAGGCAGCCAACCGAGCGGCCCGGCTACCCGGGTAATCAGCCCTAACCTTTTCCAAAGCAGGGACGGCCGCATCTGAAGCCAGGGCGTTTTCATAGGCTTCTAGCCCTTTAATATTAAATGAACTCTGATAGTTAACTAATAAAATAACCCCGATAATTACCAGCACTACAACCGCTCCCAAAGCGGCCAAAAGTCTAATGTGACTCAGAAAATATTCATAAATTCTTTCACTGATAGTCAGAAAAACGTCTTTCTCCCCAATGAGATCGCGGATATTTTTTTTATCAGTCAATTTATTAACAACCATTATACCCTTAAAAAATATGAACTTTAAAAATAAGGCCGAATATGCCTTCCGGTCTATTTAATTTAATTATTTTACCCTATTTACCATACTAATGCAAGCAGAGTCCTTTAATGTTAGTAGTTAGTGACTCATAGAATCAAAAAAGTCCAGGTTACTCTTGGTGCCACGAATCTTATCAAGCAAAAATTCCATACTATCCACCGGACTCATAGGATTAAGGAGTTTACGAAGAATCCAAATACGGTTGAGTTCAGTTTCAGACAACAATAATTCTTCCTTTCGGGTGCCACTCCGATTAATGTCCATGGCTGGGAAGACGCGCTTATCGCTAAGTTTACGGTCCAGATATATCTCCATATTACCGGTACCTTTAAATTCTTCAAAGATGACTTCATCCATACGACTGCCGGTATCAATAAGGGCAGTGGCAATTATTGTCAAAGAACCGCCCTCTTCCACATTACGGGCCGCGCCAAAAAAACGCTTGGGACGGTGCAAAGCATTAGAATCTACCCCGCCCGAAAGAATTTTACCAGAAGGCGGCACAACAGTATTGTAAGCCCGCGAAAGACGAGTTATAGAATCTAGCAGAATTAGCACATCGTACTTGTGTTCCACCAGACGTTTGGCTTTTTCTATAACCATGTCAGCCACCTGAACATGACGAGTGGCCGGTTCATCAAAAGTTGAACTAATAACTTCTCCTTTGACCGAACGCTGCATATCGGTTACTTCCTCAGGCCGCTCATCAATGAGAAGCATAATAAGAATAGCCTCAGGGTGATTTTTAGTAAGAGAGTTAGCTATTGTCTGGAGCAGAATAGTCTTGCCAGTACGAGGAGGTGAAACAATAAGACCACGCTGACCTTTACCAATAGGGGTCATCATATCCATAATACGCATAGAATTGTTTTTGCCATCGGTTTCCAACCTAATACGCTCTTCGGGATAGAGAGGGGTCAAGTTATCAAAAAGAATTTTATCGCGGTTACTTTCTTCAGGATCTTCAAAGTTGCACTGTTCAACTTTTAACAAAGCGTAATACCGTTCACTTTCCTTAGGAGGCCGAATCTGCCCAGTGACGGTATCGCCGGTACGTAAGTTGAAGCGCCGGACCTGACTAGGTGAAACGTAGATATCATCCGGCCCAGGCAAATAATTAGATTCAGGGGCCCTGAGAAAGCCGAACCCGTCCGGTAGAGTTTCAAGGACACCGCCGCCGAAAATCATCCCGTTGTGTTCCGTCTGGGCCTGAAGAAGGGCGAAGATAAGTTCCTGCTTACGGAGATTAGTGGCTCCTTCGATTTTAAATTCCTTAGCTAAAGCGATCAGATCGCCAATTTTCATTTTTTTAAGATCAGACAGATCCATTTTTTCGGTCATATTTTTTCCTGGAAAATTAACCCCGTCGGTTCAGTACGAGGCGATAGTTGAGACCCTATTCTATACCTGAATTAAGATATTCGCAAAGAAATACGGCAGGCCGTTGTTCGGAGTTCCTTACAGATTGACATTTTAAGAAGCAGAAAAATTGCAAGAGACTCGGCTTTTAGTTTCAGTTTTAGCTGAAATCTGAACACCGATAGAATGGAATCTGACGTGTTTTTTAGTATTATAAATGGAAAAAAAAATGATGTCAAGATTTTTTTTTAAAACCGGGGGCACAAAAAAAATAAACACTAAGTTTAATTTCTCTACTATACAACTTCACTGTCCGAACGTAAAAAGGGGAGAGTTTATACAAAAAACGATACGACTAAACAAAATAAGACTATAAACTCGTCTACTTTAGACAACCTAAATTAGAGTGTATCTTGAACTCCAGTAAGACTACCCAAAAAATATCAACCTGAAAATCGTAAAAAATTCCTTATAGATTCTTTTGACTCCATAAAGGAATTTAGACAGAGAACGACTGAGACTAAACGTTTCCGGTACCTATTCACAACAACTATCAAATAAGCTATAATTATACATCACCATAAAAATATGCTCCCTTATAATCACGAAGTCAAGTAAACTATAAAATACAGTATTTAAAGCTCCTTAATATACAAGGGAATTTATCCTTCATCATTCTCTTTATTATTTTTTGTTTGTCACTATCTAAGGTTTATATCAACACTACGAGGTCGCAGGTTCCTTTTTAAAATAATTCTCCATCAATAAAAAGTTAATTCTCTCCACACCTCGTACATATGCTATCTAATGTAATAGGTCAACATAAACAAAAATAAATGCGTCCGAACTTTCGATTCCATATAATGATAAATTGGTTTATTTTTTTACCAATATTTTTCATCGTACGTAAAGTTCGTTACACCTGTGATAATTTTTATAACTGCAACCACAATCTTCGATGTTCATTTTTTTCGGCACGATCAAAACTCTGATAATATAGATACCATAAAAAATAGCTTCCGCAACAATACTTTTATTCTTTCGAAAAAAAAGGAGGTTATCGTCTTCAACTTTAAATTAAGAATGCTTTTCCATGCGGTATTTATTTGGCCGACTCTTAAAACATACTAATGACTTGATTTTTAATTAATTATAGTAATTATAATATAATTTCAACCATGCAATCCTGGGTTTACTTTAAACCCTAATCGAAATATTCTCTTCTTCGAAGGATGTATAAGAATACCATCACCATAATTAAAGTAAAGCGTTTTTTCAAGGAAAATTTGCTGAAGCAAATTAATCTTTAAGATGCGTACTCATAACTAATTGAAAAAATACTATAGAATCTCTTAGAGCAATAGCTTTAAGAATATTATCCTAACCAAGGATATCCAGCTAAAAATATTCGTTTATTATACAGAATATTAACCATATAATAATTTAAAAAATTGAACGATGAGGAAGTTGTTTAAGAGTGGAACCACAATTCCCACTTTCGATATTTTTGTAAAGAGAAAACCTTTCAACGAACCGTGCCTTTTGCGTTATTTAATTTAACTTATTTTTCGTCAACGCGTTGAAGTTAGAGGGTTGGAAAAATATTCAAGGCTTCTATTTTATTATATGGAGAGAAAACACTTGAGAAGAAAGCTCTCTTCAACACCACCAGCCAATAAAAAATATTATTCCTCAAACTAATTCTAAGTTACAACTAAAAGTGATAACTTAACTCTGAAATATAATATACTCTACAGAGTTCCTTTTACACCGTAACTACGGAGAAGAGATAAGGAAATTCATCAGAATGATCACTTTCTGCAGAAGCCCTAATAAAGAATAAAGAATAAAGAATAAAGAAATAAAGAGAATCAAAAGCCGCCTTAAAGCTATCGTCTTAACATTATTCCGTAAATTAAATAAAAAAATTAATAGTTATTTTAGGATTTTATCAGAAATAGTTCAAATTTTTCGAGTATATTTTAACCTAATAATAAAAAGATAAAATAAAATTTATAGTCTACATGAACCGAAAATACTCTGCATAACTAAAAGTAAAAAGCACAAGAACTATGAATTTGATTCGAAAGTTTCAATAACGATAACTAAAACTAACAATGTGATTATAGCTGCTAAGATTTTGGCCGAACTCTCTACAATGGTAACACACTTGGCAATACAATCCAATAAATAATTAAAAAAGTAAACCACTAATCAGATTTAAAGATTTGTGCCTAAGGTTATCAAAGTCGCAAAATAGTTAAAGGAGCCCAAATATTAACATTAAAAAATTAAGGTCATAAAATTAGCGGTCCTACAAAATAAAAAAATAGAAACCAAAATAAACAACATGTGAAATAAAATCAATTATTAGATATCTTAAATTAGATATTTGAATGTTTCGAAGCTCCCTAAAAGAAACCCTGGGAGATAATATTAACACCCTTATGGCTGCCACTACTTTCAACTTCATAAGATGAATAAAGTAATTGACCGTTCTCCAGAAAAATCGCTTGAAATATTAAACTAACACAAATTACTTTCACAAAAAAAACTTAATCGTAGATTTTTACTCTCAACTAACCCACGAATTGAAATTAAATGCAAGGCGATAATAAAATTGTGATATCGGAAGTATTTTCAGGGCAAGCTTTTACTGATATCGAATGCCAGTACTTATCGGTTAGAAGCCAATAATTAATTTGCCGTTTACCACGCTTTATCGCGGTTTTAACTATATTAGGTCAACATTTAACACTCACCTCAATATAACTTGAGAAGAGATCATAATAAGCCAAATTGACGAGATGCAAAAAACACTTAACCAGCTTATTCTTAATTTTATCCTAATAATCCAAAAAACTAATCCATAACGGTATAAAGGTCCATTCTTATCAATGCTTTTAACTTTAAACTCGGTGGCTAAAGTGCTTAATTTTTAGATGGCTAATGTTCTCATTTTGATCTTTTCGTTTTCCCAGTATAATTAGCACAAGAGAATAGCCGAAGATAAATTACGATTTAGTAGCAAATCTATATCCATGATTAAAAAATAATAAAATAGCTGGTACAAGTCAATAACAAAATATCATTTAAATAGGCATCTATATTGCAATTAAAGATATATTTTAATCATAATTTTAATGTATTATAGAAAAAAGCAGCTGGAAGTTCAATTCAACCTAAAGTTCCACAAGTAAAAGTGCAATAAAATATTAATATTACGATACCAAAATAACATTGTTACAGTAAATATGTGACTATATAAATATTATTTACTACTTAACATATTAACATTAGTCAGCTATCATAATCCATATTTATAGATGCCATTCTAAATCGTAATCCTTTTCTTGCGATTCTTCTACGCGAATCTTACCAGAATAATGGAAAGGTGAGCATTGCCTTTTGGGATGTTTCGGGTATTCACGTAATAAAGAGAAAGGTAAGCGCCAAATAAACTATAATCTATTGACCAACGGAAAGGAGTGACCCATATTTATTAACGTCTGGCCAGGCGATACTTTTGATTTAACCACACTCATTTCAACAGTTGAAAAATTTAGAGTCGAATTTAGGTTTGGTAAAGTAGTTGCTATAGGTGATCGGGGGACGTTGGAGGTCAAGAATATAGCCCTTCTACAGGTCATAAAAGATATAAACTGAATAAGCGCTTTAGAATCTACATCTATATAGGAATCACTTAACAATCGTAAAAAAAACAGATACCTCTTTTTAACAAGACAAAACTCATTGAATTTGTAGCGCTGGATGAATATCCGGGAGAGAAATTGTTAACTTATTATAATCTATTTCTGGCCGATAAGTGAGCTAAGACCAGAGAGGAGCTATTAGCCGTTACCGAGAAAGACTTAGAGTAAATAAGAGCCAGTGTTTAAGTAGGACATTTAAAGGGATAGGATGCCGTAAATTTGGCTATAAGGCAGAAGATAAATTGCAAAAAAATAAAATCTCTTCTTCGTGAAATTAGTGAACCTTAATTTAACTTCCATCGTCACACTTTTAGTATAGAGTAAAAGTAAATATTAGATGAAATCTATATGATTAGAACATTAACTAACAAAAATGAAATGAGCCCAGAGGAATGCATCCGTACTTAAAAAAATCTCTCCCAAGTAGAGCGAGTTTTTAAAATAATGAAGAACGTTAACATAAAAATATAACCCCTACATCAGTGGCTGGAACAAAGAATCATGACTCATATCTTAGGATATTTGGCTAAAAGTTTTAAATAGAAAAAATTAAGATACCCTCCCTGTCCAGAGCTTTAACAGCTTATTTCTCAATTTAACATAGCTTTCTCTACCGAATTATTTACCTATTATTATAACAACTCAGCATCTATTTAAATACCTGCTAAGTAAACAATAATGCTTAGAACTAAGCCAATAAAAATGCTATATTTACTTAACTAAATTTATTCACCCCACTGTAACAAAAAGCCTCTGGTTCGCTCTAATCTATAAATTATGTCCAGTAATAAAATATTATTTTTTTAAAGTAACATCTTGAACTAATAAATAACCTTAGCCGGTTGTTGAATTTCAATTTAAAAAAGTAACTCCCCTATTTTAGGTACTCGTCTTTACAGTTCTTTATAGCCAAAGTACTGGGATACCCTATCAGCCATAGAAAAATAGTCAATACCTTAAAGAAAATCTAAACTATTTTAAAGGATCCTTACAAGGAACCTTGAATACTCTGCCCGAATAACCCTTATTAAATATAGACGAAACCAAGTACAAAAAAATGCTCTCCTTTTTTGGACCTAATTTTTTTAGGCCGGTTTCTTCGTAATGTTAAGAATACTAGCCCATTGATTAAAAGAAAATTTCCACCCAATTTTTGGGGGGTTTTTGCCGGATCACTCGACTATTATTACTATCCAACCTATCACAAGTATTTAAAAAACTACCTGTCCCAAACCCAATTCTGTCTGACTCATTTCATTAGGAACACACAATTTTTAAATGAACTAGGTTGCTTTAATAAATAAAAAAATCGAACCCCGCGAAAAAAGGACCAAGCCAAGGTAGTGCCGGCTCTTTCCCAGAACTAATATAGTAATAGATTAGTAAGCTATCGTTAATGCGAATGGGCTTAATCTCCTCAACCCCATCCGCCGCCAAAAAACTAAAAAAATTAGCGGGCAAAAAAGATAACTTCCCCCCCTAATGAAGCCTTTAGTTTAAATGAGATTCCGTTTAAAATAAGCATTTAAATCATGCTAAAAAGCACACCGGGTGCAAGAGCCAAATCCTTATGCGACGATTTCCAGAAGGCTTTAGCACGTAACACACCCATAAATATAAATGAATAGATTATACGAGCTATAACTAATATTGTGGAAGACTACTATTCAAGAACGACGAAGACGAGACTGAGACAACCTGTAGCTACCTCAATTCTGAAAAATTATTATTTCTGAAAATCAAAAATAACCACACATCGTACTTTAAAGTCAACGGGGCTATACTATAAACCAAACAAAAAAATAAAGGGAGACCGACCTAAAAAAAACAAATTTAAAAAGAAAAACACAACGCTTCTCGAAACTACCAACGCTTTAAAGAAACACACCTTCACTTTAACTCTTCGCAACAGCTACGAAACCTATCAACGCCGTTCTATTGAGCGATAGGGCCACTTAAATCCAAAATATGAAAGAAAAACTCTGTTCCCAAATATCTAATAAACTTTCGATTTTTTTATTTATGCAAAAACTCCTCCATTTTCGCCAAGACCATACCCAGCAAAAAGGTTGATTCATCGGCAACGGCGCTATTGAAAGCGGGAATAGAACCGTACCCTAACAACGTTTGAAGTAACCTAAAACATGTTAGAATATTAAAAAAATAGTCCTGGCCTCAATATCAAAAACCAAAAGCAGCTTTTGAAAGCGAGATATTGAAGAGACTCTCCTTGGGCGCTACAAACTTGAAAGAAATATAAATTAAAGAATAAAAAGCGCTTATTTTTTTGTGTTCACTCTTCAAAATTAGTCTAGAAATATACAACTCAATCAAAATAGAAAGATATCGCGAAAGACTCCAGAGGGTCCACAATATTTAAACTCTACTGGTTATTGCCTTCCAGCACGGCTTTTCTAGACAGCCTGATCTTGCCCTGCTTATCAATTCCAAGGACTTTAACATCGATGAGATCGCCTTCTTTGACCACATCGGTGACACGCTGGACACGCTCAGAAGCCAGCTGAGAGATGTGAACTAACCCATCGGTACCAGGAAGAATCTCAACAAAAGCACCAAAATCCATTATTTTAACCACTCGACCATGATAAATCTTGTCTAGTTCCGGTTCCTGAGTAAAGCGGCGAACCAGTTCCACAGCTGCGATGGCCTTTTCAGCTGTAGGGGCGTAGATGGTAACTTTACCACTGTCTTCAACTTCCAGGCGGGTATCAGTTTCGGTCTGAATTGATTTTATAATTTTACCGCCCGGGCCGATGACATCTTTAATTTTTTCTGGATTTATCTCAATTATAGTCATTTTAGGGGCATACTGGGATATTTCTTTCTTAGGTTCAGCGATGACCTCTTTCATTTTTCTCAAAATATGGAGACGACTTTCTTTGGCCTGTTCCAGAGCGCGAGTCATAATTTCCCGAGTAACACCGCTAATTTTTATATCCATCTGAACGGCAGTTATACCAGCGACAGTGCCCGCTACTTTGAAATCCATGTCACCCAGATGGTCTTCATCACCTAAAATATCCGTCAAAATAATAACCTGATCACCTTCTACTACTAGACCCATAGCCACCCCGGCCACCGGGGCTTTAAGAGGCACTCCGGCATCCATTAAGGAAAGAGTAGCGGAGCAGACGGAGGCCATTGAAGACGAGCCATTGGATTCCAAAATCTCAGAAACTACCCTAATAGTATAGGGGAAAGTTTCATGAGGCGGAATAACAGCCCGAAGGGCTCGTTCGGCCAAAGCTCCATGCCCTATTTCCCGGCGGCCGGGCGCCCCAAGGCGTTTAACTTCCCCGGTACAGAAAGAGGGAAAATTATAATGCAACATAAAGGTTTTAAAAGAATCGCCGATCACGGTGTCCAGACGCTGATCATCGTAACTAGTGCCAAGAGTGGTTATGCCCAGGCTCTGGGTCTCACCGCGGGTGAAAAGGGCTGAACCATGGGCGCGGGGCAGATAGCTTACCTCACAGGTAATTGGGCGGACTTCAGTCAGAGACCGACCATCAATACGGTGGCCTTCCCTGACGATCATTCCTCTTAAAATCTCAGCTTCCAAATGGTGTAGAGCGTAACTTACATCGCTCTTACCATCGGGATGTTCTTCAGCTATAGCGGCCTGAACCTCAGTTTTAAGCTGGAATATTTTTTTCTGACGAGCTTGTTTTCCCCTGATAGTCAAAGCGGTCATCATGGCCGGTCGATATTCGGAAACTACTTTTTTTATCAGTTCTTCATCACGCGCAATTTCATCGGGCACTCGTTTCCCCTTACCGCAAGCCTTCTGAAGTTCTAGTTGGATATCTAATAGGGGTTGAATAGTTTGATGGGCTAAAAAGATAGCATCTAAAATATCAGCTTCAGTAGCTTCAAGGGCTCCACCTTCAACCATGACCACGGCTTCACGGTTACCGGCCACAATAAGGGCTAGATCGGCGGTTTCTAATTTAGCCTGAGTAGGGTTAACGATCAGTTTACCACCCACCCGAACAACCCGGGCTCCGGCAATAGGACCGGTAAAAGGAATATCCGAAAGAGTCAAAGCGGTCGAAGTCCCAAGCATGGCCAGAAGATCCGGATCATACTTATCGTCTACGCTGATAGCCTGAGCGATAACCTGAGTTTCAAAAGTCCAGTTTTTGTTAAAAAGAGGCCGGCAAGTCCGATCAATGAAGCGAGAAGTCAGAATTTCTTTTTCCGAAGGCCGCCCAATTTCACGGCGAAAAAAATTACCGGGAATACGGCCTACAGAATAAAAGCGTTCAAGATAATCTACTGTAAAAGGGACAAAATCAAGACCCTCTCTTTTTTCGTTCGAGGCCACGGCCGTAGCCAGAACCATGGTTTCTCCCATGCGAACTATAACCGAACCGCCAGCCTGACGGGCAACTTTCCCTGTCTCAATGCTGACCACAGCTTCACCGATTTTAGTTTCAACTTTCATCAATTTCTCCTCTAACACGCCGGTCTTAATCCACCGGCTGAAAAACCCCTGGTCTTTCTGAGCATTTTTCCGTACTTAAAAGATAAGGAACTTTTCCCCCCACTTTTTGATCCGGGTGATTTTTATTTATTTGCGTAATCCTAAACGCCCAATGAGATCGCGATAGCGATTAATATCCTGCTGCTTAAGATAGTTCAACAAACGACGGCGCTGACCTACTAATTTCAGAAGGCCTCGCCTCGAAGTATGATCTTTGTGATGGTATTTAAAATGTCCGGTAAGGTTGGCAATGCGTTCAGTGAGCAGAGCCACCTGAACTTCAGGACTACCAGTATCGTTATCGTGAGTTTGATAGGTTTCAATTAGTTCCCTAATTTTTTCAGTAATGATGGACATATTTGCTCCTTGCCATCCGGCATTTTTGATTCAGGCGTTACCGCCTGACGAAAAAACCCGCAAGGGCCGCAAGAAAGGCTCCCGGGGCACTTCATCTCTAATGAAAGGGTCTATTTGACCGAGACCTATAAGCTGGCCTTCGGCATTCAAAATTTTATAAATCCCGGCAGGATGGGACCCAGCACTAGCCGAGCGACCGTTGACAAAATCAAGAGCCGCCCGGTCTTCCAAAATCAAAGCCTCCAAATGGGGTAAAGCCGCAGCCGGAGATCTGATATTCAACCGCCAGTCGCTCTCAGACCAGACGGCCAATTCATCTAAGGTAACCGCCTGGGTCACGGACCAGGAGCCAATCCGTTCCCGCTTCAATGCACTCAAAACTCCCCCGATGCCCAAAGTCTCTCCCAGATCCCGAACTAAGGATCGTATGTAATAACCAAATGACACTTTAGCTCTGAAATCCAACCGAGGCGGTTCATATTTAAGCGGTTCCAATCTAAAAGCCGTAACTCGGCGAGGGGGCAATTCTAAATTTTCCCCGGCCCGAGCCGCCCGGTAGGCCCGACGGCCAGCAATTTTAACAGCCGAAAAAGCCGGTGGCACCTGGTCACCCTCCCCTTCCTGCTCTTCAAGGGCTTTTTGCACTACCGCCTCTGCCGGCCAAGGAGGACCCTGGCGACGTAAAGGTCGCCCAGTGAGATCATCAGTATCGGTGGTCAGACCCAATTCCATTTGCCCCAGATAAGTTTTGTCTAACCGGGTCAAATAGGGTTCCAGCCTGGTAGCTGAACCCAGAAGAACAGCCAAAAGGCCGGTAGCCATAGGATCCAGGGTACCAGTATGGCCCACCTTTTTCTGCCCGACTAAGCGACGCACTTTAGCCACTACATCATGACTAGTTAAGCCTCCCGGCTTATCAATAAGTAATAACCCATGCAAGCGTGGAGTTAAATCAGTCATTTAAAAAAATTTCCGCCCACCGCAACAAGTTATCTACCGCCACCCCGGCGGTACCCGCATGGGGATCGTCATAAGCCGCCGCCTGACGATGGCCACCGCCGCCAAAAACCCTAGCCAGAGCTGAGGCATCTAGAGATTCCCGGCTGCGTAAACTGACTCGAATAGTGCCAAAACCCTGTCCAACATCCTTAACTAAAGCCGATAAAATAACCCCAACCACTTGTCGACCCATTTCCGCAAGCTCTTCAGTATCGGTTATTACCGCCCCAGTCTGTTCCAAAAAAGCTGGAGTAACGATCATAACAGCTAAACGACCACCGCAATAGAGGGTCAAGGTATTTAAAACTAACCCCATAAGTTTAAAACGTCTTAAAGGCAAGTCATTTTTTAGCTGCCGATTGATCTGATCCAAAGAGCCACCCAAATCAACCAGATCGGCCACCGCCCTGAGAGAAGTAGCGGTAGTGTTGTTCTGAGTGAAAAAACCGGTATCCATAGTTATAGCTACCAGCAGAGCTTCTACCGCCAAAAGTGGCGGAATTACCCCCCAGGCTTTTATAAGAGCCCAGGTTAATTCTCCAGTGGACGAAGCGGAAGTCTGATGAAGCCAAACTGCTTTAAAAGTCTCCGCTTCATCTAAAGGATGGTGATCCACCACCATAACGGGAGGGCGATTCTTCATAACGGCCAACTTTTTAGCCGCCGGCCCTAGGCGATCAAAGCTATGGCAATCCAGAAGCAACAGCAAATCATAAACGGCTAGATTATCCGGTAGTTCCACCAGAAAAAGACCAGTCAGGAGAAAATTTAAACGTTCAGCCCAAGCGCCGATGAGAGCAATATCAGCTTGACGACCTTGCCCGATCAGGGTTCTAGCCAGAGCGGCGGAAGAACCCAAAGCATCACCATCGGGGTTATGGTGAGTGAGGATTAGAATTTTACGAGATCGATTCAAAAGCTCCAGAGCTGCCGGTCGCCAGTCTGGCACAATATCAGTCATGCTCTGAGACTCCGGCTACGCTTGACCCTACCCGTTTTAAAAGATCATTCATATGCTGAGCGTATTCCAGATTACGATCAAACTCAAACTTTATCTCTGGAGTATATCTGAGACCTAGTTCCACAGCCAAGGTAGACCGGACGAAAGGAGCAGCCCTAGCCAAAGCTTTCTGAAGCGCTACTTTCTCCCCCGATTCACCCAGAACACTGTAACTAACCACCGCTATTTTCAAATCTCTAGTTATTCTAACCGCTGTGACGCTTACCACTTTAAGGCGGGGATCCTTACTTTTATTGAGTAAAAGGACGGCAATGGTCTCCTTTAGAAGTTTATTCAATTTTTCCAAACGTCGTTGACTCATAAATATTACCGGCCAAAGAAACAATCAAAATTCATCTTAAAGTCATCCACCTCGGCATCGATATTATCTTCGACGAAATCAAAGATATTATCGATAATGCTGTTAAGAACCCGGAAAACTGAACTACAGACGGCGAAACACAGAACCATAGTTTCATAAACATCCCGACATGCATCTAACGGACCGCTCCCTCGTCTTGGATTTCTTCGGCTCGAACCGTACGTTCTTTTTCTTTGGTGGCCCGGGCTACAGCTTCATCTATAAGTTCAACTGTGGCCGCTGTTTCTTCGACATGAAAGACCTCAACTAAGTCGCCTACTTTAACGTCGTTATAATTTTCAAAGCCTATCCCACACTCGTAACCAGCGGCCACTTCGCGGACATCCTCTTTAACTCTTTTCAGAGAAGATAAGCGGCCATCATGAATTACCACGCTATCACGTAGCAAACGGGCTTTAGCCCCGCGCACAATTTTACCATCAAGCACATAAGAACCGGCAATCGTACCTACCCGGCTAACTACGAAAATAGCCCGTACTTCAGCCCGACCCAGAATTTTTTCGCTCCTAACTGGGTCAAGCAGACCAGCCATGGCTTCTTTAATGTCATCAATAAGTTTGTATATAACATTGTAATAACGGATTTGGATATGTTCAGCATCGGCCAGTTCCTGAACCTTAACGGAAGGGCGTACCGCGAAACAAATAATCAGGGCGTTAGAAGCCGAAGCCAGCACAATATCAGTTTCAGAAACCGCACTAGCCCCCTGATGGATAATGTTAATTTTCATCTCCAGAGTAGAAAGCTTCATCACCGCATCAACAATAGCCTCTAGAGAACCTTGAACATCAGTCTTAATAATTAAGTTCAAACCCTTGATAGCCCCAGCCCTGATATTATCGAACAGGTTTTCCAGAGTGAGTTTAGAAGTCTGAATCAATTCGCTTTCCCGCTGACGCAAAAGGCGGTGTTGACTAATTTGGCGAGCCTGCTTTTCATCTTCCAGCACTATGAATTCATCACCGGCCTGGGGCACACCGCTGATGCCCTGAACTTCCACAGGAATAGCCGGCCCAACTTCAGACACCCGATCACCCTGATCATCAAGCATAGCCCGGATGCGCCCGTGAAAAACACCGCAAACATAAGCGTCGCCCTGCCTTAATAAGCCTTCCTGAACTAAAACAGTGGCCACCGGACCGCGGCCCTTATCCAACCTAGCCTCAATAATACGGCCTCGGGCTGGGCCATCGGGCCGAGCCTTAAGTTCTAGAACATCAGCCTGCAAAAGAATCATATCCAAAAGTTCGGCTACTCCCTTACCGGTCTTAGCCGATATTTCTACGAAAACGGTATCACCGCCCCAGGCTTCCGGCACTAAACCGATCTCCATCATCTCCCGACGGACTTTTTCAGCATCGGCCCCGGGCTTATCTATTTTATTAACGGCTACTAGAATAGGCACGCCAGCCGCCTTAGCATGATCGGCGGCTTCCCGAGTCTGAGGCATTAACCCATCGTCGGCGGCTACGATAAGCACAACTAAGTCGGTTACTTGAGCACCCCGCGACCGCATAGAAGTAAAAGCTTCATGACCAGGAGTATCCAAAAAAGTTATATTACGGCCACCAGCTTGGACATGGTAAGCACCTATATGTTGAGTAATACCCCCAGCCTCGCCAATTTGAATATTGGTTTTACGAATATAATCCAGAAGAGAGGTCTTACCGTGGTCGACATGACCCATTATGGTTACCACCGGCGGCCGATCAGTCTCTGGTAAAGTGGTTTGGCATTCCAAATTGAGAATATTTTCCTCGTCAAAGGCTGATTTATCTACTTCATAACCGAATTCGGCAGCCACCAAAGTTGCAGTATCAAAATCCAGAGCCTGGTTTAAACCGGCCATAACCCCCATACTCATGAGTTTTTTGATTATATCACCAGCTTTAATAGAGAGTCGGTGAGCTAATTCAAAAACAGTAATTACTTCATCCACTTTTATTCGACGTTTAATGGCTTTCGGAGTCGTTATTTCGGTTTTAGCCTTAGCTTTTTTAACATTTTTACCCCGGCGGCGAACTCTTTCCCAGTCACCTTCGGAATAGAGGTCAGTCCGTTCCACCACATTTCGACGACGACTAAGTTTAGCCCCGGCATTATCATCGGCCTCGAAACGTCCGGCAGTCTGACTTTTTTTCCTCTTATCCCGACGACGAGTTACCTCGGCTTCCAGGAGTGAAACTGTAACCACGGGAACGGAATCAGAACGACGAAAATCACCGGTTCGAGGGTGATTACCCTCACCTCCCCCCCCGGTCGGACGGCAAACGGAGGAATTAAACGCCGGTTTGGGGACAACCGGAGTTTCTTTCCAATTGGGCTTGCTACCCACCACTCTAGCCGCATCGAAGTTGCCTTTAGGCGGAGGAATAATGCGGGCTGGAGGATCTGAGAGTTCGCGAGTAACTTTGCGGAGCATCAACTGGGCTGTTTTCCCCGGTTCAGTCGCTACCTTCGCTTTAGCCAACGGTAGAACCCCTTCGATTAGGCCCACAGCCAAATCCGACGGTGGGGTCTCCGATTGAATATCTTTGGACGGAGAAGAAGGATTAGGTTGTAATTGTTTAAAATCGGGAACTAAAGCTGGTTTAAAAATAACTGTTGCAGACACGTTTTTTTTTACCTGAACATTTAAAATGGCTGAATTAAGCGGGATGGCGGTTTTTTCAACGAGCTTAGCGGCAACGGCAGAGACGACGTCTTCTTCAATCGGGGCTCCGGTGGCTGGTTCAAAAGAAGCGGGTTTAAGAAGGTCACTCTGGCTTTTCTTGCGACGACGAATAACTTGAGGAATGGTAGGTTCAGTAGCTTCCTTGTAAGAACCAAGACGCCGAGCTATATCTTCAATTAAATAATCTTCCAAGCCACTAGAAGCCACTAGTTTAACCCCAGGCAAAAGCTTCCACTCCAAAATTTTCTGGATAAGTTCGGCACTGGTTAAAGACAGTTCCTTAGCTAATTCGTGAATTCTCTTTTTACCCATCCCGCTACCCTTCGTTATTTTATCTAGAAATTATACCCTAAACGTAAAACTATAACCAGTCATAATAAACTAGAAATTCACGGGTTATCTTTTTTTATCCTCAAGGGCGCCGCCCTGGAAGTGACTAATCCAGCCACGTTCAATTTTTCCTTCACCTTAAATGCCCTGGTAAAGGCTTTTTTCTTCAAGGCGCCAGCTAGACAAGATTCCCCGACTCGGCACAGCCAAGCGCCCCGTCCCCCTTTTCGACGACATTCATCCCAGATAACCCGGGG
>LQAA01000090.1 GCA_001577715.1 Candidatus Adiutrix intracellularis | reverse complement strand
TAGCTGTTCACTCTTATTACCATACCGGGGTTAATTTTGATTATTACCCGGCTGGGGTTGAGTTTAGTCAAGATCAAACCGGTTTAAATTGGTTGCTCTTCGTTGTCTCCATTGTAGGGCCCCGGTGATCAAGGCTGTAGTCAGTTCTTTAATCTATTTCTATAAAATTAATCGGAAGCTGAAAGATATAGGATTTACTAAGCTGATGTGGGTTAACAATTGGATTTTTGAAAACGTTATCTGTTGGTCCGGTGACGAAAAATATGTTGATTGTCGCCACCTTAAATTTTTTCTCGACCTGAGCCGGACGGTGAAAGATTAATGGGCGGGCCCGATCACTTCGATTCAGAGGGGTTTCAATTCGAAATGCTCGCTGGACATCACCTTCGCCGCCGCCCGGTCGTAGCGGTTATCGATGGCCAAGGCGGGGGCTTTGGTGTTGCCATAATTAAAGAAATTCGAGCCAGTTTTGGCGATGGGGTGGAGATCTGGGCTTTGGGGGCTAACTCTGCCGCTACCAGCGCCATGATGAAGGCTAAGGCCAATCGGGGAGGCACCGGGGAAAACGTCGTCAGGGTCTCTCTGCCTCGGGTTGATGCGGTGATGGGTTCCATTAGTGTTACCTGGGCCAACGCCATGATGGGGGAAATAACCCCCGCTTTGGCTGAGGCCGTCACCACTATCAGAATTCCTAAGATTCTAATTCCTCTGGCGCAAGAAGGCATAGTTCTAGCTGGTTTTGCCGGTGAACCTTTACCCCATCTGGTGGCTGACGCCATCCGCCAATTAGCTCTGATCGCCTACTCATCTTCCCAAAATTCCAAGGAGACGGATGGACCATGTGTGAAGCTAATGTCTACCTAACAGCTCGTGACAGCCAGATTGAAACTCTTTTTCTAGAAGCGGTCGATCAGATCATCCCCGAAGGCTTAGAAATCTGGCGGCTGATTAGCATTTTTGGTGAGCAGAAAATACTAGCTGGGCACATTAAAAGCATGAATCTAGTTAACCATCGCATAATTTTTGAAAGCTCCGGTGCTTAGGGGGTTACGATGACCCGAGGTAAAAAGTTGATTTTTTTGATAAATATTATCCTGCGGTTGAATACGACCTAGATCGCGCTATCTTTTTTTAGATTCTGGCGGCTATGGCGCTTTCAGCTCAGTGGATCGATACTTGGATTAATCAGACCACCGTGGTCCTTTTTTAGAGTTATTTGTATGCGACCGCTCTAGCCACCGCTGATTCGGGCGCGATGGAGGTTCTGATTTGGTCCTGTAGTTTTCTCCGTATTTAAGGCTAAAAACTTCATCGTCCTGAGTTAGGCGTTCACTTTTAAATATGGGGCCAGGTGTCTCGCGATCTTCAAGATCTGCTCAAACTTCCTGGCGTGGGTTACAAAATCGCTAACGTGGTGCGGGGTAAACCCTTTGGTTTGCTAGGTTTAAAGGGGGGGATATCCACCTCTGGATCGGGGCAGTCGCTACCTGGACTTTAGTGTCAGCTAGAACCTGGAACAGATGGAAACCAATTTAGTCGACCTGACCTCCCGTAAAAAACAGACTCTTTTTTCCTACTAGACTATTACCTATGGCCGGGCTCTCTGCTTGGCCCATCGCTCTCGTTGCGAAGTCTGCTAAAGAG
>LQAA01000089.1 GCA_001577715.1 Candidatus Adiutrix intracellularis | reverse complement strand
GGAAAAAAATTTCAAGGCTTCTTATTTTATTTCGCATGAGGGAAAAAAGCACTTAAAAAAGAAAATCTCTCTTTTAACACCCAGCCGTTTAAGAAAAAAATATTATCTTTCTGACTGGTTCTAATTTGCAAATAAAAGTAATATCTTACCTTAAATATGGATTCAATTCGAAAGTCTCAATAACGGTGACTAAGACTCATAGTATAATTGTAGCTACTAAATTTTTTGTTCGAAACCCCTATGGTAATGACATGCTTGATGACACAATCCAATAAATAGCTAAAAGTTAAATCATAAAGCAGAATTAAATTAGGGAAAAAATTTGCCAGATTACGTGGCTGTAATTACTATTAAACCTAGTATAGGTATTTGAAAAATTGCTCGGCCTAGGCTCAATTCTGTCTGGTTTGTTTCATTAGGCAACATGAGGAAGTACTCCCTTTCCAATTTCTGCGTAAATTATTAACTCTTTCTATATAAAGCAAGAACATAGTTTATTATTCAATTTATAAACCTTCACTTACAAAAAAACACGTCACATAAACAATTATAAACTATAAACCTTAAATCAACTTATTCTCAGAAGATCTTATAAACATTATTTATTTTTAACGAATTCTTAAGCGATAATTTATAATTATACTTAATTATTCTATTATAAATTAAGCCTCTCTGAAGGGCGAAAATCCAAAATCCGCCAACTGGGGGTAAAGCAGCCTTGGTATTCATTCATCTCTAAGGTCAGAGCCACATCCATCTCTCGAGTTATCTCACACAGGCGGGGCGCTAAACCAAAACCTATCAAGGTTCGCTTAATCAGGCCATCCAGCAGAACAAATTTAAGATGTTGTTCCCCCCCCGAATTAGTGGGCCGGGCATCACCAACAGAAACTCGTGGAATAACTAGAATCGGGCTTGAATTAGCCTGGCCGAAGGGTTCCATAGCGGCCAAGGGTCGAGCAAGGATTTCTAAATCTCCCAAAGATACGACTAAATCTATTAATAATTCTGATTCACTGACAAAATCTGGCTCGGCCTGAGCTAAATCTTCTAATCTAGTGCGAAAATCATTCAAACGATTAACTGGTAAGGTTAGACCAGCCGCTTGAGCGTGACCACCAAAAGAAGTAAACATTGGTTCAAGATGACTCAGGGCCCGGTAAAGATTAAAATTTCCGGCTGAACGACCGCTGCCAACGGCTAAAATGCCCTCCAGACTAAAAAGTACAGTCGGCTTACGCGTGGTCTCAGCTACTCTAGAGGCGGCCAGACCTAAAAGTCCTCTGGGCCAGTCTTTTTCACCCAAAACAACAGTACGGCTGTTAGGTGATATTTCCACCTCTAATTTTTCTAGCGCCTCCTGACAAAGACGATTCTGCCCCTGGTAACGTTTCTGATTTAATTTTTCAAGGTGAACCGCTAACTTGGCAGCGGATTCTTCATCTTCAGACAAAAGAAGTTCTAAAGCCGGTCCGGCGCTACCGAGACGGCCGGCGGCGTTAAGACGCGGAGCCAGGCGAAAACCTACATCCCGACCACTAATCTTTTTACCAGTTATTCTAGATATTTTTTTTAGAGCCGCCAAACCTGGCCAACTAGTTGAAGCCAGAAAATCTAGCCCCTGGCGAACCAAAATACGATTAGCACCAGTCAAAGGAGCTAAATCCGCAATGGTACCAATAGCGACTAAAGGCAAGTAATCTAAAAGAGCCGGCGGAGCAGAAACCGTTAAAAGATTATTTTTTTGGAGGTGTCGTTTGAAGGCTGCCAAAAGAAAAAAAGCCATTCCCACTCCAGCCGGAGGGGCTTTCCCCCAGGCTTCATCATTATGAGGATTTATTATGGTTAAAGCCGGGGGTAACCGGAGAGGCAACTGATGATGATCGGTAATTATGACGTCAAGACCTTGGTGGGTAGCCGTCTCAACCGCTTCTAAATCTGATACTCCGTTGTCGACGGTAACAATGAGGCTGACTCCCCGTTTGGCCAGTTCTGAAACCGCCGTAGGCTTTAAACCGTAACCATCAGTCAAACGGTTAGGAATATGAATAGTTATTTTAAGACCCGATTCCCGTAGTCCTCGGCCTAAAAGAGCCGCGGCGGTAAGACCATCGGCATCATAATCACCGCAGATGGCCGTTAATTCTCCTTGGCGGCGGGCTAGCAGCAATCTATCTAGAGCTAAATTCATACCTTTCAAAGTTAAAGGATCGGGTAGGGCTTTAAGTTCCGCTCGAATAAAATTACGGACGGAAGCCGGATCTTTAAAACCACGCGCAACTAAAAATTCTCCCACTTTCAAAGGTTGCCCGAGATCGTTAGCTAAACGAGCGGCTAATTTACGGTTGATATGGCGAAAGCGCCAGATCAAAGTCTTAGAACTTTTGTTAAAGCTAGCACTAAAGCTTCGCTTTCTTCTTTAAGACCGGCACTAACTCGCAGATGAGTCGCTAAACCAAAAGAGGTCAAAGAGCGAGTTATTACTCCCTGATGTAGAACAGCCTGATATATTTTATCAGCAGAACGCCCCTTTAGATCTACCATTATATAATTAGCCTCAGTGGGTTGGGGGATTAGTCCCAGAGCGGTAAATTTTTCCTGAAAATAATCAAGACTGGCCCAGGTCATTTTCAAAGTTTTTTGCAAAAACTCGTCATCGTCTAAAGCTGCCACCGCTCCAGCCTGGGCCAGAACACTCATATTAAAGGGCTGGCGTACCTTATTCAGAGATAAGGTCAATTCAGGATTAGTTACCGCATAGGCGGCTCGGAGTCCAGCCAACCCATATGCTTTGGAAAAAGTTCGTAAAACTATCAGGTGGCTGTTTTTTTCAGCTAAGAGCGGTTTGAAGTCACTTTTTGGTCGCCGGGTAAAATCGATATAAGCTTCATCTAGTACTAAAAGGGTATTGGCCGGAAGTTTCCTATAAAAAATTTCTACCTGCTTCGACTCCAAATAAGCTCCAGTGGGATTTAAAGGATTATCAAGAAAGATCAGGCTGGTCTTAAGGTTTACCTTGCTAAGAATTGCTTCTAGATCGTGATTATAATCAGCGGTCAACGGAACTTGGCAAACTTCCGCCCCAGCGGCTTGGGCATTTTTAGCGTAGAGGGTGAAACTGGGGCTAGACATAATGACCCGACTCCCCGGACCAGCCAAGGCATGAGTTAAAACCAAAATGAATTCTGACGAACCATTACCGCAGATTATTTGAGCCGGATCGTAGCCAAATTTACGGGCTAAAGCTGCTTTTAAAACGCGACTATCGGCATCGCTATATCGATGAAGGCTAGCTAAAACTCTGGTTATAGCCTCCAGAGCTTTAGGAGAGGAACCGAGACTATTTTCATTGGAGGCAAGCTTGACCAAACCAGGGAACCCTAATTCAATTTCAACATCTTCAATCAGACGACCAGGAACGTAAGGAGAGAGATTTTTTATATAATTGGGAATAATTTTAGACATACCACGTTTCATATTTTATAAATTATAAATTGATTATAATTCTTATATAATGAATTCAAAATTAAACTTCCAAAAGTTTCTGTCTGAAAAAATCTACTTTCCCTTGAAGCTTCAAGTCTTTTTTCAGAGTCTGTTCTAGTTTATTAATAGCATAGAGAGCACTGGAATGGCTGCGGCCAAAAGTGCGGCCTATTTCTTCTAAAGTACGCCCGGTAAGTTGACGGGCTAGATAGATACCCAAAGTACGAGCCTCAGTAAGTTTAGCTGAACGATCCCTAGAGATTAGTTCAACCGCTTCCAGATGAAAATGGCGGCAGATGAGAGTGCGGATAGAGGTGAGAGTCAGAACTCCATCCGAGTTTTCATCGAAAAGATAAGCCAGGGCTTCGCGAGCCATGTCCATATCAACCTGCCAACCTAGAAGCTGACTTTTAGCCCTAAGGCTAATAAGACAACTCTCTAGTTGTCTAACATCGGAGGTTACTCTTTCAGCCATATATTCCAAAACAGTGCGAGAGACTTTTAGATTAAGATTTTTAGCTTTTTTTAGCAGTATATTCAACCGTGTCTCGTACTCAGGGGGGCCAATAGGTGAAATTAAAGCCGTAGATAGACGTGAACGCAATGAACGTCCCAATCTAGGAATGCCTTTGGGTTCCTGAGGTGAAGTAAAGATTACTTTTTTACCTCGATCTAAAAGATAATCTAAAGTAAAACAAAGCTCTGATTGAATTTTTTCTTTGCCAGCCAAAAATTGGACTTCCTCCAGAACAAAAACATCACAACTTTGGCGATATTTAGTCTTAAAATCCTCCATACTTCCATGTCTAAGGGCGTAAGTCATTTCATTAGTGAAGTCCTCGGCGGTCAGGTAATAAACCTGAGGGCGGGGCCGGATCTGCAAAAAAGCCTGACTAAGAGCTAAGGATAAATGGCTTTTACCTAAACCATGATCGGAAGTTATAAAGAGGGCGTCAGCCCCCAGGGCCGCCCCGGCGGCCAAAGCCCTGGCTGCCGAATAAGCATATAGATTGGAATCACCGACTACAAAATTATCAAAAGTAAAGCGACCATCCAAACGTAAAGAGCAAAGAGTGCGAGAGACGTTTGAATTTGAACTCAATATATTAGTCGGAAGATCCGAGAACTCCGGAGAATAATCAAAATTATTGCTAGAGTGCGATTCAAGGGGCTCTAGATTACTTACGAATTCCAGAGGAGCGGAGGACATAAAGCCTGAAGCCGTTAAAGCGGAAGAGAGGTCACTTGAAAAATGGCTTTTGACCCAATTGAGAAAAAAGGGATTAGGACCGGAAATAACAAGGTGCCCACTCTCCGCCTGATGAATTTTAAGTGGTTCTATCCAAGTCTTATAGTTAGACGGAGTTAACCGTTCGGCCAGAATATTTTTCGTCAGATCCCATAATTTTTCTGACTCAACTAATATGTCCTGGCTTAAATTTGACATAAATAAATATCGCTCCAAATTAAATACCGATAATTAGAATTAATATACGGATTAAACTTTAGAATTACCTTTAAAATTAGGGCTCTTTTAGGGTTTAAAACTGGTCACGCGTTCTCATAGCTAGTTGGGACTCTAGCAAATCCGCTAGTCAGGGTCAATAAGCGATTTTTCAAAAGACCTAACCTAGAAAGTCCCTCTGAACTTCACAAGGAAAATAATTTCGACAACAGGCTTAAATAATAGGAATATTTTTTATAGGTAGGGTGAAAAAGTTGTTTATAAAAGGGGTGGTTAAAGAAGTTAATAACCTGATTACTGGGGCCCCGGTCCACTTTTTATAAACAATTGTGATTTATATTATCAACATATTTAATAACTGTAATACTCGTTTTTTCTCTGCTAATCTTTTATTTTTATAAAAAATAATTTGATTATATAACATTATATAAGAGCTAGATAAAACACCGAATTACAAGCTGAACTTTCAGATCGACCTTCCAATAGATTAGGACATCCTGAAATATAAGGTAACTCCCTTATTACATGTGGTCATTCTAGCTCTTAGGATAGAGGAATAAACTTCAAGAAAGAGGCCGATTTTCAGTGGTTTAAATCGAGCTCGTCTTTGAGAGGGCGAGTCAGAAGATCGACCATACCTTGGCGAGGTTCTTTGGCTTCGTAGATAATTCGATAGACCTCCCGAGCCATAGGCATTTCTACTTGGTACCGCAGGGCCATATTGTAAACTGAACGTGCATTGCGTATCCCTTCGGCAATATCGCGGCGACCGGCCAAAATTTGTTTAAGTTTTTCACCAGCTCCCAAGCGAAGCCCTACCTGGCGATTACGCGATAACCTCCCAGTGGCGGTTAGAATTAAATCTCCCATTCCAGAAAGGCCCATTAAAGTCATTGGATTGGCGCCAAGAGCCACAGCCATACGGCTCATTTCTCCCAAAGCTCTAGAAAGCATAGCCGCTCTGGCATTAGCGCCCAAAGAGAACCCGTCACAAATGCCAGCAGCTATGGCGTAAATATTTTTTAGAGCTCCACCTAGTTCTACCCCCACCCTATCCAAAGAAGTATAAATGCGAAAGACTGGGGTCGACAAGAAGACCTGGACGGACTGAGCCAGTGAGTGGGAGTGCATGGCTAGAGTCACCCCGGTCGGCAGACCCAGAGCCACTTCCCTAGCGAAGCTGGGGCCAGAGATAGCGCCTAGTTCTAAACCAAAACAGACTGGTAATTCTTCTTCCAGAATTTGAACCATGGTGGCTGAACTTTCATCCTCAATACCTTTGGAAGCACTAATTACTACTGTTTCCGGTGGCAGAACCGGAGCCATTTGAGCAGCTATCGCTCTCATAATATGGCTAGGAACCACTACTAATACCAGCTTTTGATCAGTCAAAGCCGCTTTAATATCAGAAACAGCCCTTATGCCGCTGGGAAGTTTCAAGCCGGTTAAAAAAGCCGGATTTTCATGCTTTAAATTAATCTGATCGACCACTTCCTCACGATGCGCCCAAATGGTGACCGAGAGTCCCTGTCGAGCGGCATGAGCCGCAAGTGCTGTTCCCCACGAGCCCGCCCCTATTATAGCTATTTTTTTAGGTAATTTAAGCGCATCCATCTGCCAGCCTTTAAAATATTAAATTATTTAAAATAATTTATTATAATAGTTAATAAGGCAAATAGAAAGATTTTTCTTTTAGGTAGTTTTTTGAGAAGGTCTCAAATCCAACCCTGGGGAATAGGGGGAGCACAAAAAAATAAGCACTTTTATTCTTTAGCTCATACACCCTTTTTAAGCTTGTAGTGCTTAAAGAGAGTCTCTTCAATATCTTAATTTTATAAAAACCGCCCTTAGCTTTAGGCACTAAGGTTAAAAATAATGACCGCTTTCAATATTTCAATGTGTCCTAGGTTATTTCAAACGTTACTGGGATATAGTTCTGTTCTAGTTCTCATATAGTCCCGCTGCCAATGAACCAACTTTTTCTTAGATACGAAGCATAGTCAATATTATCTTTGTTATTTTCCAAGTATCCGGTCAAGTTGAACTTATTTTTGACCAGCTAACATTTATTGCGGTCTCTTAATCCTAATAGCCCTTTTAGTCTTTAGGCGGCAGCTGAGATCGAGGAAATTAAACCTATTCGCATGAACGGAAGCTTACTAATTTATTGTCACAAATAGTTCTAGGAAGGAACCGGTACTTCCTCAATTTGATCCCCTATTTCGCGGTATTCGGTTTTTTTACCTATCAAAATATCTTCGTTTATTTACAATATTTTATCGCATAGAAACTTTAATTTTAAGCTTTTGAGGTTCTCCTAAAGCCGTAACATTGTAGTTTTCTATCTGCGTTACAGCTAAAAAATATTCGGCCCCGACCGTTCTCTACCTAAAAATTTTTATAAGATTAAAAAGGTCTTCAAAAAATTTTTTGACGGTTTACAGACTGAAGATTTCTAGACAATCCTACTGAAGTTTAAAATACACTCTTATTAGGTCATCTAAAACAAGTAAATTTATGAACTTGTCCCATACAGTCGCATCATCTTTTATATAAACCCTCCACCTTTAAGTCCGAATTAGGAATTAGGAATATAGTATAGCAAAGAGCTTAAACCGAGTGCTTATTTTTTTGTGCACTTGGAGAAAATTATCAACTTGACCATTTGGGTCGGTCTGGGGTAAAATCACACAGTAAGGATTTATAATAAACTTAGTCATAACACTACAAGCATAATTTTCAGGTGATATTATGGTCAGCATCGGTCTTGATTTCACTTTAATAATCCAAATTATAAACTTTCTATTACTAATGTTGGCCATGAATATTCTCTTATACCGGCCACTTCGTAAAATTATTAAAGAGAGAACCGAACTTCTAGCCCGCTTAAGAAACCGATCGACCGCAGCCGAAGCCGAACTGAAAAATAGCGAAGCAGAAAAAGACCGATTAAATGCTGAATCTTTGCGCCAGGCTATTAGTCTAAAAAATGAGGTGACCGCAAAAAGCCGGGAGCAGGAAAAATCAATTTTAGCTGAGGCCCAGGAAAAGATCTTACGCCAAGTGGGCGATAGCCGAACTAAGCTTCAGGAGTCCGCCGCCGCCGCCCACCAGACTCTAATTGCAGAAATTCAGACTCTAGCCGGCGAAATAGCCGAAAAAATATTGGGGAGAACCCTGTAATGAAAAAATACGTCCCCGCCGCCACTTTTGCTCTATTTATCTGTTTGGCCTCTCTGCCCCTAATGGCTTCTGAGGGCGCCTATTCCGAAAACCAAATTAAAGATTTTCTTTTCCGTTTAATGAACTTCGCCGCCTTTTTAACTATACTTATTTATGCGGCCAAAAAACCTGTAACTAATTACTTCCATAAACGCAGGGAAAATATTGCCCGTAACCTTAAATACCTGGAAACTCAAGCCCGTAATCTAGAAGAACAAAAAGAAATAATGAATAAGCAAATCGCCTGTATTGCTTCAGAACGAGACGCTATATTGGACCAATATAAGCGCCTGGGCCAAAAAGAGGCTGACCAGATCATAAACGAAGCTACCAAGGTAGCAGAAAATCTCATTCAGAAGACTAATGACGTTCTGCTTATGGAGGTAAAAACCGCACGACAGGAACTTTTAACAGAAATAGTTAAACTATCCACCGTAGCGGCCCAAGAACTGATCCAAAATAACATAACCGCCGAAGACTATAACCGCCTGGCTGACGAATTCATGACTCAGGTGGAAAAACTACCCTCACCTATTTTAAGCTGAGGCGGAGCTTCTAAGACAATGAAAAATCGAACCGTTATCAACAGATACGCCCACGCTCTCTTAAATATTGGTCTGGACGACGGCCGTTACGTCAAATACGGTCTGGAATTGCACGATCTAGTCGAGGTCTTTTCCGTCCTTGGTGAAGAAACTAGAGCCCTTACTTCACCCTTGTATCCAGAAGGGGTGAGAAAAAAAATGCTCGACCTGATTCTGGATAAAGCCGCCTTGAGCCCCATAGTATCAAACTTTATCAACCTTTTGGCGGATAAGAATCATTTAGATGAACTGGATAAAATTGCCCTTATTTATAATGGTTTGGTCGATGCCAAAAAAGGTCTCGTCCGGGTCAAGGTTACTTCGGCCGCCCCCCTACCCGGCTCTGTGCTAAAATCTCTCCAGACAGTTTTAAGCAAATTTGCCGGCCGCCAAGTTGAGCTGACCATTAACCATGACCCCGCTCTTATCGGTGGTCTGGTAGCCCAATTAGGTGATCTAACTATAGACGGCAGCGTCCGTACTCAGTTAGAAAAACTAACTGCCCGGCTGACCACCTTTTAATAACATATTGAATTAACCTTGTCTTAAGGAGATACTATGGCCATAAGAGCGAAAGAAATCAGCGAAATTATTAAATCGCAAATTACGAACTATGGATGCCAGGTCGAACTGGCTGAAACCGGAACTGTTCTATCGGTAGGTGATGGCGTGGCCAAAGTTTACGGTGTAGCTAAAGCTATGGCTATGGAACTTTTGGAATTCCCTCACGGCATCTTAGGGATGGTTCTGAATCTGGAAGAAGATAATGTCGGCGTAGCTATTTTAGGTGATGTAGAACATATTAAAGAGGGAGATATCGTAAAACGTACCGGTCGTATTGCTCAGGTTCCTGTGGGTGACGCTCTTTTGGGCCGCGTAGTTAACGGCGTGGGCCAACCCATTGATGGGAAAGGCCCTATTGATACTAAAGAATTCCACCGTATTGAAGTAGTCGCCCCCGGCATTATTGCTCGTAAGGGTGTCCACGAACCGATGTATACTGGTATCAAGGCCATAGATGCTATGACCCCCATCGGCCGAGGTCAGCGGGAGCTTATTATTGGTGATCGTCAGATCGGGAAGACAGCTATCTGTGTTGATGCCATCATAAATCAGAAAGGTCAAGATGTCATTTGTATTTATGTAGCCGTTGGTCAGAAAAAATCTACCGTGGCTCAGGTTGTTTCCAATCTAGAAAAACATGGGGCTATGGAATATACGATTGTCATTAGCGCTTCCGCCTCTGATCCAGCTACCCTTCAATATATTGCCCCCTTTGCCGGCACTACAATGGGTGAATATTACCGTGACCGTGGCCGACACGCCCTTATTATTTATGATGACCTCTCTAAGCAGGCGGTAGCCTACCGCCAGGTTTCTCTGCTTCTGAGGCGTCCTCCTGGGCGCGAGGCCTATCCTGGCGATATTTTTTACAACCATTCACGCCTTCTAGAACGCTCAGCCAAGCTCAACGACGAATTGGGGGCCGGTTCCCTGACTGCTCTACCGGTCATTGAAACTCAGGCGGGCGATGTTTCGGCCTTCATCCCCACTAACGTTATCTCTATTACCGATGGTCAGGTTTTTCTGGAACCAAACCTATTCTTTTCAGGCATTCGCCCAGCCATTAATGTAGGTATTTCTGTCAGCCGGGTCGGCGGCGCGGCCCAGACCAAGGCCATGAAAAAAGTAGCTGGAACCCTACGTCTGGATTTGGCCCAATTCCGTGAAATAGAATCTTTTGCCCAATTTGGCTCGGATCTAGATAAATCTACTAAAGCCCTAATCGACCGTGGTCAGCGCATGGTGGAACTTTTAAAACAACCCCAATATCAACCCATGTCGGCTGAAAAAGAAGTTTTGACCCTCTACGCCGGTACCAGAGGTTTTCTAGATAAATTTCCTATATCTGCGGTGTCGGAATACGAAAGGCGGATGTTTGACTTTATTGAATCTAAATATCCGGAAATTCTAAAAAATATTAAAGAGAACAAGGATATTCACTCCGATCTGGACACTAAAATCAAAGAAGCCTTAACTGAATTTTCTTCTGCTTTCACCCCATCCTCTATCTAAAAGAAACGAAATAGTATGGCCTCATTAAAAGATATTAAACGTCAAATCCAAGCCATCTCACAGACCAGAAAATTAACCAAAGCAATGAATATGGTGGCAGCTGCTAAATTACGGGCTATTCAGGGTCGTACTGAAACTCTGCGAGCTTACGCCGATGAACACCATCGCTTAGTTAATGCCATCGGCAATCAATCTCAAGGCTTTGATCACCCCCTCTTACATTTCAATAATGAGGCCAATAAAATTGAAATTGTAGCTATTTCCTCAGATAGAGGTCTATGCGGGAGTTTCAATACAAACCTCTGTCACATGCTGGACAAAAAAATTGTAGCTCTGCGCAAAGCCGGGCATGGAGTTTCTTTATTTCTCATTGGCCGTAAGTTTAAAGATTACTATAGTCGGCGTCAGGTGGAGATTAGCCATGCTTTAACCGGAGTCTTAGCTAATTTTGACTATCTACTGGCTCAAGAAATTGCCGAAACTCTGACCAATAAATTTTTAGAAGGTTATTTACGGGAAATTTGGATTTTAACAACCAGATTTCAGGGTGTGTCCCGACAGGAACCAACTCTAATCCCATTTTTGCCTCTAGTTCATAATGAAGTTAATAATACACCTAAAAATGCTTATGGTTATTTAGTAGAACCGGATCCGACCACTCTTTTCAGCCGTCTCATCCCTCGAAGTTTGGCGATTATGATTTTTCAGGCCCTTCTAGAATCAGTCACTAGTGAAAATGCAGCTAGAATGCAGGCCATGGACAACGCTAGTAAGAACTGCAAAGAAATAACTCAAAGCCTAACTACGGTTTATAATAAGCTTCGCCAAGCCACTGTAACTAATGAACTTTTAGATATAGTTAACGGTTCTGAAGCACTGGCCGCGGTCTAGATTCACACTAATGGCCTGGGAAGCTATCAAAATGAAAATAAAAACACTTTCTCTTTGAAAGCTGGAGGTATAAAGAAATGAATGAAGGTAAAATCATACAAGTTATAGGCCCGGTTATTGACGTGGTCTTTCCAGAGGGGCAGCTCCCTAATATATTAAATGCTCTTCTGGTTTCGAACCCATCTATCAATGACCAACCGGACAATCTGGTTTTGGAAGTTGCTCAGCACCTTGGTGATAACATAGTTAGAACCATAGCTATGGATATAACTGATGGTCTGGTTCGCGGCATGATCGCAAAAGATACCGGAGACCAAATCTCCGTTCCGGTTGGTAAGGAAGTTCTGGGTCGGGTTCTCAATGTAATCGGCAAACCTGTTGACGGTAAAGGTCAAGTCAAGGCCGCTAAATTATATCCTATTCATCGCCCAGCCCCAGCCTTTATTGATCAGGATACTTCAGTACGTGTTTTAGGAACCGGCATTAAAGTTATTGACCTTCTGGTTCCTTTTCCCCGCGGGGGCAAAATGGGTCTCTTCGGCGGCGCCGGCGTCGGTAAAACCGTTATCATGATGGAAATGGTACATAATATAGCCATGCACCACGGCGGTATTTCAGTCTTCGCTGGTGTAGGAGAACGTACCCGCGAAGGCACGGATCTATATAACGAAATGAAAGAAAGCGGAGTCATTGACAAAGCTGCTCTAGTTTACGGTCAGATGACCGAACCGCCGGGAGCCAGGGCTAGAGTGGCTCTAACTGGCCTAACCGTTGCTGAATATTTTCGCGACGAAGAAGGACAGGATGTCCTTCTTTTTGTCGACAATATTTTCCGCTTTACCCAGGCCGGGAGCGAAATCTCGGCTCTCTTAGGACGTATGCCTTCTGCAGTTGGCTACCAGCCCACTCTGGCCACGGATTTAGGTGAACTTCAGGAGCGTATCACTTCTACCAAACGTGGTTCAATAACTTCTGTCCAATGTGTTTATGTTCCCGCTGATGACGTAACTGACCCCGCTCCGGCGACAACTTTTGCCCATTTAAACGGTACCGTGGTTTTATCAAGGCAGATCGCCGAACTCGGTATTTATCCGGCTGTCGACCCTCTAGATTCCACCAGTACCATCCTCGATCCTAATTTTATCGGTGAGGCCCACTACCAGACCTCCCGTCGGGTTCAACAGACTTTACAGAAATATAAAGACCTTCAAGATATTATCGCCATTCTGGGGATGGAAGAACTTTCTGAAAATGATAAATTAACTGTGGCTAGAGCTAGGAAACTCCAGCGGTTCCTATCTCAGCCATTTTTTTCAGCTGAAGTCTTTACCGGCTCTCCCGGCAAGTTCGTTAAGGTTGAAGATACTGTCCGCGGTTTCACCGAGATCCTCGACGGCAAACACGATGATCTTCCTGAACAGGCGTTTCACATGGTCGGCGGTATCGAAGAAGTTCTGAAAAAAGCTGACCGTATGGCTAAAGACGCAGCTTAGCGAGGTTTTAAACATGAACGCTAAGAAGATTAATCTACGCATAGTCACCCCGGATAAAACCGTAGTAGACACCTCGGTAGATGCCGTAGGAGCCGTAGGTTCAGATGGTGGTTTTACAGCTCTACCTGGTCATATAGATTTTTTAACTGATTTAAAACCAGGGGTTTTATGGTATCGTGCTGAGGGACAAACCAGAGAATTAGCTGTTTCCGGCGGATTTATTGAAGTTAAGCCAAACTACGCCAGTGTTCTAGCCGACAGTGCCGAATATATTGAGGAGATAGATATCGAACGAGCCCAGCAAGCCATAAAAAGAGCGGAAAGTCTTTTAATTAAGGCCAAAGCCGCTAGCCAGAGTGGTACTGAAGCCAATAAAGCCGAAATTAGCCAGATCACCGCCAGTTTGACCCGCGCTGCCACTCGACTTAAATTGGCTGTTCATCGTCTACCAAGATAACCCTGGACCCTTTAATACTGTTACGACCGTCAAACTAAGGTTTTGTATCGGTTAGACATTTGTAGGTTTATGAAAATTGTAGGCTTGCTCCGTTTTTTACCTCTGGGAATATTATGAACAGACCGAGGTTGCTTCTAGCCGGAGCTTACAGCGGAGTAGGCAAAACTTCCGTCACCGTCGGCTTAATGGCGGCCTTTCTTAAGAGGGGCTTAGTAATTCAACCTTATAAAGTTGGGCCAGACTATATCGATCCAACATTTCATAATTTTGTAACTAGCCGTAAATCCCGCAATCTAGACTCTTGGCTTCTTGATGACACTACAATCAAAACTCTTTTTCTAAATAGTACTCCACCGCCTGAAAAAGGTCTTTCAATCATTGAAGGGGCTATGGGTCTCTTCGATGGTCACAATCAGGATCAGACTGGTAGCAGCGCCCATCTGGCCCAAATCTTGTCAGCTCCGGTAATTTTAGTTATTGATGGAGCAACCATAGCACGTACTGCGGCGGCTATTGTTTACGGTTGCGATCACTTTATACCGGGTTTTAAACTGGCCGGAGTTATCATCAACAAAGTATCTTCGCTAACTCAATATAAAATGCTAAAATATTTTGTGGAACAGGAAGCTAGAGTCCACTGCTTCGGTTATCTACCCCAAGACTCAAAATTTAAAATGGAAAGCCGCCACTTGGGGCTTATTCCCTCAATAGAAGTGCCTGGATTAAGTGAGCTTATTGAACATCTAGGTACAACAGTAGCTAAAACATTTGATTTAGATGGTCTACTTACACTGTCCACTTCAGCTCCTGATCTTTCGGCCCCTCCTCTGGTTGCGTCTACTCCCACCCAATCCATTCGTCTTGGTCTAGCTTTGGATGAGGCTTTTAATTTTTACTACCCTGATGCCTTAGATCTCTTAGTTCGTTTTGGGGCTAAATTGCTACCCTTCAGCCCCATCCATGATCAAGTTTTACCTCAAAAATTAGATGGATTATATTTGGGCGGCGGTTTCCCTGAAATCTTCGCAGCTCGCCTAGCGGCTAACGACTCCCTTAAAAAAGAAATTCTGATGGTTCTAGAAGACGGCTTACCGACATATGCTGAGTGTGGTGGCCTTATGTATTTAAGCCAAACTTTAATCGACTACGCTGGCCTTTCCCATAGCATGTTAAATTTTTTTCCAACGACTACAAATATGACCAAGCATCTTCAAAATTTTGGCTATGTTACTGTAACCTTTGATCGGGACACGGTGTTAGGTCCATCCGGGACTAAAATACGCGCTCATGAATTTCACCATTCGTACCTTGAAGGTACATCAGCTAGTAATTATGTCCTAACCATGACTAAAAGCGATACTCAGATTTGGCGCGGGGGTTTGTGTCGCAAAAATGTTCTAGCCGCTTATCCCCATCTCCATTTTTGCACTAATCCCAAGCTAGCCGCCTACTTTATAGCTCAATGTCAACAATATAACTTGATAAAAACTGGAGGCACTCATGTATCTAGTCACCAGTAAGGAAATGCAGCACTTGGATCGTATCGCTATCGACAACTTTGGTCTACCCGGGATAGTTCTTATGGAAAATGCCGCCCGTAGCATCGCCCAGGCTATTTTTAATTTTTGGCCGCTCTGGCCATCAAATCCTACCGCCATAGTATTGGTCGGCCGAGGCCAAAACGGCGGTGATGGCTGGGTTCTAGCCCGTTTATTATCAACTCGTGGTTTCCATGTTCTAGCTTACTTACTTAAATCCGAAGGTCAGGAACTGACTGGCGATGCAGCCATAAATTATAATATAGTTCAAAAATTAAATATCTTCACCCAGGTGATTGAAACGAACAACGACTGCCTGCCTTCTTGGAATCAGGCTGATCTGGTAATTGACGCCATATTCGGAACTGGTCTGGATCGACCTCTCGCCAACCCGGTAGCCAGAGTTCTGAATAGCGCGAATGAGGCTAGATCACGCCGAGGAGATCGCTTAAGAATTCTAGCCGTAGATTTACCCTCAGGTCTATCCGGCGACACTGGCGAAAAGTGGGGTCCAATATTACCCGCCGATCTCACTGTCACTTTGGGCGCCCCAAAAGTAGGATTATATCTGAAGCATGGACCCGAAGCAGCTGGTAAAATTGTAATCGGCGATATAGGTCTCACTCCCCAGATGCTAGCCCAAGCTCCGCCTCGAGGCCGCCTCACTGACTGGGAAGAGTTGAGGGTCTGTCTGCCATGCCGACCCCTAACTGGGCATAAAGGTAGTTTTGGGCATGCCCTACTGGCCGGTGGAGCTAAAGGTAAAACGGGGGCTTTAATTATGGCCTCCGAAGGCGCACTAAGAAGTGGAGCGGCTTTGGTTACTGTTCTCCACCCCGCTTCTTTAGGGTCGATCTATGAAACTAAACTCACTGAGGCCATGACTCTAGAACTACCAGAAAATAATCCGGGAGAACTAGCCGCCTCGGCCGGCGATTTAATTTTGTGCTACACTAAAAATTGTCAAGCTCTAGCCCTAGGACCTGGGTTAGGGCTGGGAAAAGAAGCAGAGGAGCTGGTTCAAAGAGTAGCTAGATCCGTTGCGATACCTCTGGTTCTAGATGCTGATGCCCTAACCAATCTAGCCGGCCGTTTAGAAATACTTAAAGGCCGGCTAAATATTGTTCTAACTCCCCATCCCGGGGAAGCAGCCAGGCTTCTTGCGGTTACTACCACCGACATTCAAAACGATCGCTTGGGGGCAGCACGACAACTCGCCGCCCAAAGCCAAGCGATCGTACTTTTAAAAGGCCACAACTCTATAATTTGCGAACCAAAAGGAAATTTCTATATAAACCCTACCGGGGGACCTCATTTAGCTGTAGGCGGAAGTGGAGATATGCTGACCGGTCTTCTGGCTGGTCTTTTAGCTCAAAAAATACCACCCTTCCAAGCAGCGGCTCTGGCCGCCTGGCTCCATGGCCGGGCCGGAGATTTAGCCTACCAAAAACTTGGATCGGAGGGTTTAAAAGTAACAGACTTCGTCCAAAGTCTACCACTAGCCTGGCAGGAAGTCAGGAAAAAATAACGTAACCGTTTACATAATTATCAAGTGAGCTATAATTATACATCAACATGAAAGTATGCTATATTGTAATTATGAAACCAAGTAAATTACAGGATATAATATTTCAAACTCCCCAGAATATGGATAAACTGGAATGTGTGCTTAAAATTTTACGCGATGGGAATGCTCTATTCCGAGCAAATAATGCTATTTCACAGGATAAAATTGTTGAGTTAAAAACTAAACTGAATGGATCCCAAAATAGTTCCAGCAACTCATTACCCCCCCCATCTCCTCATTATCTAATGTTACCAAAACAAAAGAAGTTTGACAAAAAACGTAAAATTCGAGTGCACCCAGGGCATAAACCTCATTCCCGTACGTTTTTTGTCCCTAAAGAACTTGATAAAATTAGAAACTTTGCCCCAAAATTAAAAACCTACAGTTGCGGTAGAGAGCTAATTATTAAACCAGCCGAAGATATCATGTAGCAATAAATTAAACTAGTTATTAACCTCAGGTAGCTTACCGAATATCGTGGAATTACCTATCGTTATAACCGCTGTAAAGAAATTTGTCATGGTTAAATACCATTTAAAGTTGTTAATATTAGGTTTATAGACCCGAATTTAGCCACTCTTCTTACTTTTCTAAGAAGCAAGTCCATACCTTATACTTATCTTCACAGTCTTTTATGGTCGAAGTATTAGATTGCCATGTTAACCGTGGAAAAATAGCTAATACTTTAAAAAAAAGTCCCCGCTGCTTTGATAGCTATTTATGAAGAGGCCTTAAATACTCTGTCAAAACAGCCCTCGTTAAATATAGATAATACTGGACACAAAAAAATGATCACTATTTTTAAACCTATATTTTTAGCCATTTTTTTCGCGGTGTTTAAAATATCAACCTCTCAATTGCCAGAGGTTCTCCATTTAGTTTTAAGGAATGATTCTGCTAAGTTACCCGACTGTAATTACTGCTCAGTTCATTATAAGTCTCTGAAAGATTATTCAATTTAAGCTTAGTTAGATCTAGCTAATTTAATTAGGAATGCCTATTTTTTATTAGGAAATCAAAACTCAGAGTCCAAAGTTATGGGTTAAAGATTCTAGGACGATTATAACGACTATTTCGGTTTCATTATAGGTTCAGAACGGAAGCCTATACGCCTATTACACATTAAACACAAAAATGCAGAGAACATTTACGAAACAAGCTCCTCAAGGCCTCGGCGATAAAAGAAACCGAGAACTTAGCCAGGCATTTCCGCAAAAGCGGTGATTTATATCTGCGCTTCATAACTAGCTAAAAAATTAAGCCTACCAATAACTTGGCCGAGTAAACCATCCGCTTTATAGTTTTGGGTAGGGCCGTTACTCAGGAAAACCGTTCCGAAACCGGGCGTAACTAGTTAGAGCGAGTCTAGACGACTAATACTACTTGCACCATGAGGAAGCATTTTTTTCTAATTCCTGTACCAGACTATTAATTTTTTCTATGCAAAGTAGATACATCCTTCATTACTCAATTTGTAACCTTTTACCTACAAAAAAAATACGTCCCGTAAACGCTTACAAAATAACAGGTTATCTACGTTACTTACAATCTGGGAAGACCTAAACTGAAATGAACTATCAGACGCTAAAAATAAAAATTTTTTGGGCTACTTTATTACTGAAACTCTTTTTGATCAGTTCATCAATCTTAGCTTTTTCTCCGGATGACGACTATATCCGCGACCGTGAAGCTCTAGATGTTCTGGAAAAACAAGCTTTTCTCTACACATGGGAAGATAGTGACCCCAACTCCGGTACGACCTATGAAGCCAATTTCGGTTGGGAAGTGCGTCCAGTGTCCGTGGGCGGCACCGGCTTCGGCATAATCGCTATTGTAGTCGCCGTCGATCGGAACTGGATCACCCGAGAACAAGCAGTGGGGCGTCTATTAAAAATAACTCGTTTTTTCCAGAATACCGTCTCTCGACCGGAATGGCACGGCGCTTTTCCTCACTGGTTAAACGGCCAAACCGGTGAAATATTTGATTTCGGCGATGGTAATGATGTTATCGATACCGTGGAAACTTCGTTATTAATGCAGGGATTGTTAATCGCCCGAGCTTATTTTAATGGACCAGGAGCGGAAGAAGAACTCCGAACTACCATAACCGAGCTTTGGAAAAATGTAGATTGGAACTGGTTTACTGATGGCCAGGAAAATGGAATTTTCTGGCACTGGTCCCCTAAACGTGGTTTTTTAGGTTTACGAATCAAGGGATACAATGAATGCTTAATTACTTATGTTCTGGCCGCCGCCTCCCCAACTCACCCCATCAGCCGTCGAGCATATAATTATTGGACTTCAGGCGAAGATTATAAACCTAAAACTATTTTCGGCTACCGTATAGAAGCTTCACCCCTCGGTAGTGGGCCTCTATTTTTAGCCCAATATTCATTTATTGGCCTTGATCCGCACCACCTGGCCGATAAATTTGTCACCCACGGCTATTTCGTACGTAACCTAACCCAGACTCTGATCAACCGGTCTTATTGTCTCTGGACTGCTCCACCCCAAAATCGCTATACCGAAGACTTCTGGGGCCTATCTGCTAGCCAGATCCAAAACGGTGGTTATGCGGCATCAGATCCCAATAACGATCATGGGATCATTGCCCCCACTGCCGCCCTATCCTCTCTCCCTTATACACCGCATTATTCTCTGCAAGTATTACATAATCTGCGCACCCATTTAAAAGATAAAGTATGGAATTTCTTTGGTCCCCGTGACGCTATAAGCTTGAGAGACAATTGGGTTAGCCCGCACTATCTAGCTGTCAACCAGCTACCCATAGTCGCCATGGTGGAAAATTACCGGACCGGACTTTTATGGAAATTACTTATGTCCGACCCTGAGGTAAGAACTGGGTTAAACATAGTTGGTCTTTATGAACCTAAACTTGAAGAAGGTTTCCCGGAAGCGGTGGTTACTCTGAAAAAAGAGAATCGAAAAATTGTGGCCGACGCATACGAAATTAGACGCCATCCTGACAGTGGTCTTTATGTTGTACCCTACTGGTGTGCTGAAGCTGGTCCAGTTCACTTCACTGTGGCCGACCCGAATCAGCCTGATGGCCAACCACTGCTAGAAATGACCCCTTCAGCTTCAGCTGGTCGTAATTACTTATACTTTTCCCAATTCAGACGTAATGACGGTATCATTCTTACTCTAACCATGTCCACGTTAGCTGGCGGTAAATATAATCTACCTCTCAGGCTACATTAATGACTTATACCCCCCATAGAGAAGCCGGTATAGAACTGGGTCGGATATTTTGTTGCTTCTGTGTGATCGTTATTCACATCAACTCTTTTTATTCCGCCTACCCAGCCATCAGTTTTATCTGGACTATGGCTAAATGCGCAGCCACTCCCGTCTTCTTTCTAATCACGGGTTTCTTTTTTTCACCTGACAAACCATTTAAAACCTATTTATCCCGCCTATTCGCCCGGATAATTATTCCTACCATTTTAATATTACTAGCCATCGCCCAATTAACACCGTGGTTATCAGGCCAGACCTCTTTAAATTATTGCTTTACCCATCTACAGATAAAAAATTTTATTTTAGTCGGAAAAATTCTACTTACTTTTTGGCCTTATGACTATTTGCCTGACTATAATCCCTTCATTTCTCTGTGGTTTACTTTTTCTCTAATTCTTTGTTATCTAGCTTTTCCCCTCTTAAAAATGTTATGTAGCCAGAATCAGATCGCTCTAATCACCAAAAAATATATCCTATGGCTAGGATTAATTTTTTTTGTCGGTCGAGTCACTCTGCTGGTTTCTTTTCCAGATAATCCCACTATTCAGCACATAGACTGGTGGATCCAGGAAAAACCTTTTTATTGGCTATGGCTTATACTTTTAGGACATCACCTGTCTATATTTTTAAAGAACCGGCTCTTATTAAACCGGTTTCGGTCTATTCTAGTTATTGGAGGCTCTTTTACCTACCTGTTTGGAAGCTTTATTATTTTTTGGCTAACCATGCATTTTAATGTCGATTCCATAGGCGACGTCAACCAGCGTTTCTTCGTCAGGGAATTCGTTTTTTATCTGGCCGCCCAATTGGGTGTATTTATCCTGTTCACCACCCTCCCCACCACTCATGCAGGATTAAATCGCCTGATCCTTTTTATCGCAGACAAGACTTTTTATATTTACATGATTCATGAGGCTGTTTATAAAAAACTACTCTTGGTCTTAGGTTTATCTAATGTTATAACCGTTAGCGGATATCTCGGGTTTGCCGCCCTATCTTTTATCGTTAGTCTCTTGGTTGCCTGTGGCTTAAAAAATACAGAAAGATTAGTAACCAACGGTCTTAGCCACCTAGGTTCTTAACTGTAACTTTTAAGGAATATGAAGCTAACCATTATAAAAAATTAAGGGAGGCCCCAGCGTGCGGCTTTCTCACCGTCATAAAGGTTCCAAATCTCCCGATGGAGATTCCGAAGGCTGGACTGATCACTGAGAAGAGCTTTTTTTTCTTTATTACTCAGTGAATTTGGGCCTTTATCCAAAGCCCGGCTAACTAAAGCCGCCAAACGAATCGCTTTAACCTTTGATGGGCGGCGTCGGTTATATGCTAAAGCGGTATGAAGGGTAAAAATTCGTGGTATAACTAAAGCCCGGACGAAGCCCTGGTCTAACGGAATGTTAAACGGATCGTAAGACTGGGTTCGTTGAAGATTTTCCACTAATTGGGCGAGTTCTTCAGGTGGGTTTATGTCAACGGGCGTAGTCAGCAGACCTAAACGTTGAAATAAATCACCCCAAGAGACTCGACTGGTCCAAACGGATAAGGGTAGCGAAAAAGCTAATCCAGACACAACCGGCGAGAGCCACAGAAAGAACCCGGGACTAATCCGGTACATCAACAGACCCCAAATTAAACCTAAAAAACTACCCCACCAATGGAAACGAAGAGCGACCTTCCAGGAGGTTCCAGCATTATCACGATTTTGAGCGTTCCAGTTAACCTTAACTCCTAGAATGGTAGTCACCACAAAAAGGCTGTGGAAAAGCATCCGAACCGGAGCCAGAAAGGTTGACACCAAAATTTCCACCAGAATACTGAGGTTCATCCGAAAAAATCCGCCGAAAGTCCTGGCTCCACCCTTAACCATTACCAGCACCACCGCTAAAGCCTTGGAGAGAAAGAGTAAACCGGCAGTGCTAGAAAGGAGAGTCAGAGCCCAGAGTGGAAAATATTGAGGCCAATCAGGGAAAAGACTGGGACCTTTAGGAAAATAATCTGGAATAACTATCACAGCCCGGATAGCCTCGAAGGAACTAGCCAAAAGAAAAAATAACCACAGCAGAGCTGAACCATAGGACATGATGCCATGGATAAAAAGAGCCCGGTGGGTAGGAAAGAACCCCTTAGTAAAGATAAGACGGCTGTGCTGAAGGTTACCTTGACACCAGCGGCGGTCGCGTACTAGCTCATCGATCAGACTAGGCGGATTTTGTTCATAAGAACCTTCTAGATCGTAGGCCAACCAGACTCCATAGCCAGCTCGGCGCATAAGGGCTGATTCAACAAAATCGTGACTCAAAATTTCTCCGCCCAAAGGAGCTTTTCCAGTTAGTTTAGGCAATTGGCAATGGCTCATAAAAGGGTTGACCCTGATTATGGCATTGTGCCCCCAATACTGGGCATCTCCCAATTGCCAATAATGTAATCCGGCTGCAAATACAGGGCCATAGAGGTGATTAGCAAATTGCTGGACTCGGGCCAGCAATGAACGGCTGAAGACAGACTTAGGCGGGGTCTGTAAAATACCGATTTCCGGGTTAGCCTCCATAGCCTGAACTATACGAGCTAAAGTTAAAGCAGACATTAGGCTATCAGCATCAAAAATTACCATGTAACGGTAATTAATCCCCCAACGACGGCAGAAGTCAGCTATATTACCACTTTTTTTCTTCAAATTAGACTTGCGGCGGCGATAAAAAAGACGACCTGAAGCCCCTTCGCTCAGGATCAGATCGTACCAGGCCTCTTCTTCAGTTACCCAGACATCAGGATCGGTAGTATCACTTAGTATATAGAGGTCAAAATGATGATCTAGTTTTTTTTGGCGTAAATTCCGCCAAACAGTCCTGACTCCTTCGGCTACTTTACGAATGTCTTCATTATACACGGGGAAAAGCAAGGCGGTTCTGAAGTCGCCCGGCAGATTTTGCCCGGTTAAAGCGGCTGGAACAGCGGCAAAACGATCACACTTGCGCACCATAACCAAGACCCCGGCCAGAGAACTCCAGAAACCGATCGATATCCAACTAAATAGGATCGCAAATAAAGTGGTAATGATTCCGTTAAGCCAGTTACCGCTTTGGGGTGGCAAAAGTGAAAACATGACTTCGGCCGCAAAAATAGAAGGAACGATAACCAAAACCAGAAGTAGTAACCGGCGCCTAGTTCCGAATCTCTCCCAAATATCCTGACTTATATATTTTTTTTCACTCATTATCCGGTCTATTTCTCGGAGATCATTGAGCGGCGGTTTAAAGGTGGAGTACTAGTAAGGATTGGCGCATCAGAATTAAGGTCTTTTCTGAGGATACCTCTAGCAAACAAAAGCTTGCGGAGTTCATCCATGACTAGAGGCATCGATTGAACCTGAGCTCTTTGCAAACTTTCTAAAACTAATTCTAAACAATTAATAGGGGGTATATTTAAGCCATAAACATACAAAAGCGCCCGGTCACAAATGCGGGCTGAAGTGGCAAGGACCGGATCGATTTCTTTTTTCATATAGCTAATCAACCAGATCGTAAAGCCAAGTCTCGGTTAAAGATTCGGGTAAATTTTCACCCTTAACCAGTCGAATTTGAAAGCGAGGAGTCGTCCGTTCATCCCTTATTAACATCAAATTTTCTACCACACTCTTACCTCTGGGACGCCGTATTTTAAGTTCAAGACGCCAGCCTCCAGTGACTGGATTTTTCAAAAGTGACTTTTCTAATATCGGGTATTCCGCATTGGTTTCCACTTGACTGGCAAGGCCTATTTCAGCAGGTATAGCTTTTAATTCTTCGTTTTCAAAATCAATATTTAATTGAATAGTCTCTCTTTCTGGAAGCTGTAACAGGCGGGTACTTACAACCCGACCTAACTGATGGGGAGTAATACCCGGGGCCATCCAATACAGTCGGTAGTCAAAAGCCAAAGACGTATCGGCCGGAAAATCTTCCCCAGCTAAAGGCCGTTCCGGAATCCAGAAAGCTAGAATATTATCGTGGATTTCCTGTGTACTAGGTATCTCAATAAGTTCCAGACGACCCCGGCTCCAGTCTTCTTTTGGTTCGATCCAGAGCCACGAACGGCGGTCAAAGCGGGCGGTTATATCCTGATAATGATCAAAATTATCATCCCTCTGAACCAAACCGAATCCTCGGGGATGTTCTAAATTAAATTCATTAATTTTTAGACGTTCAGGATTTTTTAAGGGCCGACTAAACCAAGCTTTAGACCAGGTACTTACTAAAAGATTATCGGCACTATGTACTTCTGGCCTCCAATCGGTTCGCGATCCGTTTTCTTTTTCTGAAAATAAATACATACCACTGAGAGCAGCCACTCCGACTTTTTGTGGCCACATAACTCCAACCCGAGGGTAGAGCCGGACAGAGACATCCATGATCGTAGCCGTCCCCGGTGTGATAACGAAACTATAAGCCCCCGACAGGCTCGGCGAATCCATCAACGCATATATAGTCATAGAAGTAGCTTGAGGGGTGGGCTTGACCAGCCAGAATTTAAGGAAATATGGAAATTCTTCGCCCCCAGCCGTAGCCGGATTCAAAATCAGCCCCCTGGCCGTTAACCCATAAGTTGCGTGACGAGCTAAAGCTCTAAAATGAGTCGCTCCAAGAAAGGCCGCGAACTCTTCCTTATTGTTAGGACCATTAATGGGAAAATAAAGACGAAACCCAGCAAAATTTAAGATACGCGAACCAATTTTTTCTTCTAGACCAGGATCAAGATAGTTGAAATAGCTTCGGTTAAAAACTACGGGATGAACCTGCCCATTATCAATCACATACAAAGTAACAGTGTGGTCAAAAATAAAGCCAGGATGAAAAAAACCAACTTCAAAGGGTAGATTTTCACCGCCCCAAAGTTTATTTTCATCTTTAAGGGTTATTCCTTTCCACTGGTCTTCGGAAAAACTGCTCAAAAACTTAGCCGTTTGGTTGTCTGGTTTTACATAAGCCCTGGCGGCCAAATTTCTAGCTAATTTTTTCACCTCAATAAATGTAAACCCGGGGTCAAGAGTTAAAGGAAAAGTAGTAACTTCGGTAGGTAAGGATTCATTAAAGCCGGCAACGGCTTCCGATTGATTTTGGGCGGCCGCTGGTTGGCCCGACAGCCCCAAAAGCATGAATAGCAGTAAAAGCCAGAAAAAGAAAGTAAGGTTAAAGGCGCCAATCTTTAAAAACAGCCTACATTTATCAAGACACTTCGACATTAATGAAAATACCTAGTTTCAATAATATATGATAAAATCACTAGCATTATCTTATACAGATATTTTATAAGTATAGCATTTTAAAACAATTTTTACTATTTAATTAATTTAAGTTAAGCTTGACTTAAAAGAACAATCAGTTTCCAGCCGGTACTTAAAGATTATTTCCTTCCCCCCCTAAAAAAACCTAGGCGAACTTGTTAATAGTATAATATTTTGTATTAATTAGTTTTTATTTTAGGTTTGCCCGGCACTAAAAGAACTTGGCCGAGTTTTAATACTGTCGGACGTTTTACGTCTAATTTATTAACCTTGACCATCTCCTCGGTTGTAACTCCGTATTTACGAGCCAAAACGTAAAGAGTATCACCGGATTTAACCTCATGTTTCTTGATTTTGAAAAATGTTTTTGCTTTTGCAACCGTTTGAATAGATTTTCCGACAGTAACTTTGAGTGAGCCTGAGGTTGAAATTTGAACCGGAGCAAGAGAGATATTTTTAAGCGCGGTCATCTCAGGAACTTTTTTTTGCACAGCGGCCTGATTAATCCAGGCTTTTTTTTGTTCGGTGGTGATAGAAGTTAGGCCAGCTTTATTCAAAATACGACGAGCACCTACGTAATGTTCACCACTAGCTCGATCATCAAGGCTAGTTTCCTCTATCCCTTTGCCTCGGCTAGGACTATGGATATACTTGTTATTTCCGGTATAGATACCCACATGGGTAACGCGTTTTTTTTGGCCAAAAAAAACTAAATCACCAGGGCGTAATTTTTCTCTGGTTATTGACTGACCGTGAGCCATCATATCTCCGCTGGAGTGAGGAAGGCCTATATCGTACTGACCATAAACCCAACCAACGAAACCACTACAGTCAAAACCGGTGTGCGGGGAGGTTCCACCATAGTGATAAGGCCGACCAATTTGAGAAAAAGCAGTTTTTAGAACGTGGTAAACAGAGGCTGCCCTATTTTGAGATTTAGCTGCAAGAAATAGACTAGGTGAGGCCGCCAGAGACATTAACTGTCTAGCCACCCGGGTATTAATTCCAGTTGTCATTGTCGCCATAACCACCGCTACCACCGGATGGCCATCAATTAAATATCCAATCTGAGTATTCTCATTAATAAAAGCGACCGTATTGTCCTTAAACTCAAGCCCCGGCTGGTAAGTTTCCGCCGTTGGTAAGATGGATTGATTGATATTAGTGGGAGCACAGGCAGAAACAAAAAAAAATAATAGACTTACAAAACACAATTGAAAAAGCCGGTGAACCGCGCTCAGAGGGGAGTCGTTCATGTCATACCCTTAAATTATATTAATTTGTTATCGGCTCTAGTAGAACCTGGATTTTAATTTTAATTTAGTTGACCATATATATCTTTAATTAACATATCATGAAGCCGCAGCCAATGTCAAATTTTGATAATGGTTAAAAAAATTATTCTTAGTCAGGGCCAATCTTAATCTTAATATTTCAACTCTTACCGTGTTGTGTTAAACTAAAAATTTACGAGAGAGTGTTTAGCTTATTGAAACATGCTTCAAGAAGACACCACTAAACCTTATTTTCTAATAACCTTGAGTTTAACATTCTAATGACCCTGGGAATAGCCATCCTTAAGCATCTTAACTCTAATAATTATTTCTTTTACGACCAGGCCCCGCTTTTTTATATCCGGCTCTTCTCTTAGGAGGAAGATAGCTCTTACTGCCACAATCCTTAAGTATATTCTCCAACGCTGGAATTTTTTCTGGATAAAGCCGAAACTTTTTTAAAAACCTCCTCGAAATTGAAGCCTATCTCTCACCTAGTCTATAAGTTAAAATCATTGAAACTAATGAAGAAGAATCTTTAACGATAACCGACCAAATCTTAAAAACCACCAATTTATTTTTAACCAGATCATAACTTAAATAATACACCAAATATCTTAGAGTTATTCGTAAATTCAGAACAGAAATTATGGAACAACTTAAGGTCGCTAATATATTAAAGATGTTTAAAAAAATCTTCTATGGCAACATAACTAATTTTTATAATCGTGATCCCTTTATGAACATCCTGCAAAATTACATCGCTAATCTTAGAACCTATATCTCGAATCTGACTCTCCTTACACTTGATATTAATAACTCTAACTTAGGTTGACCTGAATCTCGGAATTCTTTCCGGTAACTCGGTTCCAGATAAAATCGATGAATTATTTCAAAATGCTTTAAGAAAAAATAATACCCCCCCCTAAATACTATGGATATTATAAGTTCTCAATAATAGTCCTCAACACTAATCTCACCCAATCCTTGTTAGTAAGAGAAAAGATACTTTAAATTATAGCCGGATACAATTTCACTATCGGTAGCTAGGTAACAGCCAGCTTAAGTTGATCCATCTATCATCCCGATAAAGACTCCAAAAGCTTTACAAACCATGCCAATCAAGCCCTCCACGACACCAAAAAATTAGGTAAACCATTATCTACCAGCATAACCTCCGGATTCTAACCTGAAACACCTAATCAAACTTAAAAAATAAAAATCTCTAACGGCTTGACAAAAACCGACCGATGGTTATATTTCTATCGTTAGCAAAATCGCACTTAGAATGCTAATCAACAACCCGGGCTTCCCGGTATATCTCTTATTATTTATTTGAAAGGAGTTAGACATGAACGTTCGTCCTTTGTCGGACCGCGTCCTGGTCAAACGCTTGGAAGAAGAAGAAACCACAAAAGGCGGAATTATTATCCCCGACACCGCTAAGGAAAAACCCCAACAAGGTAAAATTATTGCCATCGGTGAAGGTAAACTTTTGGATAACGGTACACGCATAAATCCGGCGGTCAAAGTCGGCGAAGTGGTTCT
>LQAA01000088.1 GCA_001577715.1 Candidatus Adiutrix intracellularis | reverse complement strand
TGGCTTAGCTGCTCATTTACCTGGGGTTGTAGCCTCTTTCACTACTTTGCCAGTTATCGGCGTACCTATCAGTGGCCCTGTCTTGAAAGGGCTAGATGCTTTATTGAGTATAGTTCAGATGCCTCCGGGTATTCCGGTGGGTGCTATGGCTGTGGATGGCGGTAAGAACGCGGCCCTTTTTGCCGTTGCTATTGTAGCGGCTAGCGATCAGGACATGGCGAAAAGATTAGCTGAATTTCGTCGGGTCCAGGCCGGTGGGGTGAGGGCTAAAAATGCGGCCTTGCAGGCCCAGCTTAAGTTATGAAAAATATATAAAATATTGATGAGGTAGTTTCTATGAGCCAGGGAACTCTTTTCTATGAGGGTAAGGCCAAAAAGATTTTTTCTACTGACCGGTTGGAAGAAGTTTTAGTCTATTACAAAGACGACGCTACGGCTTTCAACGGCTTGAAAAAGGGGACCATTACCTCTAAAGGGGTACTGAATAACGCTATTTCCGCTTTATTTTTCGAATTACTGGAAAAAAATGGCGTTCCTACCCATTTTATCAGGACGGTGGACGATCGGACTATGTTGGTCAAAAGATTGAAGATCATTCCTCTGGAAGTAGTGCTTCGCAATTTAGCCGCCGGGAGTCTAGCTCAACGCCTGGGATGGACCGAGGGTCGAGAATTACCGCGCCCGGTGGTCGAATTCTACTATAAAGACGATGCCTTGGGTGATCCCTTGATTAATCACTACCATGTAGCCGCATTGGGGGTAGCAACCGGGGCGGAATTAGCTTTTTTGGAGGAAACAGGGCTTGCGATCAACCGAATTTTAGTTAGGCATTTGGCGGCTCGGAACACTATTTTAGTTGATTTTAAATTGGAATTCGGGCGTTCTCAGGGCCAGATAATTTTAGGTGACGAAATATCTCCCGATACCTGTCGTTTTTGGGATGCCAGTACTAGGAAAAAATTGGATAAAGACCGCTTCCGCCGCGATTTAGGCAGTGTCGAGGAAGCTTATCAGGAAATATATAATCGTTTGAAGTAGGAACACTTCATGAAGAAACCGCCCACCGCCGCTCTGGTCGCTCAGGTCGGGGAATTTGGTGAGGGTGAGGTCATGGTTTCCGGGTGTGGCAGGGCTAGATCCGGTTAACCCCTTTCGCTGGTCTTTAGCAGATCTATTAGGATAGGTTAGGAAATTGATCAGGCTCTGGCGGGTTTGACGGCGCCGAAGGTTGAATCTCTGGCTATTTATGTCGAATCGTAGATTTAGCGGGCTTTTCGCGATGGCTTCAACCGTCATAGCCCTTTAATTTCGTTCAATTTTTATACTTATATTGTTATTCCCGAGGCCCTGGTGGGTTAAGATATTATTTCGCTGAATTCCAGCTAGTTAAAGGGACTGACTATTCGCTATAATCTCGAGCTCGTGGTATTGGGATGATTAGCTGCGTTATCTAATCTACCGAACCTTTCAGAGCTAGGTGAATGTGATCGGGCGGATGGTTTAGGTCGACCAGGTCACCATTCTAATTTTGGGTGAAAGTCGAGTTTTAGCTTTAAATATTTTCAGTAATGACTAGAAATGGATTTTCATTCAGCTTGTGTATAGCGTCTTCAGTTGGTGCGACGTTTATTAGCAACTCACCAGTCCGGTGGCCCCGGTTAAATAAAAGCAGAGAGAGGCTTTATATGAAATTCAGAGTTCAGGTCGCTGTGTTGCTTAAAAAAAGTGTTCTTGACCCTCAGGGGGCGGCGGTGGAACGGGCTTTAAAATCCCACGGTTATGAGGGGATAAAAGCGGTTCGCGTCGGTAAACTAATTGAGTTAGAGGTGGAAGATGAAAGCAGGTGCGAGGTTAAAACCAAAGTTACCGCTTGGGCTGATCAGCTTCTGGCTAACCCTGTGCTGGAAACTTTTGACGTTATTGTGGAGCCTCAATTATGAGAGGCCGGGCGGTCGCGGCCGTGTTGGTTTTCCCCGGCTCTAACTGTGATCGTGACTGTGCCAGGGCCTGGGAGGCGGTGACGGGCCAGGCAGCTGACTTCGTCTGGCATAAAGAAACCAGATTGCCGGATTACGACCTTTTAATCCTGCCTGGCGGCTTTTCTTTCGGTGACTATCTGCGCTGTGGGGCTATTGCTCGTTTCAGCCCAGTTATAGCCGAAGTCAAACGTTTGGCTGACCGGGGCCATTATGTATTAGGTATCTGCAACGGCTTTCAGATTTTGACCGAGGTTGGTCTTTTACCCGGCGCCATGCGCCGCAACCGAGATCTTTTGTTTATTTGTCGCGATGTCTATCTACGGGTAGAAAATATCCGGACTGATTTTACTTGTGGCTATTCGACTGGGGCGATTATTAGTTATCCTATTGCACATGGTGATGGCGGTTTTTCTATCGATTCCCGGGGTCTAAGAGAGCTTCAGGATAAGGATCGCATCGTCTTTCGTTATGCTGGGCCAGACGGTCGGGTGGTGGCCGGAGGATCTCCTAACGGTTCTTTAGATGAGATCGCCGGTATTATAAACGGCCGAGGCAATGTGCTGGGTCTGATGCCGCACCCTGAGCGTTTGGCTGAAGCCATTTTGGGCGGAGACGATGGTCGAGTCATGTTCCAGTCGATTTTTCAGACTATTACCGGAGCCACTGTATGAGTGATCTCGACCGAGATAGAATTGACCCTTGGCGGGAACATGGCCTGACGACTGCAGAGTATGAACTTATCATTCAACTAATGGGGCGGAAACCTAATTACGGGGAAATGGCTCTCTTTGGGATCATGTGGTCGGAGCACTGTAGTTATAAAAATTCTCGGGCTCAGCTTAGAAAATTTCCCACTACTGGCCCCCAGGTTATTCAAGGTCCCGGTGAAAATGCCGGTGTGGTGGATGTTGGTGACGGGTGGGGGGTAGCTTTTAAAATCGAAAGTCACAACCACCCTTCGGCTATTGAACCTTATCAGGGCGCGGCCACTGGTATCGGTGGCATCATCCGTGATATTTTCGCCGTGGGTGCCCGGCCTATCGCCTCTTTGGACAGTCTACGTTTCGGGGCTTTAGATAATAACCGAACCCGCCGTCTTCTGAACGGAGTGGTGGCCGGTATCGCTGGTTATGGGAACTGTTTGGGCATTCCTACCGTAGCTGGTGAGGTTTATTTTCATCCGGATTATCAGGAAAATCCTCTAGTGGGAGCTATGAGCGTAGGCTTAGTACGGGTCGACCGGATTTTTAAAGGTTCGGCGACGGGGGTGGGGAATGTGGTTATGGTCGTGGGGGCTAAAACTGGCCGGGATGGTATTAAGGGGGCTAGCTTCGCTTCGGAGGAATTGAGTGATTCCGATACTGACAAACGTCCTAATGTTCAGGTGGGTGATCCATTTATGGAAAAGTTGCTCTTGGAAGCCACTTTGGAAATTTTGGATCGCGGCTTGGTCATCGGTCTTCAGGATTTAGGAGCCGCCGGGCTTACCTCTTCGGCTGCTGAAATGGCTGGACGAGCCGGTAATGGCCTTTATCTGGATATCGATAAGGTTCCTCTGCGGGAAGAAGGGTTGACCCCTTGGGAAATTATGCTTTCCGAATCTCAAGAACGTATGCTTTTAGTGGTTGATCCGATTCGGGTGGGGGATATTCAAGCGGTGTTTGATAAATGGGATCTGGACGCCGCGGCCATCGGTGAAGTGACTGGCGACGGTTATTTTACGGTTAGAAAAGGGCAGGAAATCTTGGCCCGGGTGCCGGCGGGGCTTTTGACTGACCAGGCGCCGGTAAACTTTCGGTCCGTCCGGGAACCAGCTTATTTTAAGGAAAAGAAAAAGGCTGACTTTATCTGCGAGCATGAATATGGCGACGTGGCGGAATTGTTTAAGCGCCTTCTGGCCTCACCCAATTTAGCTTCTCGGCGCTGGATTTATGAACAATACGATCATATGGTGGGCCTTAACACCGTTGGTCGCCCTGGTGGCGACGCTGCCGTATTACGTTTACCGGGCGGTAGTCGAAAGGGGCTGGCTTTGACGGTTGACTGCAATAGCCGCTATGTCTATTTAAATCCGAGGTTGGGCGGGGCTATTGCCGTAGCTGAGGCGGCTCGCAACCTAGCCGCCGTTGGGGCAAGACCCCTAGCTTTGACTAACTGTCTCAATTTTGGTAATCCCGAAAATCCGGAAATTTACTGGCAGTTTGTTCAGGCTACCGATGGTTTAGCTGAAGCCGCCCGGATTCTAGACATTCCGGTTACTGGAGGCAATGTGAGTTTTTACAACGAATATAACGGCCGTCCCATTCCTCCTACACCAACCATCGGCATGGTGGGGCTCTTGGATGAGATTGAAAACCGTCTGACTGTTGATTTTAAGGTTTCCGGCGATTTAATTTTTGTAGTGGGGAAAACTAGGGAAGAGCTAGGAGCTAGTGAGGTTCATTATCTACTGACCGGCCGTGATGAGGGTGAGGTGCCAGAATTGGATCTGGCCTTGGCTTTGCGTTTGAACCAGTTTCTAGTGGTGGCGGCCGGGCGGAAACTTTTACGTTCGGCTCATGACGTGGCCGAGGGGGGGTTGGCCGTAGCTTTGGCTGAGTCAGCTCTCGCTGGAGGGCTGGGGGTTGATTTGAAAATTGAACTTGACGTCAGTCCACCGGCTCTTTTATTCGGTGAAAGTCAGTCGCGGGTAGTAATTTCTGTCCGGCCGGATCGTTCCGGGGAATTGGAGACCCTGGCTCGGAGTTTCGCTTTGCCTCTAACCTATCTGGGGGTGGTAGGCGGCCGAGATTTCCGTCTGGTGGCGGGCGGCTTGGCTCTGGTCGTGCCTTTGGCTGAACTGGCTGATTTGCATCAAAATAGCTTGGCTCGGTTGGCGGCCCTCTGATGGTTAGCTGGCATGAGGAATGCGGCATTGTTGGGTTATTCGCTCCAGGTGAAGAGGTGATCGAGCAGGCCTATCTGGCTCTTTTCGCTTTGCAGCACCGGGGCCAGGAAAGCGCGGGTCTAGCCGTGACCAATGGTCTGCATGTGGATATAGCTAAGGGTCTGGGCCTTATGAGCGAAGCTTTTCGTGAGCGCCGGCCGAGCCTTTCCGGCCACGCAGCGGTGGGCCATGTTCGTTATTCCACTTTCGGGGCCAACCTATACAATAATATCCAGCCTATTTTTGCCTATTTTTCCGGTGGTTTTGTCTGTTTAGCTCACAACGGTAATCTAACTAACGCCCGCTTTGTCCGTCGAGAGTTGGAAAAAAAAGGTTGTATTTTTCAAACTAGTACTGATAGCGAGGCTATGCTTAATCTTATCGCCCGTTCGGAAGCTCCGGTTATGGAAGATAAGATCGTCCAATCCCTAGCTAAAATAGAGGGAGCCTACTGTCTAGTTATTATGACTGGGGATAAACTAATCGGCGCCCGCGACCCCCATGGCTTCCGTCCTCTCTGTCTGGGGCGGACGGTTGGCGGTGGGTATATTGTGGCTTCTGAATCCTGCGCTTTAGATGCGGTGGGGGCCGAATTTATTCGAGATGTTGCGCCGGGCGAAATGGTAATTGCTGATAAAAATGGATTGATTAGTCGCTCCCTTGGCCTTGAGGCCCGTCATTCGGCTTGTGTGTTTGAATATATTTATTTTGCCCGTCCTGATAGCGTTATTGATGGGTTGTCGGTTTGGCAAACTCGTTATCAATTGGGTCAGCAGCTAGCTCGTGAATTCCGGGGAGAAGCCGATTTAGTGGCTCCGGTACCGGATACTGGTATTGCCGCTGCTTTAGGTTTCAGCGCTGAAAGCGGCATTCCCTATCGTGAGGGGCTTATTAAAAACCGTTATGTGGGCCGAGCCTTTATATTGCCTGATAAGGCTCAGCGCCAGGCTCTGGTGGAAATAAAGTTAAACCCAATTTTGGTTAATCTCAAGGGTCGTCGGGTTATTTTAGTGGATGATTCGGTGGTACGTGGTACCACTAGCGCCCGTTTAGTTTCAATGATCCGCAAGGCCGGGGCTCTGGAAGTGCATTTTTGCGTATCCTCGCCGTCTATTACTCATCCCT
>LQAA01000087.1 GCA_001577715.1 Candidatus Adiutrix intracellularis | reverse complement strand
TTTTGGTGAGCAGAAAATACTAGCTGGGCACATTAAAAGCATGAATCTAGTTAACCATCGTATAATTTTTGAAAGCCCCGGTGCTTAGGGGGTTATGATGACCCGAGGTAAAAAGTTGATTTTTTTGATAAATATTATCCTGCGGTTGAATACGACCTAGATCGCGCTATCTTTTTTTAGATTCTGGCGGCTATGGCGCTTTCAGCTCAGTGGATCGATACTTGGATTAATCAGACCACCGTGGTCCTTTTTTAGAGTTATTTGTATGCGACTGCTCTAGCCACCGCTGATTCGGGCGCGATGGAGGTTTTGATTTGGTCCTGTAGTTTTCTCCGTATTTAAGGCTAAAAACTTCATCGTCCTGAGTTAGGCGTTCACTTTTAAATATGGGGCCAGGTGTCTCGCGATCTTCAAGATCTGCTCAAACTTCCTGGCGTGGGTTACAAAATCGCTAACGTGGTGCGGGGTAAAACCTTTGGTTTGCTAGGTTTAAAGGGGGGGATATCCACCTCTGGATCGGGGCAGTCGCTACCTGGACTTTAGTGTCAGCTAGAACCTGGAACAGATGGAAACCAATTTAGTCGACCTGACCTCCCGTAAAAAATAGACTCTTTTTTCCTACTAGACTATTACCTATGGCCGGGCTCTCTGCTTGGCCCATCGCTCTCGTTGCGAAGTCTGCTAAAGAGCAGGCTTTCTGCCTCTGTTTTCTCACTTAGTCGGGTAAATATTGTTTTTCCCCTGTTAGCTCGGTTTTTGTATTTTATTAGTCAGCCGGGTTGCCAACCTCTTTAGATTTGATTAGTGGGTAAAAAATTCAATTATGAAATTCCTCCTGACGAATGTATAATTTATGGTATCGTACATCGGATTATCTATAGGAATATCAACGAAAACTTAGAGCTGCTAAGTTATTGTATTGCCTAGCTTACTAACTAGATAGTCTTGGAGTAGTGTATTAATATGCCTTCCGCTGACCCTTCCGGGGCGGTTAAGGTGGTGTGTGCGCGCTCTATCCTTCCGGTAATTGACAATAATACACTAATATTGTCTGTATCTGACACCTGACTGGCTAACTCTAGTAACAGCCTATAGAGTACTAAAGGAACCCTAGATTAGATTTATATCAAAGCTAGACAGGGGGTAATAAATATCTACAGCGCTAACTAAAAATTTATCATTGTCACCAAGGTTGAGCAGTTTTTTCAGCTATTTATTCAACTTAGCGACAGTAAAATAGGCGAAAGCCATATCTTTTTCAGTTAGTGGGTTAGCATCCAGTCTCTTTCCCTGTAGGTGGAGACCCAAAAGGTCATCGTTGGTTACGAAATTTCTTTAAAATAAATCGGCTAGGTACAGAAGTATAGTGACCTCGTCTTTAATAACCAGCCGGATTTGCCCACTCAGAGTCAGAATTTTCTGATAGAGGTCGTTTAAGCTGGCGAAGTTGGTTTCCATTGGTACTCCAATACTTTCAGTATTTATATCGCTCAAATCAAAGGTACGAGCTATAACTTAAAAATATTGGCGAAGATCCGAGTTAACAATGATATTAAAATAAGATTCGTGATCGGAGTAGGAGTTAATAGTGCCACCGGAGTAGGTGACACAGCCGTATCAGCCATGCGATCACCGGCAATAATACCTCGATCGATTTATATTGTTTACGCCTATAGTATCTCTGCCGACACTACAGTTGTTTGGAGTGCGGCCACTAGTACCATTATTGTATTTCTTTAGACCTATGAAATAGTTAATAGCAATAGCGGCGACGATAAAATAAAAATTACCTTGCTGTTATCCGTCTAGTTGATGGTTACGCCCGGCTGGTCCTCTTTCGGGTCTTGCAGGATGGCGGTAAAACCTGGGAGTCGCCTTAGAGTTTTACCACTAGCGAATATAAAATCGGTGGTATGTTGTACAACAGTTTTTTGAGTCACACTTCTCTGATTACCAGCCTCCCCGACCGGGCTAACGATCTATCTTTTACTATTCGCTATTAGGATATGTGAGGTAATGATCTTCGTGTAGAATACAAGATACTTGAGAGTTTGCCGTTTGTTAATAACGAACCCATCGTTATTGAGGGGTAATTCCTATAACATTTACCTATAGACGCGACGGGTAAGCTCATCAGTACGACTACTAACAATATGAGTGTCATTGACTATTATTCGCTGGCCGATTAACTAGGAATGGATGATTTAATCAATTACTATGAGGGCGGTAACGATTTTATTGATAAAATGGAATGCTGGGTGCTTAGTATGAACGAACTCTATCAGGTGAATAGAAAACTGTTATAACTCCGCTGGGCTACGTTACGGCTAATGCCAGTTTCAATTACACGGCTCCGGGCTAGAGCGACCTCAATATCATTTATTAGGCGATGAATAGGGGTCGATGGATAGCTTGAATAAAAGCCCCGGCGTGAAGAAAGTCGGCGTTAGCTACATCACCAGACCAGCGCTGATCTAATTTTCTATTTCGCAGACAGTTATTAGAGTATAGCCACCGTTCGTTATGAAAGCAGTTTAGCTAGCCCCATCATGGTAGTGCATTTGGTCATAACTACGTTATCTCTTTATTCCGACGGTACTGTAGATCTGTATGCGGTGGTAGTCTAGCAATCGGCCTTTCTCCTTTACGCCTGTGCCAGTTGATGGTCGCATAGCTACGACTATCTCCAGGAGCGTAGTCGAGAGCAACTATCAATTATAATACTACCTACATTGACTAGATGACAGGTTAGTCCTAGCCTGAACGATGGCTAGATGATAGCTCTAAGGTAAAGGTGGTGTATATCAACGGTATTATCTGGCTTGGCGTTAGTAATAACGAGGAAGCTGTTTTTTAGCATGAGGTTAATCTACGTTTTATTCTTGACGGCACGCCTTTATAGGTGGGTGGCATTTTGAGGTGCTCGTGGGCTGGTCCCACGGCGATAAAAAAGAGGGTGGGTATAAATGCTAGCTTTCATTATCGCACCGACCTGAATACTCCTTTAGGAGCAGTGTTCTAGTGGGTAGTAGGGAGCTGACAACAATATTCTGGGCACCAGCCCAGCGTCTTCTATGGGCTTTGAATTAGGACCGTTTACTTAGCGAGTGGTTTGCATTTTGCCCACAGCGTCCTTAAATTTCCTATAGATTACTTATTTATGGTACTTCAGCACAAATACTATAGCGATTTTCATTTTGATATATTTTATTTTAGATTTATTGAATTATACGTAATCTTATATTAATTTATATTAAAATATTATTTATAAGGTATTTGGAGAAATATATATTCTTGCTTTAGGAGTAGATTGAAAAGGCGTGAACAAGCGTTTTGTTCAAAATACCCATTATTACATGTCTGACATATGCATGGTTGTAGTTTCTATTTTTTTTCATGCGGAGTTCTTCTTTTTTAGCTCCTTAACGTATTCTTTAAGGACTGCATAGTCGTTCCAATTTATAGACCATTTTAAAAAATGTATAACTATTTTTGATAATTATATCCGCTAGATGCTGGGTGGAAATCCAACTAACCATTTTAATTTAGTATTTTTTTAATATTCTTTCTAACTTATATCTGATAAATACCTGAAGTTATTTAAATAATTTGGTGATAGCTATTTAATTGATTTGGATGGGCCTGAAGATTTCAATGATTTATAACTCTGCAAGATGAGGATAAGAAACAAGATTGCGAATAAAAAGTTACCTTACGCTAGTTGGGTAAGTAAGCAACAAAAGTCAAAGAACTGTGCTCCATCTTTCTATATGACGATCTTTATGCCTATCAGCTATTTCGCGAAAAAATTTTGCAGATTGAGTTCAACTTTATCTTTACTTGTAATCTTTCTAATCATAAGGCTTTATAAGATTATTTTTTCTGGAGCTGAGCTGGATAGTTTATTTTTGTGTAAGTCTATTCCAGGCAAAAGCCGAAGAAAATATCGATACAAATGGCTGGGAAAAATTCCGATTCACGATGACAAAAATTTTTGAAAGTAAACTAGGTTGGTCTTGAAGTAATAGGCGTTACTGGTAAAACAAAGCTTTTGATCTATAGCTTTATTAGCAATATTAGTTCTTCTAAAGATAATATTGAGAGTTTTCTTGGGTGCTGTAGAAATCGATGGAAAATAGAAAAAGGCCTTTAATATCTCAAAAAACAATAACCACAATTTAGAATATAATTTCGAATGTAAGAAAGAAACTCTTATTGTGCTTTAGGGGGCATTTAATTTGTTAGTCTTTATCAGGTACAGCGTTTGCTGGTTAATCAAAACATCATAATAGAAATTGCAAAACAGTTTTAGTGCCAAAAATTATTTTTTCGTTTATCTCTGGTTCATTAACGTGTACCACGTTCTTATCTCCCGAAATATGTTCCTCAGGGCTATTATATGAAACGTCCCATCATAACAAATACACTAATTTAGACCTTATTATTCTCAAGTAACCTTAAAAGGAGAATTACTATAAAGGCTATGTGATATTTATATTTCCATTTCGCATGTGCTAAGCTGCTCTCGTCTATTCGGGCAGTCTCTTTATGTCTTCTTAATGCGATTGGTAACCCTTCATAATTTTAACACTCGGAAGCGTCTTTAATTTAAGAGCTAAAGCTAAAGAACGCTTCCCACCAGCATAGCTGGTATTTTTTTTAAGCTTAAGCGCATAACAATAATGATACCGAAGCGGTGGGGAAGTAGTTGCCTAAGGTTCGGTGGTTATAGAAAAGGTAATTCCTATTAAAAGATAGATCGGAGTTAAGTAGATCAGAAATCAGGTTGTAACTAATAATTTAGAGTAGTAGTAGTTTAGTTTTGAAATTATGTTAAGTTGTATTAAAAACGTTAATTTTTCTAATTTACTTATTGGTTTAGAAAATACATAAACCGGTTATAAAAGCCTGTATGGGGTTACCGGCCTTACTACTAAGGTCAGTTTTATTAACTACATGTGAGGGTGGGCGGGTTACTCAGATTATTTTTTATCCGGTTTTTTCTTGGTAAAGATAAAACGTAACGCCAGAACCTGGTCTTTGTGCAGAACCTCGACGCTTACCGCAGCAGGTGTTTCTTTTTCATTGAAGTTGATGCTCAGGCGAATAAATTCTTTATGTTTTCCCAGGTGCGCCAGGCTTACGGGTCCGTTCTTTTCCAAGATTTTTTCTTGAGACCATTCCCAGGTTCCGTGAAAATCCACATACACGACGCTGGTCGCCGCCAAATCGAGGAGGTGGGGGGTATAGTCTCCTAGGTGGCCTTCAAAATGGATTAGGACAACATAGCGACCCTGGTCGTCATAATAGCTATGCCAGTTCTGAAAGGTACCCTGGCCGGCAGTCTGGCCGTTTCGGCAGGTTAAAAAATCCTGTAATTCATTAAGCGGTATCTCCGTCACTGTCGAGGCCGAAGGCGGAGGTGAAGCCGCTGTCACTACCCCAAGTAGGGTGGGTGGCAATGGGGTTTCACTGATGCCTTGCACGATAAAGATAACTCCTGCTAGCCAAATTAGCATTACGCCTAGCATAATTTTTTTATTGTTCATTGTCAGTCATTTCATTGTTTATCAATTTAATGTTGATGCCGGAATAGAGGCTACTTCGGAGACCTTAGGTAGACGGACGGTTCCCGTAAAACTTTGCACCGACTTGAAACGCATTAGGGTATAGGAAGGCATAGGGTGCAAAAGATGGGGATAGAAAATTTGCAGCAAAGACTGAATGAGGTCAGGAAAGCTTTCGGCTAGCCGCTGACGAACCAGGCTAGATAAAAAAGTCACCTCTTCCAGTAGTTGTTCTACATCCGAGTCGGCGCCTTGGGCCCTCAGTATTGGGGCCAGGGCTGGGTAGGTTCTGGCAAATTCAACCGTTATTTCCCTTAGAGTACCCAATTCTTCCTGGTAAAAATCCTTAAGCATAATTCTGAGCTTTTAATTTTAACCTTTTATACTAAATTAACCTAAATTACGATTATGTATAATATACTTGTACAATAAAAGAGTCAACTTTTTTTTCGGCTTATTTTTCGATCTGAATTTCTACAACATAGCATATTTATTTAAATGTATTTTTAATTGATTATCAAACAATAGTAGGTAGGTTACTGGGTAGGATTTATAGATTGAATCGGTTTGGGGGCTTTTTATTGATAGAGTGAAGCCTGGGTGATGATGTTGAAAGTAGAAAGTTTTTTGGTGTTATTCTGTGCGTTGCAGCTTGTTTTATATATATTAAAGTTAATGGTGGCAAGATTTGGTTAAAATACCGGCGAAGGTAAGAACGGGGAATCCATCCTTCGTTATTCTCTTTGTTACTTTTTGATTGGTGCTGTCTAAGCTTTGCGTTGGCACTACGAGAGTATGGGTTTCTTTTCGAATTAATTCTTCAATAGGTAAAAGTTAATTTAATCCAGACCTCACGCAGGTGCCATTTAAAATAGTAGATTAATATGCACAAAAATAAATACGCCCGAGCTTTCGATTCTGTAGAGTGATAAATTGGGGTGATTTTTTCGCTGATGCTTTTCATGGTATGGAAGGCTCGTTCCACTTAGGATAATTTTTTATAATTGCGATTGTAGTCTTTGGTATTCATTTTTTATGGTACAATCGAGGTTCTAATAATATAGATATCATTAAAGAATGGATTTTGTGATAATGTTTTTATTCTTTCGCGTAAAGAGGAAAATGTCATCTTCAATTTTAAGATCGAAGTGTTTTTTCGGGAGGTATTTATTTATAACCTGGTTAACGGTAAAACTTATTGCATTTTGTCTCCGTAAACGTCCAGCCTCTACACGGTTATGGATTTTTTCAGATTTTTCTCAGTGCTATTCAAAAGTTCTTTGTAGGTGTGAAGACGTTTATTGGCTAGAAAGAGGCTACAATAAGTAAGCAGGCGTTCCCCCGGGAAAGCGCTTGGAGCATTAAAATCGTATAATTTTTTTGCTAAAGAGATTTAGTTGCAGGTTTCCACTTTTAATTAATTCTTGAATTGAAGTTGAGCGTAAAGTGGTAATCCAGTTAATATTTTTTTCAGCTTTCATAATTTCAATATTTTAAAATTTAATATCTCCTGATTACTAACTATAACTATTGTTTCCAGCCCAAAAGCATGACGAGTTTTTTCTACGGTCGACAAAAAATTTATAGTATCGGAAGTGTTTTCAGGCCAAGTTTTTATGAATATTGGGTGCCTGCGTTTATCGGTCAGAAGTCTATAATTAATTTACCAGTTACCATGCTTTTTGCTGCGGCTGTACCCATATTGGGTCAAAGGACAGTATCCGCCTTCGGCATAGAAGGTATTTAAAACAAGTATTAACTCAAGCATTGCGTGTTATATTAGCGTAAAATACGGTTGTTTCAAATTAAAATTAGTTAGAAAGATACTATTTTTTTCTTGAACGGTAGTGTCAAAGGGAACTTCTTTCTTAAGTATTTTTTCTTTATGCAATAAAACAGAAGCTTTAAAATCTTTCTCTATTTTTTAATTTCAATATGTTAATAAAAATAAATTAAATTAAAAAAACACATAAGGTGCGGTTTATTGAAAGGCTGTTTCTTCATAAAATATTAAAAGTAGAGTGTAGATTTACTTTTAAATAGCTTTTTTATTGAATAAAAAATCTAATTTGTTAAATTCTTCCTAATAATAACATAATATCTGATATAAACTAATAATAAAATATTATCTAAATGGGTAGATACATTGTAAATAAATAGATTCTTTAATAATAATTTTAGTATATTATAGTGGAAAAATCGATAGAAACTCAGTTTAGATAATTATTTTATGGTAAGTCTTGTATTGAAGTTCTCGTGTTAAAATTCTGATTTTAGCGAAGTGAGTAGAAAGTATCGCTATCTTTACTCGTAACCATTTACGTCTTGTATTTTTTTGTAGGAGAAGGGATATAATTTGGGTGGCGAGGGACATACTTGCTTTGTATGGGAAAAGTTTAATAGCTTGACGCAGAAATAGAAAGAGGGAGTGTGTAAGTGGCAATAGTCGTTTAGATCCGCTCTGATTAGTTACACCCAGTTTAAAAATAGGATCCTTGAGTAACGGTTTTATCCAGAATTATAAAACGGATGGTTTACTCGGCTCAAGTTATTAGAAGACTCAATTTTCGGTAAATCATATATATCGCGTTGAAGATTTAAGACATATGATGCTCCCGATATGGTGAATGTCTTTTTTATATGTGCAGCTCACTGAAAAATCATCGGTAAAAATATATAGATATAGCTCGTGTGACCCCCAGTTTAATATCGACATACGATTAAGTTGCGAGATGTTTTTTATCTAGCTAACAGAACCGTTGTAAAAGGTATAGTTATAACTTTTATTGCTGCTAACACCAAGAAAAGTTATTACTCTTATAGCGGGTTTATGGATGTTATCTTTCAAGAGTATAAGTGCAGGTGTATTTTTGTAAATAGTGTAATATCACTGAACAGTTCGTAATGGCGGGGTAAAACGGCGCTAATCTTTGAGAGCGGAGCTTTCAATTTTGGTACAAATAAACTTTCGCTCAGGGTATTGTATTTGAATTTTCTCTCATATCTTGTAGGTATCGGGTAGTTCCATATCAGTATCACTGAATATCACAGGCACGGACAATAATAATACGCGGTGATAAATGTTAAGCAAAGCTATCGAGTCTTTTCATTCTGAAAATGCGATGTAGGTTATGTCGTAACGCTTAATATCTATATCGTATAGCTCTTTTGTTTGTCAGTTAGTAAATAAATATTTTTCTACGCTCACAAAGTGATCTAGTTTACTTTTTATTATAATCAACTAAACCACAAATAATGGCAACATTGAATTTTCTAGTAAACAACTTATAAACGTACCCTAACTAAAAGTATCCGATATTTTCAATATAATTATTTAAAAACAAATTTAATTCACTATAACAGTGTTGTTAATAATCTTATTAGATAGGAAGTATATATCATTGTTGTAGCGAAAGATCATTAGTTTAGCTATGTTTACAGAGTATCGTCAATTTCAAAATTAATCTTATTTTGAAAAGGTTTTAAGTATTATTTTCGGAATTATTTATTTTGCTAATATCCATTTAATAGTTACGAAATTTATTATGAGTATATTGTAACGTTTTCTTTGATATAAGGCTCTCCAACAGATCGATACTTACACTATTATTTTTCAAAAAGTATACATCAGAATAATGCATTAAAATATAAGGGTTGCTCCGATCAGGATGTGTCTCGCGTAGATAGGTCCTAACCCATTGTTAAATAATTTTACTCGCAAAAATTGATACTTTATTAAACATCTCGGTATTCAATATTCTTTTTTTGTATAAAAGTTATATTTACATCATCTGGCGTATAACTTAATACCGCAGTAAGAACACAGGTCGCTAATTACATTGACTAGTTAAGGAATATTTAAATTAACATATACTCAATACCCATTTGATAGTTCTTTTGCAGCGCCATTGGGTCTTCCCTTCGGAAAGAATGAGTGAGAATCACTCAGTAGCAAGGGCCCGTTATAAAAAGGTGTAATTTTTGGGATTTCTTTAGTTATAAATTTTTTAAGAAATATAATAAGTAAATTGTGCTACGCTCTAATATAGATAGTCACGTTATTTAGTATATAAGAAAAAATTACAGCTAAAATACAAATAGAGCTGTTAAAAACTAATATAATAAATAGTATACACTAATATTTCTTGCTTGTCAGCAGAGTTATTAATGGTACCCATAGGATTCGGATACAGGCATGTTATTTGTTCTTTAAGAATAGTTAGCGGATATTTTAAACCATAGTTTTGAAGGTTTCGAAATTTTCTGAAAGAAACTTTGGGGGATGAGATCAATAATTTAATGGCTACCGCCATTTCCAACTTTATGAAGTAGATATTAGGGATAAAGCTTTATTTGCTTTTAGTAATTTTTAGACTTTTGACTGCATTTTATGCCAATAGAACCCGTAATATTTGAGTTAATATCTGATTTAAATACTTTTTAAGGAATGATTATATAGTGTATATTAAACTGATGCAGTTGGCATCTGTATTTCGTGATAATTTTCTTTTTTTTACGTTCGTATTAAAATAACACTTTTTATGATAGCTTGGGAGTCCTAAAATGGGAATAGACGCCGCTTCAGTATTTTATCTAATTATTCCCACTCAATAGTACTGGGGGGTTTAGAGGAAATATCGTAGACAACGCGATTGACGCCTTGGACTTCATTGATAATACGCCGGGAAAGGGTGGCCAGAAAGTCGTAGGGGAGACGGGCCCAATCGGCGGTCATGGCATCAACGCTTTCTACGGCCCGAATGGCCACTATATTTTCATAGGTGCGGCCGTCGCCCATGACGCCGACGGTTTTGAGAGGTAGCAGTACAGCGAAACCCTGCCAGATGTGACGGTACAGACCAGTTTCTTTTAGTTCCTGTTGTACGATAACATCGGCCTGGCGTAGAATAGTTAGCCGTTCGTCATCCACTGCACCGATAACTCGAATGGCCAGGCCCGGGCCGGGGAAGGGCTGGCGCCAAATAAAATTTTCTGGCAGGTCCAATTCGGCGGCCACGGCTCGGACTTCATCTTTGAATAGATCTCGTAATGGTTCGATTAGGGTTAGATTCATGTCGTCCGGAAGTCCTCCCACATTGTGGTGGCTTTTAATGACCGCTGCCGGCCCCTGTGGGGAGACGGATTCGATGACGTCGGGGTAAAGGGTACCCTGGGCCAGAAAATCCACTTGGCCGAATTGGGCTGCTTCAGCTTCAAAAACTTCTATAAAAGTACGGCCGATAATTTTACGTTTTTGCTCTGGATCTACGACTTCCTTCAGACGATTCAGAAAAAGTTTGGCGGCAGCGGCTACGGTGAAGTCCAGCCTAAAATGGTCGGCCAATTTTCGCACTTCGTCTGTTTCACCTTGGCGTAAAAGACCGTTATCCACAAATAGACAGTGAAGTTGTTTACCGATAGCTTGGTGAAGCAATATTGCCGTTACGGTGGAATCAATGCCGCCGGAAAGTCCGCAGATAACTTGACCATTCCCGATCTTAGTTTTTAGGTTGACTAGAGTGTGTTTTACGAAAGAGGTCATGTTCCAATCTGCCTTCAGACCGGCTAGGTTCAGAAAGTTGCGGATAAGTCCGGGGCCGATTTTCGTATGATGAACCTCCGGGTGAAATTGTACGCCGTAAAGGCGGCGAGCCTCACAGGCTAGGGCGGCCACAGCTAAGTTCGGGGTAGTTGCCGTCACCGTAAAGCCGGGCGGAGGCATATCTACTTTGTCGCCGTGAGACATCCAGACCCGGGCGAAGCGGGGCAAATCCTTCCACAGGGGGCTGGGGGCGGTTATTTCTAGTTGAGTCGGACCGTATTCCCGATCTTCGGATCTGGCTAGGCGGCCGCCTAGGTGGTGGGTTAGTAGTTGGAGACCGTAACAGATGCCTAAGATCGGTACTCCGAGTTCCAGCACCGTTGGATTCAGACCCGGGGCCCCCGGGTCTGTAACGCTGGCCGGGCCGCCTGAAAGAATAATCGCCCCCGGGTCGCGGCTCTTTATTTCTTGGGCGGTGGTCCAGGACGGTAGCACTTCTGAATAGACTCCAGCCTCCCGCACTCGCCGGGCAATGAGTTGGGTGACCTGCGAGCCATAATCAATGATTAGCACTTTATTGTCAGGCATGGCGGTATGGGCTCCTATAGGGGTTGGTTAAAGGGTAAAAATGATCCTGATAAGGTTGGCTAGCAATAGTAGTTAATAAATTTTGCTGGATTGACAATGGTTGACCTAGTTAAGTCCAAATTATTAAAGTCTCTGTTACTGGTAACTAACACATTAATATTTTTAATAATAGCTGATATAGCATTAGAGGGCTTTAATTATTACAGATTTTAAAAAGGCCTGTTTTTTACTCTTTTGGAACAGCAATTCGTTTATACAGTAAATATTTTGATAATCTTATTACGTTGGGTAGGTGTTGTTTAATTTTATGATTGACCATCGTTAATAACTCATTAACTATATATGACGCCGATACAAGATGATATTCTGGTGTAATTTTTTATAAGATATTTCATATTTGGAGGTAAGAAATAATAGTACGTAGATAAGGGCATTGATTGGTATTAATTATGAAGAGTATATTTGTTTGGCCTATATTTTTAACGAATTTTTTCAATTAGTTAAACTGTATTCTCTTTAATCTTAGTCACAAGTTCATCCTTAACACTTTTAAATACTTCTTAAGCTTTCTTGAAAGCGGATATTTTGGTATTCTTCATTATTATGCGGCTATTATTATCTTTAATAAACTAAATTGTACCTCTATTATTTAGGCCCAATGTTTCACAAATTTCAAAAGGAATTGTGAATTCTCTAAGAGATATTATTTCTATTTTTACAACCTCCATTAGAAAACCTTTCCTTTAATTATGTAATTAGTATACCGTATAAAATAAACGAAATCAAAAAATATATCCTCAGTAGCGCCCGCTCTGTTGACGGTTGGCTTGTATTCATATTTCAGATAATTCTTTAAATTGCGGAGGTAGCTCACTTAGGCTAGCTAACGCCAGTTTATTGTTAAAGTAAATTTAGAAAAGACTAGTGGAGGGATTAGTGGCGACTATGGTTGAGGTTAGGATGGTTAAAATGAAGGTGTAGCTGGCCGTGGTCACTCCCATAATAATAAAGGCGGCGGGGGTCCCAGGGGGGGTGCGGGGTTGGCCACGGTCAGAACTGTGACCAGATTGATAGCTATGATTTCGTTATGTTATTCTGGGTTAGTTAGCATCAGAAGCTAATTAGCTACTCCGGAGCTTAGAGAAAGGTAGGGGTGAAAAGGCTTCTGGGAATATAGTTGAGGTCAGTAGGTAATAATCAGAGTGGTAAACTTTAAAGGCAGATAATATCATGTGACCTGGACTTTCTAAATGGAGCATGAGACAGGTGAGATATCAGTCCTGCCGCTAAAGATGGAGGTGCCTAGGTCCAGAACGACTATCTCTAGGGCGCAAAGAGCGATGGAAAGGTAAGGTTGTTTATCGTTTAAGGGGATAGCCCAGCGGCGGACAGTTGGTAGCCTGCCCTGATGATCAGTTAGAGGGAAAAATCGCCCACTAGAGCATTGATGACGGTGACCAGAGCTAGATCGAAAGCCGCCGTTAGACTCGACGCCGCGTCGCTGGGGAGGAGCATTAGACGACGCTTAACAGTATCTTCAAGAGACAGAAAATATAGGAAGAAAAGCATAAGGCCGGTCCCTAATTAGATAATGAAGTCTTATAGAATCATTACGAAACTGGAATTTAAGTTGAAAACGAGGGTAGGAAAATTGGCCGTCGTTAGGTGTAGATTAATGAACTAGGAGATGAGAGCCGATTTTTAGCTGTCTGGATAACGGCTACCATTTGTTGAACGCCGCTGTCCTAAGTACTCGCCCCATTATTTTTTATGAAATTGATTCAGAAACAGGCCAGCGGCAGGTATATAAACTAGGGGTCACTACCACCAGATCCCGGTTAGTTTCGAAAAGATGCTGAAGAGAGGAGCAGCATTTCTAGCTAGAAGCAAAGCTAGGTAACCAATTAGAGCAGCAGCGGCCGAGAAGTGGAAAAACTCTATTTTAACTTAGTTAAAACGCGAATAAGGTTAAGTTTCTAACTTATGTTATGCCCAGGCTTTTACATTGAAAGTGGCCTTTTGAGGTAGACATTTTTTTACTATATTGGTTAGATAGGGTTTGGGCCAGACTTCTAGAAAGTCGGTAACCCCGGCTCGAGCTAGGTTTTGTATCGTCTTGGTCCAGAGGACGGGCGAAGTAATTTGGCTGAGCAGGCGGGCCTTAATCTCAATCGGATCGACGGTGGGTTCACCGGTAGCGTTGGGCGCTACTCGACAGACGGGGGGGTGAAAGTCCAGGGAGGCTAATTCTGTGGCAAATTTTTCGGCCGCTTCGGTCATTAGTTCGCTGTGGAAAGCCCCAGAAAGGGGTAGAGGTATGACGTGACCGTTCTTCATTTTGACATATTTACCTGCTGCACTTATAGCTCGGATGCTTCCTGAAATAACAATCTGATCCGGGGTATTGAAGTTGGCTAGGCCCACCGGACCCTCGTTACGGGCTAGTTCGCAGATACCTTCTAAAACTTCCGGCGTAAGGCCGATAACAGCCAGCATGGCTCCGGGGTTCTTTCGAGCCGCCTCATCCATTAGTACGGCCCGGTGGCTGACTAGGGTTAGAGCAGTTTTTTCGTCCAGCACCTCGGCCGCGCAGAGGGCACCGAATTCGCCTAGAGAGTGACCGCAGGTAAAATCTGGTTTTTGCTGCGCCTTCATTAGCCGCAGACCCATTAGACTTACGGCTAAAATAGCTGGCTGTAGATTGGCCGTACGGGATAGTTCATCCAGCGGCCCTTCCAGGCACAGCCGGGTGATGGGCCGGCCGGAGACCTTGTCGGCTAGAGTCAGTATTTCTTTTAGTTCGGGATTTGTTTCCAGCCAGGCGCAACCCTGACCGATAAATTGCCCGCCTTGACCAGGAAAAATAAAAGCTGTAGACATATGAATTTCCTCTCTGTCGCTCGTGTCTTAGATCAGGTGGTTTTTGGCGGCTTGAGCTAGAAGCCCCCCGGCTTTAACAATGCTAACCTGCCGCTCGGATAAATCCAATTTTACTTTGAAAGGGGTCCCGGTAGTTAGATTTTTAACGGTTAGAGTTGAGCCGGCGGCCAGTTTATCCAATTCGGTTAGGGCCAGTCTCTGGCCGGGGTGGATGTCCCAACGGGCAGCAGGGTCGGTAAATTCCAGGGGTAGAATACCAAAGTTGACTAAATTAGCTTTGCAGATGCGGGCGAAACTTTCAGCCAAAACTGCTCTCAGGCCGAGATAGCGGGGGGCTAGAGCGGCGTGTTCTCGGCTAGAACCCTGACCGTAATTCCGCCCGCTTACGACGAACCCGGGCCCGGTTACCTTCTGGCGGGCGGGGTAAGTGGGGTCGAGGTTGGAGAAGATGTAGTTAGCAATAGCTGGTATGTTGGAGCGTAAGGCCAGAATGTGGGCCCCAGCCGGCAAAATATCGTCGGTGGTGATATTATCGCCCAAAACTAGCATCACTTCACCTTCCAGAGTATCGCTTAAGGGGTCAAAGCAAGGTAGGGGTTTAATATTGGGGCCACGTTCAATAATTATAGCTTCGGTTTTTTCGGCTGGGACTGGGGGCACGAAGAGGGCGTCGTCCAGTTCGAAGCGCGCTGGTAAAGAGATGATGATGGGAGGGCCGAAAGTCCGGGGGTCGGTGATGAAGCCGTTGAGGGCGCTGACTGCGGCCGTTTGGGGGCTGGCCAGGAAAAGTTCGGCGGTTTTAGTGCCGCTTCGGCCGGGAAAGTTGCGGTTGGAAGTCCTGAGACTCACTCCTTTAGTTTTAGGGGCTTGGCCGACGCCGTTGCAAAAACCGCAGGCTACTTCCATAATTCTAGCCCCGGCGGCGATAAGGTCGGCCAGGGCACCTCGTTTAGCCAGTTCTGACAAAACCTGGCGAGAGCCGGGGGCAATGACCAGGCTTAGGTGAGTTGGGATTTTTCGGCCCTTCAAAATGGCAGCCACGGTCATCAAGTCTTGAAAGGAGGAGTTGGTGCAGGAGCCGATGGCAATTTGATCTACCTTAAGTCCGGCTAGTTCAGAAACTTTTTTGACATTATCCGGCGAATGGGGTACGGCGATCAGAGGTTCTAAGTCGGTTAGGTCCAGACTTATTTCTTTATCATAAACGGCCTCCAGGTCGGCCGCCAGAGGTTGGTAATCGCTCTCTCGACCTTGGCGTCGGAAAAAATCTCGGGTATTTTCATCGGAAGGGAAAATAGCGGTAATGGCCCCGGTTTCAATGCTCATGTTAGCAATAGTGGCCCTTTCGGTTACCGACAGGTTTTTTAGTCCTTCGCCTGTGAATTCCAGAATTCGACTTCGTCCGCCGGAAACGGATAGGCGGTTTAAAATTTTTAGAGCTACATCTTTGGCTGTGACCCACGGGGCCAGGCGGCCGGAGATCTCTATTTTCATAATTTCCGGTAGGGGTAGGAAAAACGGGAGTCCACCCATAGCCACGGCCACATCTAGGCCGCCGGCCCCGATGGCCAGCTCTCCCACTGCACCGCCAGTGGTGGTATGGCTATCGGCCCCTAAAAGGGTCTGGCCGGGGATAGCGAAGCGTTCTAGGTTTAATTGGTGGCAGATACCGTTGCCAGTTTTGGAGTAGTAAAGCCCGAATTTACGGGCAGCCGAAGCTAGGAAAGCGTGGTCGTCGGCGTTTTCAAAACCAACCTGCAAAATATTGTGGTCGGTGTAAATTAGAGAACGGATAGTTTTAATTCGGGAAAATCCCAGGGCCTCAAACTGGAGCAGGGCCATTTGCCCGGTAGCGTCGTGAACCAAAGTTTGATCAATGGCTAGGCCAATCTCCCGGCCCGGGGTCATTTCGCCGGCTTTAAGGTGGGCGGTTATGATTTTTTGAACTAGGTTCATTTTAATTTTTCTTTCTAATCCGTTCTGTGACCGCTTGTCCAAAGGTCGTAGTGGAAACTGGAGTTATATTTTCCATCTGGCGGGCCAGATCATATGTGACGATTTTAGTGCCGATGGTTTCGGCGACAGCGACCCGTACTAGGTCAGCGGCCTCGCCCCAGCCTAGAAATTCCAACATTAGGGCACCGGAAAGAATGAGGGAACCAGGGTTGGCTTTATCCTGACCAGCATACCTTGGGGCGGTGCCGTGAGTGGCCTCGAAAATGGCTAGGCCGTCGCCCACATTGGCACCGGGGGCTAGTCCTAGCCCTCCGATCTGAGCAGCTAGGGCGTCGGAGAGATAGTCGCCGTTCAGATTAGGCATGGCCAGAACTGAATACTCATCCGGTCTCAGAAGAGTCTGCATAAACATGTTGTCGGCGATGCGGTCTTTGATGATGAGTTTGGATGAAGCGGCGGTGGCTTCGCTTTCGGGTATAGTCTGGTTACCGAATTCATCCCGGGCCAGCTCATAACCCCAGGTTCGGAAAGCACCTTCGGTGAATTTCATGATGTTGCCTTTGTGCACTAAGGTTAGGTTTGGGGCTTTTTTAGCTAGGGCCCATTTCAGAGCCAGGCGGATGAGGCGCTTAGAGCTGAATTCGCTCATAGGTTTGAGGCCCACCGCGCTGTGGGGGCGGATAGTGGCACCAAGTTTTTCTCTGGCGAAATTTATAAGCTGATTGGTTTCAGGACTGGCGGCTGGCCATTCTAGCCCGGCGTAAACATCTTCAGTATTTTCTCGAAAAATTATCATGTCCATTTTTTCCGGATGTCGGACTGGGCTAGGGCTACCGGGAATCCATTTGACTGGACGAAGGCAGGCGTATAAATCTAGTTCTCGTCGGATGGCCACGTTAAGGCTGCGAACGCCTTCACCCACTGGGGTGTTTAAGGGACCTTTAAGGCTGATGCGGTGTTCACGTAAGGCGTCCAGGGTTTCGGGCGGTAGAAAACTACCCCTTTCTTCTTTGGCCTTAAGGCCGGCTGGAACTTCCAACCAGGTTACCGGCGCATGACCACTCCGGTCTATGGCGGCCTCTAAAACAGGGCGAGTCGCCCTCCATAGGTCCGGTCCGATGCCGTCGCCGACGATAACGGGTAGGGTGGGTTTTTCGGGGGTGATGAATGTGCCGTCCACCCCTAGGGTCACAATGTTGGTCATATGGTAGAAACTCCCGATGAATAAATTTTTAATAAGTAAAAGATAAAAGCAGAAAATATTTCAGTTAATTCTACGCTAGCCCCTAAGAGATCACCCGTCACTCCGCCTAGAGCTCGGCGCCAGAGCCAGACTAGAAACAGCCCGAAAACCCCGGCGGCCAGAGTAGTTAGAAAAGCGGCGATTCCAAAAAACAGGTTGAAAATCAGACCGAAGAGCGTGGCTATATAAAGTTCCCGTGGGCTTGATTTTTCCACTAACCAGCGGCCTAGGCCATTTTCGGTTCCTACATAGTTGCTACGCACCGATATCACCGAGACCCCCAGGCGACCCCAGACAGGCCAAAGAATTAGAGCCCAGGGCGTGGCGATGCCAAGACAGACTGCTAGCTGAGTTTTAATCATTATATCTAATACAATAGCCAGCACGCCGAAAGTGCCCTGGTGGCTATCTTTAAGAATAAGCAATTTCTGGGCTAGGGGTTTATGGGAAAAGAGGGCGTCAGCGGTGTCGGCTAGACCGTCGAGATGAAAACTCCGGTTAATCACGACTAGAAAGACGACTACCAACAGAGCCGTGAGATCCGGTTGCAGAGCTAGGGTGGTGCCTACCTGCCAGATAATGAACATACCCGTTCCAAAAACTAGCCCTATCATTGGAAAAAAGGCAGGCAGGCGGCCTAATTCATCCGGCGATAGAGGTTTGCGGCGCCCAACGGGCGCTAAACTCAAAAAGCCTAGAGCGGTCCAGAAAGTTTTTAAATAATCACAGAATTTCATCGCCGTTCCTATGTTGAATCTAATTTTTTTATATCATATTTGATTCGATAGGGCAAATTACCGGTGGATCGGTTGGTAGTTCAGGGGAGGTATAAATTTAAGGTCGATAATCTTGTTTGGTGGAGCTGGGGGTGACATTTCGATATTTCTGAAGCGGCTCCAGGACCACAATACCCGGTCGACGTAATATTGCCAAGGGGGTGGGGTGAGGCCGAAGACAGAGGTAAACTTGGCGGTGTTGAGGCGGGAATTAGCGGGTCGCTGGGCTATTTGTGGCGGTTGGATTTTACTGCTTTCCTGGGGATATATTCTTTCCGGGCTGGCTGCTAGAACCCAGCCTATTTCTAGGGCCCGCCGTATCAGATAGAGGGCATAACCATGCCAGTTGGTTTCGCCCGCGGCCACCAGGTTGTAAAGTCCCGAGAGGTCCTTTTCTGAGTGCAGGGCTTGGTGCAGGGCTAGAGCTGTGGCGCTGGATAAAAGTTCCACTCCAGTGGGACTGCCGTATTGATCGGCTACCACGGAGAAAGAGGTTTCTTTTTTGGCCAATTCCAGAATATTTTTGGCGAAATTGCAGCTTTGAAAAGAAAAGACCCAACTGGTACGAAAGATGAGGTGGCGGCAGCCGGAGACCAGAATGGCCTTGTCGCCGTCAAGTTTATTGTGGCCGTAAACATTTAAGGGGGTTGGGATGTCTTCTTCGGTATAGGGGTCGTTTTTGAGGCCGTCGAATACATAATCTGTAGAATAATGGATTAGCCAGGCTGATAGTTCTCGGGCTAGCTTGGCTAGTAGTGCCGGAGCCTTAGCGTTGATTAGGTGGGCCACGAGAGGTTCGGTTTCAGCCTGATCAACCTTAGTATGGGCGGCGGCGTTGATAATGACTCGAGGTTTAGCTAATCTTACTAGTTCTTCTAGCTTTTCCAGGTTGGTAAAGTCGGCTTCGCCTCGTCCGTAATGAATAACTGAACCCAGAGTGGAAAGGCTGGCGCCAAGTTCCCAGCCTAACTGCCCCTGAGCGCCCAAGAGAAGAATGTTCATAAAGCTTTACCTCATATCTAAAAATTAGCCTATTAGATTTTTTGTTCTTATTTCGGCCTGAAACTTTGAAGTAGGCGAATTATTTTTTTTGAGCTTCCCGTTCACACTAATAGATAAATTTTATCTAGATTTATAAAAAATTAAGCAAGTTAAAAAATTAAATATTATAGCACAAAGTATCTAGCCGTAGGACGACCGGGAGTGGATAAAAGATACACAAAAAGAAGCACCTTTTATTTTTTAATTCAGATACTTCTTTCAAGGTTGTAATACTTAAAGAGAGCTTCTTCAACATCTTGTTTCCAAAGTCCACTTTTGGCTTTAGATATTAAGGTTAGAATGTACTGACCACTTTCAATATTCCAACGCATCCCAGGTTGATTTAAACGTTGTTGGAGGGCGATTCTGTTCCCGCTTTCAATAGTGTCGTTGCTGATAATCCAACCTTTTTTTAAATACGAAGCATAATCGATGTTGTCTTTGTTGTTCTCTAAGTATCTAGTTAGGTCGAACTTACTCTTAACTAGCTGACGTTTATTAAGGTTTCTTATTTTGCTTAAGGCTTCTGCGATTCTGCTGGTCTTTACGAGTTCACATAGTCTATCGGTCCAAGGGCGGTACTTAGATTCATCGTTGCTAAATATGGCCTTAGCAAAAATTAAGGCGTTTTTTCGTAAGTGAAAGAAATCGAGGATTTGTTGAGCATCCGGGAACAATTCTTCCTTCATGTTTCGGATCCAAGCAGCCCCATCGCTTAACAGAACGGTGTGTCGATAGGTTCCGTAACCATTGCGAAGAGCCAAAGCGAACATGTGTTTTTTGAAAGCGTTGGTATCTCCGAGGAGCATTATGTATTCCCTTTTACCAACTTGGGGGCACCTCTTACCATTATTATCGTGATTGTAGGTAAAGAATTCAGTAGAGAAAGCCATACCGAGTTTATTTTCCTTCCAAGTTAATCCCTCTTCGTCTTTTTGTCTAGTGTGTAGCAGGGCTTCGTCGACTTTAAGGTACAGCGTATGGTTATTTTTGATCTTCGGAAATGATAATTTTCCAGAATTTAGGCAGTTATAAACTTTCTCGGCTGTGGCTTCATCGTTTCTGAATACCAGCTTCCCCACGGTATTGGTCACGGCTCGTATGGTTTCTTCGTTTACGTTTATGGATGTGTTGTGGGTTAAGGCTTTTTTAGCCGTCGCATAAGAGGTTGACTCTTGTACCCAATACGCTATTTTCAGCATGACTTGAACGGTTATTTTAAACGGGAGTACATCTAAACCAAGGGCTTCATCAAGAGGGAAAATTATTTTTTTACTTGTTAGTTCTTTTAGTTTTTCGGCGTCAGTTGAGGACGAGGAGATTAAGCCCATTCGCGTGAATGGTAGCTTGCCTATCATTGTCACAATAGTCCTGGGAAAGAGCCGGTATTTCCTTAGCTTGATTCCTTTTTCGCGGTATTCGATTTTTTTTTTATCTATCAAATTAGCCTCATTAATTTTTAGGATTTCATTGCACAATAGCTTTAGATTTAGGCTTTTTTGGTTCTCTTGAAGCTGTAGCATTACATTTTCCATCTGGGTCACAGTTAAAAAATGTTCGGTTTCGGCTGTTCCTTGCCTAATTTCCTTTATGAGGTTAAAAAAATCTTCAGGGGATTTTTTAATAATTTCAAGATTGAGACTTTCTAGGCAATCCTGCTGAAGTTCAGAATATACTTTGATTAGATCGTGTAGAGCAGGCGAAGTTGTGGATTTGCTTTGTTTAGTTGCATCGGTTTCCATATAAACCCTCCCATACTCAAATTCGAACAGGAGATAGTATAACAGAGAGTTCAAATTTAGTGACTATTTTTTTGTGTACTCGTGTATAAAAAATAAGTGTTTTAAATTCTTGAAGTTAGGTATTATTTTCGAAGTTGTAGCGCCGATGTTTCTGTCGTTCTGTTCTTACGCGCTTAACTTTGGGATTAAGTTAAATTAAAGTATCGTAATTAAGTGTTCAAATAAAGATATCTTGGGAGTAAAAGTGGTGGCGTTGCCATGGTTGTTATGGAATTAAGATCTGACGTCGATATTTGTAGCTAGAATTTTAATGGTTTGTATGGCCGTTAATCAGTTAGTTTAGTTCAGTTTAACTCTACCAACTTCAACGAGTATTTTTTGCAATAAGCGGTATTAATGGGAAGTAGGGTGGTGACTTCCTAGGTTGAGGATTGGTTGGGTAGTTATGGGAAGACTCAGTTCAATTTAAGCCTGAATCTAGAAGGGCATGCCATTAATCATTGAGATTTTTTATTACCTATATATGGTACGGAAGGTACGACAGTATTTAGTCAGTTGGGGTTATGTACTGTGAGTGGGGATCGGGTGATCGGGAATTTTGGGTTAGGGTGGCGGTTTTTAAATTAAAAATTAGTCTTTAGTTGTAACGTTTTGGGTTATGTTTTTACATGTTTTCATAGTCGTAGAGGTATAGATGTAGAAGATTGGTATGACTGGTTACGAGTGGTGGTGAATTATTACACGTCGCTGTCTGGATGGAAGAATTCTAAAATTATGATCCGACTATGGTTGAGGAAAAGATGATGGAGAGTTGAGATGCTCGGTTAACTGGGTAGCTGTCGTTTTGTTGGAATTTAGCGGTTAAGACGACTTTTGAGCAGCGGTATGAAGATAATATTAGCGTTTTTGATCGGGGTGACCACTTGGATAGTGATCCAAAAGGTTAGAGCGCGGGGTTGGAGTAGATTCTAGTACCATTGTTATTGGTAGGTTTGGATCAGCATTATAGTAGTCGCTTCTTAAGAGTGCTATCCCGACTGTAGTCCCCTAGTTAAAATATTTGTTTGATGAGCGGGTTGTTAGTCATAAAATAATTTGAAATTTTGATTGATGATCAATATTGTTCAAGAGTAGATACGCGATCCTTATTTTAATATTTTTGTGGAGAGATGATTTTTCAATTAGCGTATTTTGTGCGTCATCTAAGTTAACTCATTTCCATCAACATATTGAGATTGAAGGGGTGGAGAAGAAAGTAAGGCTTGTATTTTATTTTCATGAAATGGATGTAGAAGGTAGAGTTTTATCTGCAGCTTGTGATTTTAAGGCTTTTAACCATATTTTATATTAATAGAACCCGTAACGTTTAAGTTGATGTCTGTTTTAAAACATTGTTTAAGGATTGACTATAGTAGCAGTCGATCAGAGATCTAAGTAGGTTTAACTTTCGATTATTACTTTGATATGCCTTGGGAAATTAGCTTCGGTTAGAGACGGTGGTGAAGATAAGAATAATTGGGGGTCCGCGGTACGATTCTGTGGATCGGTAGTATAATATATTATTGGTGTATCAGGCTAAAATATATATAAGTTGGAGGATGTAGGTAAGGAAGGAAGAGTTATTTTTGTTTTTCGGTCAGCGAATAGGTTAAGTTAGGTAATGGTGGGTTAGAGTATAAATTTAACACTACTGGGTGTTGTGATGCTGGCGCTAATAAACCCTAGCACAGTAGAAATTATATTATTGACGGTCGTGGAGGGGTAATGGTATAGGTAGCGTCAATATCTCTAGGTGTTATGTTCGCTCGGGTGATATTGAAGGCTGGTAAAGGTAGTATAAAGAACTAGAGCTTGATTTGACTAGAGCCATAATGGAGGATGGGTTATATGTGGTATTTGACTCATTGGTTGGCGTTAGTTTTATTAGTAGTGCTGGTTTTGAACCTGATATTCTGATGTTGGTTAGCTAGTCATACCTTCGTATTATAATGATGGCACTAGTGGTCTTTTAGTAATGTTATATGCAAAAGTTTTTAAAATGGCTATAGTAGAAGCAGTTGTTGGTAGTAGCTGCTTATAATGGGTTACTTTCGAATCTACAAAACGATATAAATAAGAAGTGAGCGGCTTTAACGGCTAATTTGGTTAATATCTCATCTAGCTTAGATAGGGTTATATTGCGTTCATCACTAGTAACTTCTGTACTGTTTATGTGGGTCTCGGTGATGGTAGCATTAATAGGTTTAGTATTGCTTTTTATGCCGAGTTTGTGTTGGTCTGCATCCCGTAAGGGTTCTTTATTATCTTTAGGGTGGCTTCGCGCTCTCTGCTTTTAGTCATTAATTTTTCTTAGATTCTGTCCTTATTTTTCTAGCCAACCTTAGAGTCAGTAGTAATTTTAGAAAATTATCGCGGGTGGTCTGGCGGGATGAATAGGGGGAAAACTAAAATTAAGTTGAAGTTTCACGTTTGGTTTTTAATTTTTTCCAAAATCTATCTGTAGTTAAATTTCTTGGTTAAGATGTTGGCACTAGCGGCTTAAATGAAACCGTTATAGGTAAGTTAGTGGATAAAATTTACAATTTCGGCTCGACTAAACTTTTTTAACTAATGATGTTTCACATATTAAATTATGAAAAAATCGACCTAACCAATTTCCACACGGACACTACCAATTTCAGCGTCTGGGGTGATTACAATATTGGAGAATCAGAATTAGTGGAATCTACCTTAGGGGAGCCGTTCGTTCAAATTAATCCTAGTCACCTTAAGGATAGACGTTGGTACTTAAAGTGTTTTATTCTTGATTTGATTTCAAATAATCAGAGTAATTCACTTTTTATGAAAATATTTTCGGATAATATTTCCGATCAGCAGACTTTAAAAGAAGTTATGGTTTAGATACGAAGTGGACTTCGAGCAACACTAATCAACGATGAAGTTATAAACTTTGTTGCTGATGCGGCCCCTTACATCAAAGTCAATCTTGTCAATTTTGGTTCGTATTAGATATTGCATGTTTCTGCGACTTTAACGGAATCGGAAGTCTTGCTTAATTAGGAAAATAGATTGATAACTAGCTAAAATGACGAACGTTATTCGTTTTATGAAATAAGTTTTAACTACGCTAAAGTCAGGCAAAAATGAGTTATCATCCGTTTTTTGGAGATTGCGAAGAAAAATAAAACAACTTTTTGGAATTAATTTGGAGAAGCGGTTTTCAAGGGCCTAAGTAGCGATAATTCATTTAAAAAATAGGAGATTCGTTTGTTAAGCTAATACGCGAGAGAAATCCACAGAATGGATTAATTTATATGAATTACTGGAGTTTAAGGAGGTCAATATTCGTTATGAAAATCATCGTAAATAGATTTAAAATAATATCTAAAAAAGTATTTTCTTATGTAAGTAAGTTTAAAAAACCATCAGCTATGTTAATGGTAGGTATTTTTTAGCTTTAGTGCTAAGCTTAAAAAATCTTTGAATGTTAAAACGATGAAGGGTTACCAACAGTATCAAGAAGATACAAGGAGGATGTAAAATGGATGAGAGCAGATTGGCACATATGAGATGGGAACTTAAGTATTATATTAACGGCTAGTTTCTAAGCATCTTTAGCCAGCTTGGATTATTTAAAAGCAAAAGCAGTTGATAAACATTATCGTGATAAGAGAGATAAGATTATGAACACTTATGGAAGCGGGCAGTATTGCTAGACTTAGGCAAGTTGCTGAACTTGTAGGAGAGTGACAAAATTATCGTCGATCCCAAGTGTATTTACTAATTTTGGATCGGTTATCTACTGCGGGTCAAAATAATATGCGACAGCAAGAGTATAACTAATGTTATCGAGATGTTAGAGAGTTCGGTTGAAGCCTGGTATGTGTAGTTTATGGTGATGTCGTAGCTTTCCGATTGGTTTAGATTCGGTCCCAGCAGAAGATAGCTATCATCGCTAGTAAAATTATTTAAAAATAGTGGTTTCCTTATTTATTGTAGCCAGCTGGCCGCAGGCGGCGGAAACCCGGTCGCCTTTAGACCAGCGGATAATAGCGGTGTAGTGTTTCTGGGTTAAAATTTCTTGAAAGGCAGCTACTCGTTTTGGATCTGATGGTTCAAAAGGAGCTCCAGGCCAGGAGTTGAAGGGGATTAGGTTTATTTTAACTTTGAGTCCGGCTAGAAAGCGACTCAGGCTAGCTGCTTGAGCCGGTTCGTCGTTTATCCCTCTTAGAAGAACATAGGCTATGGTGATGCGCCGCCCGTGGCTTAGGGGCCAGGCGGCTAGAGCTTTTTTCAGTTCGGCCATAGGGTAGCGCCGGTTTATGGGCATAATTTGGCTTCGCAATCTGTCATCTGGGGCGGACAGGGAGACGGTGAGGCCTAAATCTGATCTGGTTCGGGCTAGTTCGTAAAGTTCGGGTACAATGCCTACGGTAGATAGGGAAAGACGCCGGCGAGATATGGCCATAAGATCGGGATCACCTATAACTTTAAGGCTATGAACTACGTTGGTCCGGTTTAATAGCGGTTCGCCCATGCCCATGAATACTAGGTTGGTAATATTTTCGTTAGGGGTTAGAAAGCGTTGGGCCCCAATAATTTGCCCTAAAATTTCGCTCGGGCTTAGGTTGCGAGTGAAGCCCATAGTCCCGGTTCGACAGAAACGACAGCCTAGAGCACAGCCCACCTGAGACGATAGGCAGAGAGTCTGGTGCCCCCGTTCCTGAATCAATACACTTTCCACCTTCAGACCGTCAGTTAGGCGCCATAATATTTTCCGGGCCCCGTCGCCTTCAGTCAAATCAAGGGCTGTCGGTAGTTCCAGTCGGGCTGCCTTGGCTAGCTTCAGGTGAAAACTTCGGGCCATATCTGTCATTAGATTCCAGTCTGTAACCCCGCGCTTAAAAAGCCAGATAGCTAATGAACGACCTCGCCATGGTTTTTCCCCTAGGCTTTCGGCTAAGGTTGATAGCTCAGTTATGGTCAGGTCAAAGAGATTGGGGCGGGGGTCGGTCATAACGGTGGGTTCAATAGCCAATTTTTTCGGCGGGGAAGAAGCGTTCGGCTTGTTTTATAGCTGGATTTTTTTTTATTAACATTCGAATAGTTTCAAATTGAGCCTGGTTGCGAACGACAAGGCGGAATAACATTCGGGTTTCCTGATTGTCATCGTTTAGGTGAGCTTCCAGAATATTTTCCACTCTAGGGTTGATGAGGTCCATAATTTCCATAAATAGTCCGGGGTGGCAGCTCCCGCGCACTTGGAAATAGATTTCGAAATTATTTTCCGTCTGGTTATTCCAACTAACGTTAACAAAACGATCCGGATCCAGGCCGGCTAGGGATAGACAGGCGGCCGAGTGGATTGAGACCCCATGCCCCTGGGTAATGTAGCCGATGATAGGCTCGCCGGCAATGGGTGAACAGCACTTGGCTAGTCGCATGAAGACATCGCTGAGGTTGGAGACGAGGATACCGTGGTTAGCTTCTGCCGTTCTTCCCGCCGGGGGGATAGAGGCGAATTTTTGGGGTGGGGGGGAGGCGGGTTTGTATTTTTCTGGGGCCAGAATTTGCAGAATCCGACCCACGGGAAATTTACCGAAAGCTATGGCGGCGTTTAGCTCATCTAGATTAGAGAAACCTAGTTTTTTTAGAACTTCCGGGTTGTCTAATCGGGCTTTTGTTATTTTGGCCCGTCGCATTTCTTTTTCCAGAAGATCGTGCCCGAAAGCGATCGCCTTAGTTCTTTCTTCATAGGCGAACCATTGGCGGATTTTAGCTTTAGCTCGGGGGCTAACTGTATAAGAGAGCCAGTCACGGGAAGGGGCACCGGAACGGTTAGTCAGTACTTTTACGGTGTCGCCGTTAGCCAGCTTGTGGTGTAGGGGCGCGATGGCTCCGTTAACCTTGGCCCCGATGCAGTTATGTCCCACCATAGTGTGGATGGAGTAGGCGAAATCGATAGGGCAGGCTCCAGCGGGTAGTTCTTTGACATTACCGGCGGGGGTGAAGACGTAAATACTTTCGCGTTCGGCTAGGCTTTCTCGTACCGAATTAAGAAAGGCATCAGGGTTAATTAAGGTTTCCTGCCAGCTTAGAACGGAGCGCAGGGCGGTAATACGCTGGGTTTCTTCAGTGCTTATAGCTTTACCGTCTTTATAGCGCCAGTGGGCGGCCACACCGTTTTCGGCGTAGTTGTGCATATTATGGGTACGGATTTGTATCTCCATGCGGGTGTTTCTGAGACCGATAACTGCGGTGTGGAGAGATTGGTAGCCGTTGGCTTTGGGTAAATTGATGTAATCTTTGAAGCGTCCCGGGATGGCTTTAAAAATGGAATGAATGACCCCTAGAGCTCCGTAGCAGTCTTGGATGTTGTCGACAATAATCCGGAAGGCGGTCAGGTCGTAAATCTGTTCAAAGGTTAGGTTTTGGTCACACATCTTTCGCCAGATGCTGTAAATATGTTTGGAGCGGCCCTCGATCTGGGCTTGAATGTGGAATTCTTTAACCCGGCGGGCTAGATATTCTATGACTTCTTCAACATAGGCCTGACGATTTAATTGACCGACGGAGAGATTGAGACGGATGGTGCTGTAGGTGTTGGGTTCTAGATAATAGAGGCAGAGGTCTTCTAGTTCGGTTTGGATTTTGTGAATACCTAGTCGCGAAGCTAGGGGGGCGTAAATTTCTAGGGTTTCGGCGGCTATGAGCAGTTGCTTGTCTTCGGGCATGTAGCCCAGAGTTCTCATGTTGTTTAGCCGGTCAGCTAGTTTCACCAGAATAACTCGCAGATCGGTGAGCATAGCCAGAATCATCTTCCGCATATTGGAAGCTTTACGTTCTTTAGCCGAGGAAAAATTCATTTGGCTGATCTTGGTGATCCCGTCAACGATGTTGGCTACGTCTCGGCCGAATCTTTTAGCCACGTCTTCCAGAGTGGCTTCAGTGTCTTCTATAGTGTCATGCAGAAGCCCGGCGACCACGGTGGGCATATCCATCTTCATGTCACAAAGAATACCAGCCACTGCCAGGGGGTGGTTAAGGTAGGGTTCTCCCGAGCGGCGCATCATGCCCTGATGAGCGCTAGCGGCATAGATATAGGCTCGCTGTACTAGGGTTATGTCCGATTTGGGGTGGTTGATCTGCAGTGAATCCAGAATATCTTCTATTCGGACTGGCTTGCCTCCGTAAACCGGGAAATTATCTAGAGGTAGATATTTTTCGTTCATGCCGTTATACCGGTTTCGTTGCGTAGCTGGGTTATTACCGCAGCTGCGCTGGTTAGGGGTAGCATGGTTATTTCCTGGGTATTGCGGCGTTTTAATTCCACTTGGCCTAAAGCCAGAGATTTTTCGGAAATAGTTATTCGAAAGGGGTACCCGATAAGATCAGCATCTTTAAATTTCAAGCCTGGTCGTTCGTCGCGGTCATCCAGTACGGTTTCCACTCTCGCGTTTAGAAGTTCCTGAAAAAGGGTTTCCGCGGCGCTGGTCATATTTTTATTCTGAACTTGTAAGGGTAGAACAGCTGCTTCATAGGGGGCTAGGGGTAGAGGCCAAATGATACCGTTATGGTCGTGGTTTTGCTCAACCGCGGCGGCTAGGGTGCGGCCTAGACCGATGCCGTAGCAGCCCATAATCAGGGGAGCCTCCAGGCCGTCGGCTCGTGAATAGAGTGCGCCCAGAGCATGGGAATATTTTGCGCCCAGTTTGAAGATATGGCCGACTTCAATACCTCGCTGGGTAGAAAGAGGTTGTCCGCAGCGGGGGCAGGGATCGCCGTTTTCGGCTATGGCTAGGTCTAGCCATTGGTTCACTTTAAAATCTCGATCTGGGCGGGCATGTCGGTAGTGCCAATCCGCTTCCCCGGCTCCGATAACTCCGCCGTCTAGACGTTTGACCCCTAGATCGGCTAGGACTCGTAGTTTGGTTTTAATCGGTCCAATGAAACCTAGAGGAGCGCCGGTAATTTTTTCAGTTTCCTCGGGGGTTAGTAGGCGGGGTTCCGCCCCGTTGCAGGCATTTTTGAGTTTAGTTAGGTTTATTTTCCGATCTCCGGGGATCAGGGTTAGAAGTGGGTTTCCGGCGGCATTAAAGGCCAGGGTTTTAATAATGCGTCCAGTGGGGATATCTAGAAGGGCGGCCAGCTCTGGTACATGGTGGCAATTTGGTGTGTAAATTTTTTCCAGAGCCTGATTCATTTCTTCCGGGGCTAGGGTAGCGTAGTCTTTAAGTTCGGCTTTTTCTTGATTAGCTGCGAAACCGCAGTCGCAGAAAATTAGATTATCTTCGCCAGTTTTGGCCAGCACCATGAATTCGTGAGAAGAGCTTCCCCCGATAGCTCCGCTGTCGGCTTCCACCACTGCGAATTTAAGGCCGCAGTTCTGAAAGATGAGGTTGTAGGCTTCATACATAGCCCGGTAGCTTTGCTCGGCTCCGGCCTCGTCAGCGTCGAAACTGTAGGCGTCTTTCATAATGAATTCTCGGCCACGCATCAGGCCGAAACGGGGACGGATTTCGTCGCGGAACTTAGTTTGAATTTGGTAAAGATTCATGGGTAAATCCCGCCAGGAATGAATTTCGCGGCGAGCTAAGTCGGTGATGACTTCTTCGTGGGTGGGACCGATGATGTAGTCTCGGTTATGGCGATCGTGGAAGCGGAGCAGTTCCTTTCCGTAATATTTCCAGCGGCCGCTTTCCTTCCAGAGTTCTCCGGGTTGTACGGTTGGGAGCAAGAGTTCCAGGGCTCCAGCCCGGTCCATTTCTTGGCGGATGATGCGTTCTAGTTTACGTAGGGACCGCAGACCGAAAGGTAGGAGGCTATAAATACCCGCTGAAAGTTTACGAATAAAACCGGCCCGGATGAGTAGTTTGTGGCTGATTACCTCTGCTTCGGTCGGGTCTTCCTTCAAGGTTGGGGCAAAGCTCCGGGATAGTCTCAGGCCCAGGGACTGCCCCTGGGCGTTAAATTTTATTTCAATTGGCATGTGTCTGTTCCATTTTATGGACTTCCTCTTCTAATAAGGAAAGTAGATTTTCGTAAGGAACTCGGCTAGCTACAAGGCGGCCACCGGCAAAAAAAGAACCGTGGCCTTGACCTAGAGCGATACCCGCGTCGGCGTTCCTAGCCTCACCGGGCCCGTTAACTATACAGCCCATCACGGCCACTTTTAAAGGCTGAGTGACATCGGCTAAGCGTTTTTTAATTTCGGTGGCCATCTGGATTAGAGGGCCTTTGGTGCGGCCGCAGGTTGGACAGGAGATCACCTCGACCCCGCGGGCACGAAGTCCGGCCGCCCGTAGAATTTCCCAGGCTACCCGCACTTCTTCTTCCGGGGGGGCGGTTAGAGAGACCCGTATAGTATCGCCTACCCCTTCGGTTAGAAGGATACCTAGTCCCACGGCCGACTTTACTGCCCCGCTAGCAGCGTTTCCGGCCTCGGTGATTCCTATGTGCTGGGGAATATCGCTGAGCGCGGCCCAGCGGCGGGCTGCGGCCACGGTCTCCATGACCTGGCTACTTTTTAGGGAGACTTTGATGGCGCGAAAGCCTGTTTCTTCTAGAATTTTAACCTGGGCTAGAGCGCTTTCTACTAGGATTTGGGGGTTAGGGTGGCTCAAGAAGTGGGACAGATTTTTTTTTCCCAGTGAGCCGCTGTTGACCCCCACCCGGATAACCGCGTTGGCCGCTCCGGCCGCTTCGGCTACCTTCCGCGCTCTAGTCGGCCCACCGATGTTACCGGGGTTGATTCTGAGGCCGGCTACGCCGGAGGCTAGAGCCTTTACGGCTAGGCGCCAGTCGAAGTGGATGTCGGCAATGAGAGGTACCGGTGCTTCTTGAACTAATTCTCGAAGTGCTTCGGCTGCTCGGTTATCGGGGACGGCTAGGCGGACTATTTCGGCTCCGGCCTTGACCACGCTCCGAATTTGGGCTAGAGTATTGGCCACGTCGTAGGTGTCAGTATTGGTCATAGTCTGAACGCTCACCGGGGCTCCGCCCCCGAGACGGAGTGACCCTAGTCGCAGGCTTCGGGTTGGCATCAGACTTCCAGAGTCAGGCTTTTAATGGCCAGTTCTATTCGCACTGGCCTATGGTCGCTGATAATATGGTGATAAGGTTGGATTTTTTTAAGACTGTCGGAAGTTTTAGGTCGTTGTTCGAGGTTGTGGTGAAAAAGCAAAAAAAATTCACCTTGGCCTTTAGGGGTAAACAGACTGTGCTGAAGGAACTGGAAAAGGTCCCAACCCTCTTGAGCCACGTTCTCCAGATAGAGATACTGAGCGTTGTTAATAATGACGTTGGCTTTGATGATTAATTCGATAAAATGGTTGGATTCATTGGTATCGTTATTTGGGAATTCATAATCTGTTACGTAAACTATGTTTTGGTTGCTTTGGTGGAAGCGAGAGGCGAGATTGTCACCTCGGTGGGGCAGAGAGGAAGTGGACATGGTCAGATCGCTTAGTTGAAAGTCCTTTTTTGGGAAACTGCGAAAAGTTATATTCGCGGATATACCTTCTAGGAGAATGGGAAAGTGGTTAGGGGTGTACTGTTGATATTTAAGAGTTTGGTGTAGCTGTTCGTCGTTATGGTTGATGAAGGGTAGACGGTTGTCGGCCATAAAAGCTGAGGCAAAAAAAGATAGCTCTTGAATATGATTCCAGTAAGTATAGTTGGGCAGAAAGGTGAGGTTGAGATGATTCAGGCTTTCGGCGGCGGAGATGAAAATTGGGGGGGGCTGGTCTTTATTCAGCACTAGGTAGAAGTCGTTTTCCGAAAAATCTTGGCTGTTGCTAAGTTCTAGGCCTAGCTTTCTTAGGTTGATATCAGCGTCTAAAACCAGGCGGGCTTTAGAGGAGGTGACCTCGACGTAGGAGCTGCTGTCCTTCACTAGATACGATATATGTGGTGATAGACTAGTTATAAAAGAGTTCCTGCTCTTTGGAGTGGTTAGGGTAGGGGTATTCTGGGTGGCTACCAGAATTTGGTCGGTTCTTTTTCTGAGTTCCGAGGTTCGGCCTAGCGCGGGCAAATAATTTTGGCCTGTCAAAAATTCATTTTTCATTAAATCTTCCGGTCGATCCTAGGCTATCTGGTTTTTTAGATTGAGCTATCCATTTTTTCGTCTTAAAAGTACTTGCGCCGTGTCGGCTTCTTTTCAAGCTCGTCAGGGCTGGGGCTTCGGTATGGGTAGGGTCTTCGCTTGCGTAAGTCCGGCTAAGGGTAATTTTTCCAACCATGATTTCCTCATGTGCATAATTTATTTTTTTCTAAATTTGATTTTAATAAAAGCAGCTTGCTTTGTCAAAGCTCATTTTATAAAGTAATTAATTGTAATTAAATATTAGGATGGCGCGGGGTTGTTACAATCGGATCAGATCAAAAGGGATAAAATTAGATGGAAACAGTAGCTTTGGGTGGATACGCAGAAAAATTTGGTGATTTAAGCTGGGTCGGTTTTTCGGTCTTCGGCTGAACTATGATGTATAATTATATGCTCAAAACAGTAATCGTGAGATGCACCAGCTGCGTAGAGGTCGTCATTATAAATAAAATTTGCTATCGCGGGAAATTCTAGAGGTCTACCTCAGCCTTCGTTATATGGGGCTTCTATTCATCGGCTATGATATAATTGACTGGTAGCGGCTAAAGAAAAGGATCTAGTTATTTTTAACGGGTTCGTTTATGGTATTGAAGTGGTGATTCAGTTTGCTATAACCCTACTCCTGGAAAGTTACCAGCTGGGTGAATTATTATATTTAGATTATTAAAAAGGGGCGCCGGTCCGCTAGCTTGGAATGGTATTTTTTAGACTATCCTCTAATGGAACTTTCTGGGTAAGCGTTGGCTGTTATCAGTTTTAGTCGCATTGGGTAGGCTATGGGCGCATGGCTAGGGTCATCGGGATACGAATTCTGGTTATTGGTGAGCGTTCCGACGAAATGGGGTGAGTCATCGGTTAATACATTTCGCTGGATGAGATACTGGTTCGGACGGATATTATTAGGCTGCACTGTAACTTAACTCCTTCCATAGAAAGGAAACTATAGACCGGAAAATTCGTTGCTGAAGGCTGAAGAACACCTCATCACTCCGTATAGTTCCTGAACTTCGCTTTAGTACTGACGTCGGATCATGGATATCGCTGTGAGTAACCTTGTCGTTTTTGTTAGAAACGTTCTGATTAACGTGGTGCTAGTTTAGCCAGGAGCTTTAGGTTTGTCTAGGGGAGGGAAGATATAAATATATTGATGTAATTATTCAGATGGGGTAGTCAGTGAATAGATAAAATTAGGAAGTTTTTCATAGAAGAGTGAATTGAGGGCTTCAGAAGGGGGGATATTATTTTTACGGCATGTAGAGAGATAGCTTCTAATATGGCGGAATATTTTTGCCTTATTTTAGGTTCTGAGATAATCTAACATTTTTTTGCTGTACTTTTATTAATCGGAGATTGTTTTTTGCTAGGTTAGATTTAGTAAAGGGTACGTCTTTACGAATTATAAATTGAAGGGGGTCGTCTTTATAATTTTGTAGCTGCATTAAAATATTGCGTGATTTTAACTGGGAGATTTGATTTGTCTTGCTCAATGGTCGTATTATTTCCGAGTATTCCAGTTTAGTATTTTATAGAATTCTCTAGTAGCGGTCCCATTTTTATCAGTTTTTAAAGGATTCAGATGACTATCGGCGGTTTCAATTTATTATTCAGATATTTGAGTAGTGAAACTATTTTCCCTGCCTAACTTTAGCTAGCGTCTTTTTTAGCGGTAATATGTTTTTTTAAATGGGGTGCGTTTTAGAGAACATGGAGATTTTCGGTATAAGTATAGTAAAGTTTCTAGTGGCCATGATAGGAATAGTCCTGACTATTTAGGTAGTGTGCTTATTTCGGTCATTATTTCAAGACTATATTTTGGTGTAAGGAATACCTGATATAGAGAGGCGCTGAGGTCAGATATAGCCAGACTTTTTTGGTAGCTATATTCTATATGAGGGTTCATCTGCATTATTATTTAGAACAGGGTTATTAATCAGCTTTGACTTGAGTAACTGTTCAAACTTTTCTAAGAGCTTATAACCCTTTTAATTGTAATTAAAGATACTGCCAATGCTAGGCAATAGAAATATTTAGTTTGCGAAATAGTCTGTGCGCTATTCATAGGGAAACATCTAAAATTGTAAGTGGTAAACGGTTTGCATCTTAACGAACTTCTCATATTGAGTGGCAAGGGTTACGTCGTAGGGGAAGTGGTGGTTATCTTTTGTCTTTGTTCAGTGTCGAGAATCTAGGCTCTGTATTTTATGACAACGGTGGAGAGTTTAGTTTCAAAAATCTGGTGACTTATATATCTATTTTTATGTTGGATCCGTTTTGTAATTTTAAATGGCTCACTTCCAGTATTTCGATATAATATGGTTGGTCTACTGGAGTGAGATTTTTACTTTAATGGCTCAGTTGAGCGCTGTAATGGGGTTAGTTTTTAGCTTCAGATTTTTTTAGTAATTAGGATTTTGGGTGAGTGGTGTACTACTGTTCTTTGAATTTTTTAGTAAGTGTTCTATGAGAAGCATGTATAAGATTAAAAGGAGTTCGATAGCTATTTTAAGGGTAGATGGCAGACGATGCTTAGTGACCATCAGGCGGCGGATACTTTCGATAAGTTTTTTATCATTTGCGCCTTTGATAATTATAAAGACTACTGGTGTTTATGTTTCGAAAATAATATGCCATTAGTTTTATATGAAAGAAGTAGTCTTAAAATTACCGGATACGTATTTAAATAGAGGTTCTTACTTTTGGCCTGCTAACTATAAGATGGTGAGTTTTGATTAGAATATAGAGTTATAGTAATGATGCTTTACAACAATCATTACTTCAATAAGCTCTTTTTCGCAAAATTAGGTTAAGTATTTTTTTGATTAGTTTTATTCCATTTTTAGCCTACAGCTGAATAGTTATATACTGGTTGTTCTTGATTCGTTTAAAGAAAGTAATTTCAATATGGTGGTTGCGATTTATATTAACACGGGCGTTAAGAAGGTATTTCCACAGGCTTATACTAAAAAGATTTCTATCGTTGATGGCGGTGAGGATACGGTGGAGGTTTTGATTTATCACGCTGGGGGTATCTTTCAAAGGTCGAGGTGGTAATAAACTGGACTTTAGCGAGGGTTTACTTAAGCAACTGGCTGCTATTGACTGGTTTAGGTTAGATGCTTATATAGTGGAGATGCAGATAATTATAGTCTCAGATATAAGGTCGTATTTATGCGGCCTTACTGGGATTTCGGTCGTATTTGGGTCTCAGATCAGAAGGGTTCGGATGCAGGCGTCGTTAAAATTTTTGATGAAAAGTTTGAATACTTCGCCTTGAAAGTTAAAACGCAGTTTAGTCTTGATTTGGCGGATACTTTCGGGGCGAGGGTCGTTGGGAGTCTGGGTTACGGTTTAATGATCTTTTGCGGGGATTAAGTGAAAGCTAGCATTAAAATTATTCTTGATTACGTTAGGGTTAGCCAGTGTTTATAAAAATACGATCTCGTTATTATAGGTGAGGGGGGAATGAGCTGTTAGTTTGTTTATGGTAAGGGTTCCGTCGAGGTGGTGGAGAGGGTGAAGAAGTGTAACCCGCTTGTATTAACCATTGTCGGCAGCATTAGAGAAGGGGTCGAAGCTGTATATATTTGACGGGTAGATTTCACTATGAATACCGTCGATAAAGCGGTATTTTTAGCTAAAGCTATGGCTGAGGGTGGAGATTTGTTGGAAGAAGTAGTCGATTGGGTTATGAGTGTTATTAAAATCGGAATGGTCTTTGTACGTGGTTTAACCGCTGCAGATAACAGAGGCGGTAACCATCTTAGTTTAGTGTGCCAGTGAAGGCGCTACAGGAATAGGGATCACCCGCTCGGTAAGTGGCTTGGTTACTTCCTATAAGGGAGTTTTGGTACGGCAGCGTCTGATGACGTATTGAATAGCTTGCCAAGTGTACCATATTTATAGGTTTATTCCTAAAGGGCTATTTTTTGTCTCTGGTTACTGATTTACACTTAATGGGGTTAATGTATTCGTTTAGTATACATTCGTTAGGAGAAGTTCTAAAATTGAACTTTTTTGGGTATCAAATAAATTTGAAATCACGCCTAAAAGAGTATTCTAATTGTAAAATATTATAATTATTTAGTCTGATTCAACTTGTTTTCGTTAAAATATTGAAGTTGAAGGGGTGAAGAAAATCTTCAAGGGTTTTATTTTGTTGTATGAAGAGGAAGGATTTTAGAAAGAATCTCTCTTTAACATTAGCGTTCAAGAAAAAAATATTATTTTTCCGATTAATCCTAAGTTGCAATTAAAAAGGATAATTTAATTTTGTAAGATGATGTCGTTTGCAGGTCTTTCTTTATGTCGTACTATAAGGAAAAAATAAAGAAAATAATTAGAACGATTAATTTCTGCAGGAGTCCTAAAAAGAGTAAAGAAGGATAAGCGCCGCCTTAAGGTTATTCCTTTAACCTTGTTTCATGGAAGCAAGTAAAAAAAACAATGGTTAACTTAGGAATTTATAAAGAATGATTCAAGTTGGTTGAGTATATTTTTGACTTAATAGTAAAAAGATAAAAATAAAATTTACAGGTTACATTAGTTGAAAATATTCTGTATAGCCAAAGGTAAAAAGCATAAGAGGTATAAGGTTGGCTCGAAAATTTCAATAGTGGTGGCTAAGATTCATGGTGTGATTATAGCTACCAAAATTTTAATCGAAACTTCTACCATAGTAATACGGTTGGTAATATAATCAAAAAATGGTCATGATTTTGAACTATAAATCAGATTTAGGGCTTTGTAACCTAGGTTATCGAGGTCGCAAAATAGTTGAGGGGGTCCAAACATTAACACCAGAAAATTGAGGTTAAAAAAATAGCGAATTTAAAAAACAAAAAAATAGAAAATGCAATAAATAACGTAGTAAAATAGAATTAGTTATTAGATATCTTAAATTAGATACTTAAATATTTTAAAACTTTCTGAAAGGGATCTTAGGAGATAAAATTAACGCATTTATGGCTACCACTGCTTTTAACTCCATGAAATGGGTGCGGGAGGCAAAGCTTTATTTGCATCTGGTGATTTCGAGACTTTTAACCGTGGGTTACGTCAATAGAATCCGCAACGAGTGATTTGATGCTTGTTCTAAAATATTTTTAAAGAATCGACTAGTTATAAAAATAAAATAACTTATTTTTTTATTAAATTTTCTAGCTGACTAAAAAATTAATTAGTATTTTAGAAGCTCGATTAATATAATGGGGAGTAAAGGAACTAGTTTAGTAGGCTAGTATTATAATTATATAATATTATAACAAAAAAATTAATACTATCGGAAAAATAAAAGAAATAAAATTACTCTTAATGAATGTGTGTTAGAATTTAATTACATTATGAATTCGGTAATGTAACCTTATTGAAAACGGTTAAAAAACTTCTTAATTATATAGATGAGTTATTATGTAAATTGGTGAATCGAAATGGTACGGGGAAAAAGAATCTATTCGGTAAATTTGCCCCGGATCCAGAGTCGATAAAATAAATGCTAGTTGTTAGCCGAACTTGTTCTTCCAGTGCCATGGTTAATTTTTTGTCGGAAATAAAAAAGTATCGGTATTAATCTGGAGTTAAGTTAGTTAGCTGGTTGTGGGAAAAGATTGACATGCTGGAAGTATGAATTGATTTTGGAACGGCTAGAAAAAATGCCGAATGGTTGGATAAAATTAACCTTTCTTTTCTTTTGAGTCCTGGTTCATCTAATTTCTTTTTTCTGATATTCTAGAAAGCCCTCAATGGAATTACAAATAAAATGTTTCTCTTGTTTAAGATCCTCTGGAGATAAGTAGTTTAAAGGTCTAAGGTTGGGATCCAGGCGAAAAAGGTCGTTGGCTAAACGGTTCAAGTGTTCGGAGCGGTTTTCGTCGGGGCGAGCGTTCGACTCTGGGCGACGCATAAAATCAGCCCATTTAGCTAGTTGTCTTTTGTAAAGATTAAGAACCTCGTGGAAGGGTAGGGCCTCGGGCGTATGGGCAAAATATGCTTGGTTATCGGTTTCCTGCAATAGACGATCTATGGAAGCTAGGGTTAGGCTGGGGTCGTAATGTGGTGGGGTTGCTGGTCGGCTGTGCAGACGACCGGACCAACGGTAAGGGCACCCCCCGGCCTCGCCCACAAACCAGGTTTTGTCAAGTTGAAAGCTCAGATGGTGGGAAGCGTGTCCTGGAGTCTCCATAATGAACAGCCCCGGGAGATTAGCCTTAGTATGGGCTATGAGGCAAGCTGGGTTAAGGGGTTCCGGGCGGCCGTACAAATTGGCCAATTCGCCCATAACTAGACGCGTCCTTTCCCACAATCGGGTTGGGTTGGTCAGATGACTAAGGCCCCGGGTGTGTACCACCACCTGGGCCTCCGGCCAGGCTTTGAGAATTTCTCGAACTCCCCCGGCATGATCCAGATGGATATGGGTCAGTAAGATATAGTTTAGCTTTTTCCCCCCCAGTCGTTTCTTAAGACGGCGGGTCAAATTAGCGGCGCCTGCGCCCACCCCCGTATCCACCACAAAGATCCGTCCGGCGCTCTCAGCTAGCCAGCTCCCAAACTGATTCATGGTTTCCTGACGTTTGGTAATTCCTGGATAAAATTCAACCTTTAACATGCTTCGTTTGTATTAATGTTATAATAAATTTGAGAACACCTGGTCCAGTTCCTTTTTTAGGAGGGAAAGATTATTCGATTCATATTTTAGATAAAATAAAGATCTACCGCTAGGTTACCTTTAATGCTGGTGGACGCGGTCTTACATTTAGTATCATGTTTATTATGACCCTGTATGATCTGAATTCTGTGTCCGGGATTACTCTGGTTGTTACCGCTCGTAGGTGGAGGCGGCTGTGAAGGGAAGAAAATTTTGGGGGTGTTTTAACGGCGGCCTAGCCAGGCTACTATAAGGGAAGTAGCCCCTGATTTCCAGATATCCGCCAGAATGAATGGGACAACCCCTTGGGTGAAAGCTTGCCCTAGAGTTTCTAGTAGAGGCCCATCGGCCTCCATGTTGAACCATAGCCACAAGGTGCCCGGGATAAGAATCAAAAATACATCGGCCGCGAACAAGGCTGCCCATGTTGGTAACCAGGCGCAACGGGTCGGCTTATCGGTAAAACGGCCTATAAACGTTGCCATTAAGATAAAGCCAACAATATAGCCGCCCGTGGATCCGGTTATGACCGCCCAGCCGCCGTGGCTTCCGGCTAGCCAGGGTAGACCTAGAGTGGCCAGAGCAATATAAACGACCGTTGCAAGAGTTCCCCAGAGTCCGCCGGAGGTCACCGCTACGGTAGCCACGGCAAAAGTTTGAAGAGTTAGAGGAACCGGAGTGAGAGGTAAAACCAGTTTGATCTGGGCGCAAAGGCCAATAAAGGCCGCCGAGGCCATCAAAAATCCGATGCGGCCAAAAAGAGTGAGCTCGTCCCGCCAGGCATAAAAAGACTGGCGTTTGTGGTGAGTCATATTTTGCCAATCACTCCAGGTTGCTGTAAAATAACTCATAAAAAGTATTCCTTCTGAAAAGGTTTAGGCAAAAATCCGGCGCCGTTGGCGCGACGCCGGAAAAAGCGGCTCAGCTGGAAATTTAAGGTCAACAACAACCGCCGACAGCATTTTTGTCGACTGATACCACCGACTTAATTTCGGGAATAGCTTCTTTGAGAGCTTTTTCCACTCCGTGTTTTAAGGTCATTTGGCTCATGGGACAGCCGCTGCAGGCTCCCGTTAAGCTAATTTGGACCACGCCGTCTTTTACGTCAATTAATTTAATGTCGCCGCCGTCAGCTTTGAGGGTAGGACGTACTTTAGCCAGCACTGCTTCTACTTGTTCTCTCATGATACTAACTCCTTATATCTTAAAT
>LQAA01000086.1 GCA_001577715.1 Candidatus Adiutrix intracellularis | reverse complement strand
CGATATGGGCGCCCAGAGCCACTCCCACCGCCTGAACTGTGCTCATGAGCCCGGCGTTAACGAAGCCAACTAACATGACTGTGGTAGCTGAAGAACTTTGAATGACGGCTGTGACTCCCACACCTGAAAGGAAGGCTAGAATTCGGTTAGTGGACACAGCTCCTAGAATCGCCTTCATTCGCTCCCCAGCTAAACGCTGAAGAGATTCCGACATGGCCGTCATGCCATAAATAAGCATACCTAGACCACCGATACTGTGAAAAAAAACGAATTGCCAATCCATAAATTAAACCCTCTTTGTTAGTTCGAAACCCCGATTTGGTAATATTCGAAGCCTAGTTTTTTTAGTGACAAAGTTTTGTACTGATTGCGTCCATCAAGAATGATTGGAGTTTTCATTCGGTTTTTTATTTCTAGGAAATCTGGACTGCGGAATTCCTTCCATTCGGTGATCAGGATTAGTGCATCGGCATCAGTTAAGGCGCTGTATTTACTTTTAGCGTATCGTAGAGTTTCACTAGGGGGGAGTTCTTTGGCTCCGACCGTTAGGGCCTTTGGGTCATAAACCGTCACTCGGCTTCCTAGAGCCAGAAGTTCCCGAATTATGGTCAGGGCTGGGGCTTCACGGATGTCGTCAGTGTTGGGTTTGAAGGCTAGCCCCCAGATGGCAAAGTTGAGGCCGCTGAGATTCGGCCCGAAGCGCCGGATTATTTTTTTTACTAATACTAGTTTTTGGCGCTGGTTAATTTGCTCCACTTCCTGAAGCAGACCAGCTTTAAGACCGTGGTTGGTAGCGGTTTTGATAAGAGCTTTGATATCTTTGGGAAAACAGCTGCCTCCGTAACCACAGCCGGCGAATAGAAAGCTGTAACCAATGCGGTTGTCGCTGCCCACCCCCAGGCGAACCTTATTTATGTCCGCTCCCACCGCTTCGCAGATCTCGGCCATTTCGTTCATAAAGGAAATACGGGTGGCCAGCATGGCGTTGGCCGCGTATTTGGTCATCTCGGCGCTGGCCACATCCATAACTAGAAAACGGTCACTGGTGCGGACGAAGGAGCTATAAAGTTCTTTCATCAGTTCGGCTCCTGCTTCGTCGGGCGTGCCGATTATTACCCGGTCCGGGCTCATGCAGTCGGTAATAGCCGAGCCCTCTTTTAAAAATTCGGGGTTGGAGAGTACTCGGTAATTATGATTACAGCCACGTCGGGCTAGTTCTTGACCGATTATATTTTTGACCTTTATAGCGGTGCCAACCGGCACGGTAGATTTGTTTACTATGACCATATTTCGATTTAGGGTTCGGCCTATTGTCGCGGCTACGTCTAAGACCTGGCTGAGGTCGGAACTCCCGTCTTCGCCCGTTGGGGTGCCTACAGCGATGAAGCAGAGATCAGAAAGCGCTAGAGCTTCGGCTAGGCTGTTAGTGAAGTGGAGAACTCCGGCCTTAATATTGTTGCGAATCATCTCTGACAGTCCCGGTTCGTAAATGGGCACCTGCCCTTGGTTGAGAGCCTCTATCTTGATGATGTCCTTATCCACACAATAAACAGTATTACCCATTTCTGCGAAACAGGCCCCTGTTACTAGGCCTACATAACCGGAGCCGATTATGGTTATTTTCATAATTTAAATCTTTAAATAACCTTTTATTACAAAGTAAAAAACAAATATTTCATTGAATTATATTGTAAGGCACTTCTTATGTCAAGCTCCGCCCGGAATAAGAGCCGGTGCGCAATTTACCCATCTTGAATTCAGGTAATTTACAGCCTTTTAAAAAAAGTGCTTGTCAGTTTAATCATGCATTTGTCAGCAAGAATTTCATAATTAGACTATTTTTTTGTTCACTACACAAGTCTAAAATCGTATTTAGTCGATCCTTAAATTAGTATTAATATTTAGATCCTTTCAACTATTTTGCGACCTCGATAATCTAGATTACAAAACCCTAAATCTGGGGTATAGTTCAAAATTATGGCTATTTATTGGATTGTATCGTCAAGGGTGTTACCATCGTATAGGTTTCGATCAAAATCTTTAATAGTTACAATTACGCTGTTAGCTCTAGTCACTGTTATTGAAGCTTTCGAATCGAACTTATATATATTTTTATGCTTTTTACTCTTGGCTATGTAGAGTATTTGTGACTCGTATAAAGGGTGCGGCCCATTGAAAGGTTTTTTCTACAAAATATTGAAAGTAGGGATTGTATAAAAACTTTCGAACAATTTAATCATCACTCAAATCTTCAAGTTGTTTTTATAATTAACAACCCGAATACTAAACGAATATTTTGGTTGGACGTCTCTGGTCGGAACAGTACTTTTAAGGTTCTTGCTCTAAGAGATTTCATGATATTTTTCCGTTTAGTTGCGAGTAAGCATTTCAAGAATTAATCCGCCTCAGTAAATTTCTCTTGAACAAAATATCTTACTTTGATTGAAGGAGAGGGTATTTTGATTGAGGGTTAAGGTAAATTTTGGACTATATGATTGAATTTATACTATAATTAATATAATTAATCAATTTAAGAATAAGTTTATTAATATATTTTTAAGGACTGATTGTTTATTCAATAATTGACCTAAATGCAGTTGAATAATTATTTTAAGGTTTTGTCCATAATTTTGTGGAGTTAATTCTCTGACGTTGCCGCGTAACTTATTAAGGTTTCTCCCTCACATACTAGCGGCTTTTCCTAAAATAGTATTCCAGAAAAATAAACTCTTTTCAGCTACTCGGCAGTTTTTTATGCGGGTCTTGTTAGAGTGTAGTTTTAGGTTGTTTTCGTCTACTCAAATTTTCACTAACGATATTGCTTCTTCCGCTTCTAGTTATTTCTACTCATCCTACGGTTGATGAATGGTATTTACCTGTCTTTAAGGATTCAGATAATTTTCTGAAGTAGATATTGGCTTGGCAACTAAAGGTATTTACTGTTTACCTATATATTATCAGTCCCACTGTTGTTGTTCCGTATCTTTTCCAGGGTCGCTTTCCGGGACACTTTAATCAATTAAATTGAACTACTTACTTCTTTTAACATCGTTACCCAGAGCCTCCAACCCTCAAGGGGGTCCATATTTCTTCTTTCGTTCTCATGCTTCTGACCTTATTTAGCCACTTCGGTACTTCCAACTTGGCTTGCTCTATATTAGCTCTTTAAATTTATTCCCTTGCCCTCCTTCTTTGGACGCAGCTTTATTATCTGCGGTTGTTTCGGATTATTTCTGTTTTCCTATATTACGAGGGTTCTGATTTTTGCTAGCTTCACTTGTACACCGGAGGGTATCCTCGCTTAATACTTCATACCTTTAGAATATTCCACCTCCAAACATAGCATGCGTTCAGATATTGCTTTTTCCCGTCACAGTATTCAGCGTATCCAATCCCAGATTTTGGTAGACTTTATTCCTTTAGAGTATAAGTTACTTTTCCAGGCCTTGTCATGAATTCGGATATTCACCGTTACACACCGCTGAAATAGGTTCGTTATTATGTGGACTATTCTTTCACTTATAATTACTCTTCACTTCACCTTTCGATGATTCAGCTATTTTCAATTATAAAGTATGTGAGTTTACTCTGATATAGATTTATACCATACTTAAATATGGAGCCCTCATAGGTGTAAGGATTCTTATTTTCGTCGGAATGACGGGGGAAAGACCTATTTTGAGATCCGTCTTAAAGACGGTGAAGGGTTAATACAAATCCGGATTCTTTAGCCTATTTTTTGGTTTTAGATACATAGGCTTTATTTATAACAGGGGGCTCTTATCTTTTTCTAGCCTATAGGTTACATAGTTGCTATGTCTGCACATTATACTTTTCATAAGGAAGTCACAATCAAGAATTTTTATGATGACCTTTAAAGCTGGTCCAAACGCAAAATACTACATCGCAAATTAATTAGTAGCTAGAAATTCGGAATTAAATAATTTTCGTTCTATTCTGGTAGTTATAAGTATATGCATGGTGATTATTCCAGTCGTAGTCTAAAAGATCGTACTAAATAAAGCCACGAAGACAGCACTATCCAGGTATGCTTTCTTATGAAGTTGTTTTATGCGTAACTTTGATGGTTATGAAGACGCCATAGATGTTATCAGAGTAAAAAATTATGAAAAAACTAAGGGAGCGACGACCGAAGAATAGGTAAAATATTTTTAATGATAGAAGGCGAAAATTCGTCGAAAAATATGGAATTAGCGTTATTAGTGATATAAATAATGCGATTTGCTTCTATCTTGGCGGTAGATGGTAAAAAATGGATCAAAACTCTGTAAAAAAGGAAGGAGGCTTGTTTAATCCCGCTAGCTAAAGGACTAAAAGTAAAAAAATGAGATGTTCTCATTTTTTTATTGCTTTTTTAGCTGAGGGATGCTATTTTAAAAAAAATATGAATTGTAATTGACTTTGGCCGGCTCAGGCTCGGCGGAGTTTGGTTAATAGTGGCGCTTTGGTTAAATGTGGTTTTGTTCGCTGGTTTTTTTCCATAGGTAGACGACGTTTGTTTAGTTCCCGCTTCTTTTCCCACGACCTTTTTGAATTCTTTCCTGAATTTTTAATAAAAATTTATCTCTTGCGGCTGGGTTCCTACCCTTCCGTGGCGGTGAGGTTGTTTTTTGCTTATCGACTAGATTCTTTCGGCCTTCAGACCGGAACCTAGAGACCCTGTTTGGCGCGGGGTAATATTGCGTAATGGAGATGTTTCTTATGGTGAAAACGATTTATGTCGGCAATTTGCCTTTTAGTGCAACCTCAACAGAAGTGGGCGATATTTTTGCTCAATACGGTACCGTCCACTCAGTTAATCTTATCAATGATCGGGAAACTGGCCGTCCCCGTGGCTTCGGTTTCGTAGAAATGGATGATGAACAGGCCCAAGCGGCTATCACTGCCTTGAATGGCAAGGAAATTGGGGGTCGTAACCTCCGTATCAATGAAGCTCGCGGTCGCGAAGATCGGGGGGATCGCGAACGTCGTCCTCGCCGTGAATACTAGGCTCGACCGCTGGCCGACCCTCTTCTCCAGGGGAGAATATTAGGGGGCGAAGCGAAGAGTTTCAGGCGGAAAAACAAGGTTGTGGTTAAGCCCGGCCTTGTTTTTTCTGTTTAAAAAGTTATACTAAAAAATTGTTCGCGAAGCCGTGGGCTATTTTAGGTTTAACCGGAAGGTTATTTTTTGATGTTGAATACTCGAAACTTTTCTATAGTGGCCCATATTGATCACGGTAAATCGACTCTAGCCGACCGCCTGATTCAGGAATCCGGATTGGTCGGGGAACATCAGTTTCGCGATCAGATTTTGGATAGTATGGATTTGGAGCGGGAGCGGGGCATAACCATTAAAAGTAGCGCCGTCACTCTTCCGGTTCTGGGGTCGGGCGGGCAGAAGTATACCTTCAATCTCATCGACACGCCAGGCCATGTGGATTTTTCTTATGAAGTCTCGCGAGCTCTGGCCTCATGTGAGGGGGTGTTACTTCTGGTAGATGCGGCCCAGGGGGTTGAGGCTCAGACCCTAGCCAATTTGTATGCGGCTTTGGAACAAAATTTAGCCATCATCCCGGTTATTAATAAAATTGATTTGCCCGCTGCCGACATTGAAGCGGTTAAAGAGCAGATCGGGCGTGATCTGGGCTTGGATCCGGAGGAAGCAGTTCTGTGTTCAGCTAAAACCGGCCAGGGCCTGGCTGACGTTTTTAAGGCGATCATCGAGCGGGTGCCACCGCCAAAGGGGGATCCTGACGCTCCGCTGAAGGCCTTAATCTTTGACGCTCACTACGATATCTTCCGGGGCACCATTGTGGCTGTGCGGATTATTGATGGCTGCCTGGCGGCTGGAGATACTATTTTATTTATGGCTAGCGCGGTTGAGCACAGGGTGGAAGAAGTTGGCCTATTTCGCTTAAACCACGAGCCGGCTAGGGAACTAGCGGCTGGTCAGGTGGGTTATATCATTGCCGGTCTTAAGACCGTGGCGGATGTGGCTATTGGCGATACTATAACTAGGGTGGACTACCCGGCAGCGGAAGCTCTGGCTGGGTTTAAGGAAGTTTTGCCGGTAGTCTTCTCTTCTATTTACCCGGTGGCGGCCGACGACTTTCTGGCTTTGGCTGAGGCCCTAGAAAAATATAAACTTAACGATGCGGCTTTGAGCTATCAGAAAGACAGCTCGGCTGCTCTGGGTCTAGGATTTCGCTGCGGTTTCCTGGGGCTTCTGCATCTGGAAATAGTTCAGGAAAGATTAGAGAGAGAATACGATCAGTCTATTATCATGACCGCTCCTTCGGTGCGCTATAAATTTAGTTTAAAGGATCATAAGGATCAGGCGGAATTAATTATAGATAACCCTCAGGATTACCCTGATCCTATGACTATTGATACAGCTTTTGAGCCGTATATCCGGGCATCCATTATGGCTCCGGAGCGTTATATTGGTGTAATTATGAAATTGGGGTTGGATCGGCGTGGGGAAAATTCCCAGATGAATTATCCTATCCCGGGCCGGGTAGAAATAACTTTTGAACTACCCTTGGCGGAGGTTATTTATGATTTTTATGATCGCCTAAAAAGCCTGACACAGGGTTATGGTAGTTTCGATTATGAGATGCTTGACTACCGGGTTGGCGATTTAGCTAAGGTGGATATTTTACTAAACGGGGAAAAGGTGGATGCCCTGTCGGTTATTGTCCACCGAGAGCGGGCTCGGTCTCGGGCACTAAATATGTGTGAGCGCCTGAAGGATGAACTACCGCGCCAGCAGTTTAAAATAGCAATTCAAGGGGCTATCGGCGGTCAGATCATCGCCCGTACTACGGTTAGCGCCTTTCGCAAAGATGTTACTGCTAAATGTTACGGCGGCGATATCAGTCGTAAACGTAAGCTTCTAGAAAAACAGAAGAAGGGTAAAAAACGCATGAAGATGGTCGGCCAGATTGAGGTGCCTCAGAGTGCTTTCATAGCTGTTTTAAAGACAGGTGATGGCTGAATGGCTTCTTTTCCATCAATTAATATAGTGCCCTTAGGGGGGTTAGGTGAAATAGGGCTCAATTGCTTGGCTTTGGAATACGAAGGTTGCATTCTAATTATTGATGCCGGTCTCATGTTTCCCGATACCGCAACTATGCCTGGTGTGGATCTAATTATTCCAGATTTTACCTGGTTGAAGGAAAGAGCGAATCAGGTTAGCGGTCTGATTCTGACTCACGGTCATGAAGATCATATCGGGGCCAGCGGGTTCCTCTTGCGGGAACTAGGCCAGGACTTACCCGTTTACGGTACCCGATTAACTCTGGCTCTGGCCCGCGAACGACTTAACCAAGCTCGTCTAAACGAGCCGCGTCTAGTTGAAATAGCTCCCCGACAAAAGTTAGTTGTGGGTCCTTTTGATCTCGAATTTATCGCTGTGAACCATAGTATTATTGATGGTGTGGCCGTAGCTTTGAATACCTCTCTGGGAGCGATCATCCATACTGGCGATTTTAAGATCGACCAGGTAGGAGGTAGTGAAGATCGTATTGATCTCTTCAAGTTTGCTGAATATGGTGAGCGCGGTGTTCTAGCCCTTCTGTCTGATTCTACCAATGCGGATTTATCCGGTTCAACTGAAAGCGAAAATGTGGTAGGGCGTACGTTAGAAAAAATTTTTCGCGAAGCGACGGGTCGGGTCATTCTGACATGTTTTGCCTCTTCTCTGGCTCGTATCCGGGGTGTTATCCGGGCGGCTAGGGCCGTGGGCCGCAAGGTGGTTTTTGATGGTCGGGGTATGGTAAATGTCGTTAAAATGGCTAAGAGTCTCGGTTACTTACATATAGATGACGAAGATCAGTCCACGCTTAGGGCAGCGGGTGATTTGGCCGACGACGAGGTAGTTATAGTGGCCACTGGTAGTCAGGGTGAACCTATGAGCGCCATTTATCGCATGGCTCACGGCGATCATCGTCAGGTTTCCATTCGCGAGGGAGATACGGTCATTATCTCGGCCCGTTTTATCCCTGGCCATGAAAAAGCCATTACTGGCCTTATCGACCTCTTCTATCGCCAGGGGGCTCAGGTGGTAGACGGACGGGCTATGAAGGTTCATGCTTCTGGTCACGGCCAGGCTGAGGAATTGAAGCTCATGTTGAATTTAACCCGACCTTACTATTTGGTACCGATTCACGGCGAAACCCGTAAGCTTATTCGTCATGCTGAATTGGCCAGAAATTTAGGTTGGTCTGAAGACCAGATTTTTGTTCTAGGAAATGGGCAGCCCCTGACCATAAATAGGGAGGGGGCTTCTCTTATGGAACCGGTCCCTAGCGGCCGTAAACTAGTGGATGGTAACCGCCTTGGGGAACCTGAAGACCCAGTTTTGCAAAGCCGTTTGCGTCTGGCTGGTGGCGGTTTGGTGGTGGTTATTGTTATTTTAACCGTCGAAGGTGAACTTTTAACTAGCCCTCGGGTGGCTATTCGTGGTGTTCACTATGAAAACGATTTGGATTTGAGCCTTGAAGCCACAGCTGTAACTGTGTCTGCCGTAACCGCCTGGAAACGGGGAAGCTCCGCCAGCAACTCTTTGGATGGTGAAACTCTGGCCGCTCTTATTCAAAAGGAAGTACGTCAGCTTTTCCGCCATTCCATTAGTTGTCGCCCCAGCGTCTGGCCCCAGGTTATTTTTATTTCTCCGGCGGCCTTGCCGGCTTGAATGAGTGAGAAATATGGCTAAAGAACTTATAGTTTTTCTAAATTTTAAATTTGAGGTAAGCCGGGTTAGTATTAAATCGTTGAATGAGGATAATTTAGTCGAGGTACCCCGCTTTATTATCAACTGGCGGGATTACTTGACTGCTTTGAGTACGTTGGCAATCAACTGCGGTTCAGATACTGATCCCAGATATGAGGAGTATCTTAAATATCGGCCCGACGAAACGCTTTTTCAAAAGCTAGTCACTTTCCAGGCCGAGCTTCGGGCGCTTCTGAGCGGGGTTGTGCGAACCGGGGTTCTACCCGATGAGTCTTGGCGACGAATTTTGAATGAAACTAATGGTTTACCCATGTTTGTCGAATCTTTAGGCGGGGGTGAACTTTCGCCAGGTCGCTCGGGGGAGGTAAAATTCAAATATGTCGATGCTGCGGGCGATTATAACTTGCATCTGCTCATTTTAGTTCGTTCTTTAATTTTGAGCGGACGCCTTTTTGATCTGGCCCAAGATGAAGAGGATTGCTTTTATCTACGGGAACCCCGCCCCGAAGTTGCAAAGCGATTTGTGGCTGAACCTGGCTTAGTTCAGACTTTAACGATGGAGGTGGCGGAAAAATTACCGGCCACTTTGGCCATTGAAGCAGCAGAAAAATTACCGGGTGCTTTAGAAGCCTTGATTCGGGAAAAGCTGCCGGAGGCGTTAGCTCTTAAAGTCGAAGCTGAATTCCCTGTCGCTTTGAACCGGGAATTAGAAGATCGTCTGCCCGAATATCTTAATGCGGCGGTGGAAGAACGGATTCCGGAAATTCTGGCGGCTAAGGTAGAGACCAAATTGCCCATTGCTCTAGCCGTCAATGTGGAAACTCGGTTACCCTACGCTCTGGCTTCGGCCGTGGACGAAAGGTTGCCGGAGGCGCTAGGTCGTGAAGTGGCCGAGCGGCTTCCTCGCGCTCTGGCCGCGGAAGTTAAACAGAAACTTCCCGATGCCTTGACTAAGGCGGTGCAGACCCGTTTGCCGGAGGCTATGGAACAGGAGATAGCAGCTCGGCTGCCGGAGGCTATGGGCCCGGCTCTGCGTGATCGTTTCCCCATTGCTCTATCCGAAAAAATAGAGGCCGAGTTTCCAGCCGCCCTGGCCGAACGACTGGCGGAGACTTTGCCGGAGCTTTTAGAAGATAGGATAGCCGTGGAACTGCCGGTCTTGTTGAATGCTCGGGTGGCGGAAAAAATTCCGGAGGCCTTAGCTGCGGCCGTAGCTGATCGTTTCTCAGAAGCCCTAGCTCGGGAAGTGTCAGCTAAATTGCCAGAAGCCCTAGCTTTGCAGGTTGAAGATCGCTTGCCTGAAGCCTTGGATCGGGCGGTAGCCGAACGCTTACCCGAGGCCTTAGCCGAAGAGATGGCTCGGAAATTACCCGAAACCTTGGAATCAGAAGTTCGGGCGCGTCTGCCGGAACTTCTGAATGCGGCTCTGGAGGCGGAAAAACCCGGAGCCTTAGCTGCTTTGGAAGAAGATCGGGCTGTGATCATGGCCGCGGCAGTGGAAACTGCTCTACCGGCGGCTCTGGCTGAGGCGGTGGGAAGTCGCTTAACGGAGGCCTTAGACTCGGAAGTGGCTCGGCATCTACCAGAAGCTTTGGAAGATACTTTGTTAGTTGAAGTGGCCGCCCGCTTGCCGGAAGCCTTGGCCCGAGCGGTGGAAGAACGCTTGCCGGAAGCCTTAGCCCGAGCGGTGGAAGAACGCTTGCCGGAAGCTTCGGCCGGTGAATTAGAAGTTCGTTCACCAGAGGTGCTGTCACTGACCGTGGAGACCGCCCGGGAGATTCAGTCCGTCGCTACCATAGCCGAGGGCAGTGGGTCGGCGGCTAAACTAGGTGCGCCGCCGCCCGCTTCTAGTGACAGTGACCCTAGTTTCGTAGCTGAAGCGAAAGAAGAAGATTATGAAAATAACAAGATCGTTCAATTGGTTACTTTAATTTCAGAGGATGCACATGGCGATGAGGCGGGCGTAGATGGAGTTTTAAAAAATGTGATGGCTCCTGGTCAGGCCGATACTGTTGCTGTTACTGTTGCTAACTATGATGACGACGAGCCTTTGTTGCTCACGGAATTGATCTCTGTGGTGGAACCGTCTCGGCTTGACAATGATAGCGATGACGATAGTGACGAGCCTACTATGGATTTATTGCTTCCAGTTAAACTTGATTCTAATCTTGTCTGTGCCACTCCTGCCGCCGTGGTTGGGCCGACTTCGGGAGGCTTGGAAAATCTGAATAATGAGCCTGGACCTCAACTGGAGCTCGAAACTGATGAACCTCTAGTTCTGCGGCGGTCGTCCTCCGGCAAATCCACTCGGCTGGCGCCGTTGGAGTGTCGCCTAGCTACTTTTGAACAGCGACATAAACGTTTTCCGGCCGGTCCTAAATAATATTAAGCTTTCGGAGACTTTCTGGCTTTGGCTAACGGTGGTTAAGGATACATAAAAAATAAGCATGTAGTTTACTTTTTTAGCTATACTATATCCTGTCCGAACTTGAGGGTGGCGGATTTAGATAAAAGATGATGCGACTATATGAAAAAGTTCATAGTTTCGTTTGCTCTAGACGGTTTAATCAGAGTGTGTTTTAACTTTTAAAAGGATTGCCTAGAAAGTTTCGGGTTGTAGATCAGCAAAAAATTTTTTGAAAATTGGTTTAATTTTGTAAAAAAAATTAGGCAGGAAACGGCCGGGGCCAAATATTTTCTGCCTGTAGTACAGAACACCGCGAAAAAGGGATTAAGCTAAGGAAGTACCGGTTCTTTTTCAGAACTATTATTGTAATAATGGGTAAGCTTCCGTTATTTATGAATGATAATGCTGAGATTGAGAAGGCTTATAACTGCCCTATTTTAAAAAACTATTGTTTTCGAAGGTTAAAAATGACCATATATTGTACCTTGAAGTTAGTAAGAGCCGTGCTATACATTAGGTAAAAAGGTGAAGATGGTTTGATTTAAAAGGAAAATAAGCTTGGTATGGCTCTCCCTATTGAATCCTTTATCTAGTACCATAACAATAAAGATGAGAGGCACTACCGAGTTGATAAAAGAGAACGTATAACGTTTCTTAGAGTTGACAAGCGGCCATTATATTTTAACCTTAATACTCAAAGTTAAGGGCGGTTTTTGGAGATGAGATATTGAAGAGGCTCTCTTTAAGCGTTACAAGCTTGAAAGGGGCATATTAGTTAAAGAATAAAGAGTGCTTATTTTTTTGTGTACCCGATGGTTAATCGCTAGTTGCCAACTTGGTTTAACCTGGGTATAATATTAACATTAAATATAACGCTGGCTTCAATCTCTCGCTAATAATCTCTAGATTTACCCAGTGCTTAGTCCGCCGGCGGTTAGGATAAAATCCCAGTGCTTATTTACGATCTCATATGCTCCCGGGGACATCACTTTGAAGGCTGGTTCAAAAGTCTTGAAGATTTATCGTCTCAGTTGTCTCGGAATTTTTTAACCTGCCCTATCTGTAGTGACGGCCAAATTTCCCGGCGACCTTCCACTTTTGGCCTGGTTAAAACTAATCGGCCGGAGCCACCTTTCCCCGCTCCAATCTCATCAGGAATCCCGGGAGAGCTACCCCCTCTCTTAGAAATGTTTAAAAAACTGGCCGATTTTTCCAGCCGGTTGGAGCGGGAGTTTGACGATGTTGGTTCGGACTTCACCGCCGAGGCTTTGAAAATGCATTACGGGGTCTCCGAGCGGCGTAATATTCGTGGCCTTTCCACTGAACCGCAAGAGGCTCTGCTTCGTGAGGAAGGGGTAGATTTTTTTAAGGTGCCTGTACTTACCAATAAAAAATTTTCTTCTACTAATTGATTGACTTAATTTTTTCAGGTTTATGACATGTGACAAAAAAATCAGGATTACCCGTTCAGCGGGTGGTCTGCTTCTCTCTATAATAGGTTAGTACGGTAGTGACTGAGGGGTTCGTTGAATAGGCTGCTAAGTGCATCATGTTTACAGGCGTGCCCCCTAAAGGGGTTATTTTTTTGTCTTTACTTACCAACTTAGCTGTAAACAAGTTAATGTATTTCTTTAATTGTTAGTTGGTCAACCGTTAGGTTTTCCCGTAATTAACCTCTGTTGTGTTCCACATAAGTATGTGGGTATGCTCATGACGATACTCAGTCTCTATTATTTCTAAATCTTTTCTTTCAAACAGTGTACGCAATGTTTTTCCAACATCAGCCTTGATCTTCCCATAGATTATTTACCTACAATATTTTGAGGTAAATGT
>LQAA01000085.1 GCA_001577715.1 Candidatus Adiutrix intracellularis | reverse complement strand
ATTTACCTACAATATTTTGAGGTAAATGTTATTTAATGTTTACACTCCTAATCTTATAAGTGTTAAGCTACTTTAGTTTATTAGGACAGCTTTTTTATGTCTTCTTTATGTGATCGGTAACTCTCCATTATTTTAACAGTTGGATGCTTACTTGACTTATAGTTAAAACTAAAGAACGCCTACTATTAGCATAGTTAGTGGTTTTTTAAAGTTTAAGCGCGTAATAAAAATTGGCGGCAGAAGATATAAATAATTTGAATCAAGAGAAATTAAAAAAATGACGAATTATCTGGTAGAGGCTCTGATGGATATCCTGATTAGCAGTGGTCCTTCTTTTACCCCAGTTTTAGACGATTTACGGTAGTTAGTGAAGTTGAAAAAGATTTTGGATCTGGAAGTGTTGAATGCCACGCTTTAACCCTGATTAATAAAGTTAAAGAAATTAGAAACCGGTAGACCATCGGGATCGGTTGAGTTTAAGCTCGAAAAATTGGCGCTAGACTTGATGGCTGGGTTGACCGGTGTGATCAATAATCTAGCTGTTATCCGCCCCAATAACTATTGTGATCAGATAGAAGAGTTTTTAAAAATGGTGCAGGAGACGTAGTCTTGGGCTCAGATTTTCTCGTCTCTTTTAGCTGTGGTCGTCATCATTAAAGATAACCTGCTGGAAGAAAATGCCCAGGGCCTGGAGCGAATAGGTCAACTACTTAGCAATTTGGAAGACGTGAAGAAAGACTTCGTTATTTGTTTCTCTGAAAATCAGGAGCAGTTAGAAACAGTCAAATAGGGATTTAATAATATTTTGGAAACCGGGCTCCAGGAAATTGGCTTACTGGTAGAACCGGGTTTTACTGATCTGGCTTATTTATATAGTTTCATCATCGGAAAGGTCTTTCGCCTTAGCACCTGCGTGCAGTAAAAATAATTGTACGATCGAACTCACTTGGAAATTTTTGAAAATAGATGATACGCTGTTGAAAAAAATCTGAAAAACCTCTGACACAATTACGAACTTTTTATTATCCACAGCTACGAAACGCTTAAATAAATTGAATTCTTCCAGATTGTTTCCTTAAAAGATTAGCTGACTAGCATCCACAACTATCGGGCCTATGACACTTAGATCGTTAAGGCTATGGCTGCTTTAGAGAAATAACAGTTAAAAGCATCTAGTATCGTAGTTTCCGTGAGTTAAACAATACTTATAGATAATTAGGTAGAAACTTGGTTCTGATTTATGTGGCCCACTTGATCTGGGATATTTTATGTAAAGATGGCCTCTTTTTTTTCGTTACAGTGGTAATAAATTCGTTATTTTAATGCCTAATGTGAAACTTGAAGTGGCTCTCGGGGTGGTTGAAAAGGTGTGTAAGGTTATTACTACGATCGAGTTTAAAGTTTTTAAGTTCAGCGAGATAACTGTGAGAATAGTTATTTTTATAGGTTAACTTAAGTTAAGCTTAATGATGACGGCAGCACTTTTTTAGATTACGCCGACTAGACCTTCTATACAGTTAAAATCGCCGGTCGTAACCGGATTATGTCTGGGAACTAATTCTTTGGTTTTAGGGTAGATTAAGGTGTTCGTTGTCGAAGATCATGTTGCCTTGGCGGCTGCGTAGTTTTGGATTGAGTTCTAGAATTTTATCTACCGTAGTTTGATTAGTTAGAGCAATATCGGATAATATGTCACCGGGTTTGATGATATAGGTTCGGTTGCTAGTAGTTGGGGCGGTGGGGATTTCGGGGGTTTGCCATCCTTCGTCGACCGTAGTTGAGATGGCCGGTGGCCGAGCGGGCGGCCGGGTGACGGTTGATCGGGTGGTTGAGATCGCAGACGGAGCAGGGGTAGTCTGAACCCGGGTGGACGTGGCCGGCGGATTGGCGTCGTTGGTGGTCGGCGCTTGAAGCAGGTTAATCCCCCCGTCCAGAAGTTCGCGTTTACTAGTTTTCACCAAAAGTTGCAGGGTTTCTTGCTCTCTTTCAATATTGCTTAGGGCCAAATTTAAAATTTCGTTTTCTCGGCTAGCCACTTCGACTTCCATCGAAAGTGAGTTATTTTCCTCTACTAGGTGGGTATAGTCGGTTTCGGGGCTATAACATCCAGAGGCTATAAGTCCAGTCATAATGGCGACGCCCGATCCTATCAGACTACGTAAGGTCATTATCATTCTCTCTTGCTTATTTAAATAAATCCGTCGGGGGGGGTTAGGGTAAATTTTCGGCGGAGATGGTCGGGTTTAAGTGATTCTTTTGATTGCCGCAGGCCTGGCAGCCCCAAATCTTGCTCTCGATTCACATAGATAATTTCTGGGGGTAGGCTGCGGCAAAAGTGGCTGGTTAGTGCTACGAATAGGCCTCTAATTTCCTGGTTGGCTTTTTCTAGGTGAACTAGAGCCGTGTTCGGCCCTACAATTTCACCTAAGGTGAAGCCTTCAATGCGCTCGTCGATTTTTAGAGCTAGACCTATTTGATTCAAGGTTTTATGGTGGGCTAGAAGTTCTTGCACCGACTCTAGTTCATGGGCTAAGTGGCTAGGGGGAATGTCGTTATGTTCAATCTTAGTGGCCAGCCAACTTTCCTGCATCGCCAGGAGTTCGGGTAAAAGTTCGTCGGTGATCGGGAGACAATTAAACTGGTTATGGTTAACAAAGAAATTGTAGTGATTTTTTTTCTGATGCATCCGTCGCCCGCTTAGGGTGCTGAGTTGCTGGCTAAGATAGATGTAGTCGTCGTTATCGCGATCTGGGGTTGACATAAAAGTGAGGCCAGCCGCTTCAATTTTCTTGACCAGTTCTTCGGGCGCTCTTTTTATGACTGGGACGCGGACTTGGTTTTTTAATCTGGCTAAAGTGAATTGAAGGGCGGTTAGGTGGTTGCCGGGGCCAGCTGGGGGCAGGGCGAAGGGTTCTTTCCCTTCGGGGCGGGCGATTAAACATAAACACCCGTCGAATTCTGTCCAGGTCGGCCGATAATGAGACCGCCAAATAAAGAGATTAGTAAAATTGATGTCTGAAGTTGTTTGGGGTGCGTTTTTTTCCGCGGCCCGAAAAATAGCTTGATCGTCAATGGTTAAAGGCTTAAAAGTCATATTTTCTACCCAATGAAGATCATTATAACATAACAAAAATAAATTTTCCGGAATTTCCTAAAAACCTAACGCTAGTCCTCCCTGGTAAATAATTAGGCAGATAATATAGCCGTAGATGGTATTGGCGACCACTGAAAAAGCGGCCCATTTGAGGCCGATTTCTTTGTAGATAACGGCTATAGTAGCGAAGCAAGGGGCATAAATAAGAATGAAGATCAGCAGGCTCATCGTGACTAATGGTGACCAGGTGGGGTTTTGATTTAAAGCGTGCCCTAGGTTATGAATGAGGGTTTCTTCTTCAACCTCTTTATTTTCTTTAGCCTTAGTAGTGCTGGATTTTCCGTCGGGGGTGGTGGCTTCCGCTAGGATTGGGTCCGAAGAGGTACTCATGGCGTAGGCCGTACCCATGGTGGTTAGAATTACTTCTTTAGCCGCAAACCCGCCTACTAGAGCAATGTTGGTACGCCATTCAAACCCGGCTAGAAGGCTTAAGGGTTCTAGAGCTGTGCCGATTCGCCCGGCTAGACTATTTTGAAGCTGGGCGACTTTAAGTTCGGATTCGATATCCTGGCGGGCTTTTTCCGTGTTTGCGACTTTTAGCCGGGTATCGAAGTCGGACTGAGTCTGAAAGGGGAGGTTGGGGAAAGTCATCATCGTCCACAGGATAATGGTGACGGCCACTATGACTGTTCCGGCTTTTTTTACATAGCCCCAGGTCCGTTCCCAGGCATGAAGTAGAATACCACTCAAAGTGGGTAAGCGGTAAGGGGGTAGTTCTAGAATAAAAGGAGTCGGGGGTCCGTGTAGAACGAAGAGACGTAAGAGTTTAGCGCTGAAAAGGGCCATGATCCAGGCGAAAACGGTCAGGCCCATCATAATCTGGGCCTGATGATTGGGAAAGAAAGCTTCAGTCAGCATTAGAAAAACCGGCAGTTTAGCTCCGCAGGTCATCATTGGCGTCACTAGTATCGTGGTTATGCGTTCTTTGGGGTCCCGTAGGGTGCGAGTTGCCATGACTCCGGGTATAGCGCAGCCGCCGGCAATACCACCGCCTACGATCAGAGCCATCACTGAGTTACCGTGTAGGCCGAAGGCTCGGAAGATGCGGTCTAAAATAAAGGTCACTCTAGCCATGTAGCCGGAATCTTCCAGAAAGGAGATGCCGACGAACATAAAGGCAATGAGGGGCGTAAAACCCAGTACCCCGCCGACGCCGTTTATGATTCCTTCCAGAATAAGGTCTTTCAGCCGGCCATTAGGGAGGTGGTTTTTCGTTAACTCAGATAGTAGGGTGAAAAAATTTTCTAGCCAGCCTACCACTGGGCCGGAAGCCCAGAAAGTAAATTGATAGAGGACGTAAATAACCGCTAGGAAAAATAAGGGGGCTAGCAATCGGTTTAGTAGAATTTGGTCAAGGGCGTCGCTTACGGGTCGAGTATCTTTGTGGGTTTCGGTGATAGCCAGTCGTTTTAAGCCAGCCAGAAACCCATAACGGCGATTGATCATGACAGCGGTAGGTTCATCGTTGGTTGTAGTTTTGAGATGGCTTGTTAACTGGTTCCGGATCGGATTTAGCGCTGTCCAGAGGGCTGGGGCTTCTTCCTGAAGCTGATTATCCACCATTAGATCGCTTTCGAGGAATTTTACGGCTAGCCAGCGAGCGGGAATTTTGGTCTGAGCTATTGTTGAAGAATTGAGCTCAGTTGTGATTCGGTCTAAAGCTTCGTCTATATCTTGACCATAGGAGATTTCAATGGGTTTCCAGGCTCGGTCCGATCGATCGGCCACTTCTGGGATTAGGTTCAGAAGATTATCCAACCCTCGGCCGATAGTAGCCGCAATAGGTAGCACTCGGGCTTTCAGTCCCTCTTCTAGCCGGGGAATATCTATTTTTAAGCCGCTGGTCTCGGCCATGTCGATCATGTTGAGAGCTACAATAGTTGGCAGGCCCATTTCCAGAATTTGCAAGGTTAGGTAGAGGTTGCGCTTCAGGTTGGTAGAATCCACCACGTTAATCACTAGATCAGGATGTTCTTTTAAAATAAAATCTCGGGCCACTCGCTCATCTAAAGAGTAGTAGTTGAGGGAATAGATTCCTGGTAGATCCACCACTTTAATGGTTCGGCCGTGGTGAATAAGCTGTCCCCATTTTTGTTCCACCGTCACGCCGGGGTAGTTGCCCACATGAGCCCGGAGTTTGGTCAGTTTATTGAAAAGGCTGGTTTTGCCCGCATTAGGGTTACCGGCCAAGGCGACGACTATAGGTCTAGTCTGCTCCTCGCTCGTCTTTTTCTTATTCATCGTTCTGTCGCTTTGGTTAGATCGTCTACCTCAACTAGAATATGGTCAGCTTCGTTGTTACGTAGGGTTAGGTTGTTGCCATATAGTTTAACGTGGATGGGGTCGTTTAAGGGAGCCCGACCCAGGATATCGATGGTGGCGCCGGGTACCAGGCCCATTTCACGGATGCGGACGCCCATAATCCCGCTGCCTTTAATCTGGTTGATAGTGCCGGATTGATTGGCGACCATGCTGCGCATGGGAATAGTTCTGGACATGGGGGTCTCCTTTATAGAGTTAGGTTTTCAAAAGGGTGTAGCATTAAGTATATTTAATAGTGAATGATTCTCAATAAATATAGTATGCATAAAAAATTTTTTGTCAAGTTAAAAATACCTTTCGCTTGGAGGTTATTTTGCCAAGCGACTTACTTTACATTATATAGAAATAAATTGTTCGGGTTTAAACCCACCTCGGGTGGAAGGACAGTCGATTAAGGAGAGAGTATAGTGAAATTTTGATTAGTCCTGGCACTAGCGGTTTTCCCCCTATTATTGACGCTGGCCCGAGTGGGATCTTTTTCTAACCTTGATCTGGGGGATCGAGGCCTGGATAATATTGGGTAGGAGACCCAGTATTGGTGGTGCTAGGCCGCCCTCATTTTATAGCTTCTTTACCGCAGGTTCATTGATAATTATTCTCGTCATTGCGAACTGATTAATTAGGTCGATCACGACTTAAAAACGGTATCACAACTTTCTTTTATTTTGACGAGGTTCAGTTAATTTAGATCATAACCATAACCTCCAAGTGACGCCTCGGAGGGTTTCTCGCTTCAATTCTTTCCTTGACTGAATTGATCTTAAAGGTCCGGGTGTGTATAATAAAGTGAAAGCGGGTGATACCCGCTAAGGGAGGTAAGGATTTATGAATGATAAAACCGTCCTTGGAGACCGGGCGGAGGATTGCGTTTTTTGCCAGATTGCCGCTGGGCGGATACCTTCAATTAGTCTGTATGAAGATAAAGATTTTATTGCATTCATGGATGTCTCCCCACAGACCGAGGGTCATTTTTTACTCATAACCCGGGTCCATTATAGTGTTTTAAGTGAGGTACCCGACAAAATCTTGGCCCGGGTTCTCCCCTTGGCCCGGAAACTTTCGTCTGCGGCTCTTGCCGGTTTGAAAGTTCCGGCCTTTAATCTTTTGCAGAACAATGGTTCGGAGGCCGGACAGGTGGTGGGGCACTGGCATTTGCATATCATCCCTCGCCGGATCGCCAGTGAAATTCCTTCTCGGCCGGGCATTCCAGCTGACTTGACCAAGCTAGCCTTTGTGGCTGAAGACATTAGGGCTAGTGTGCGCTGAAAGCAGTTTTTCGATCTGAGATACAATTAATTATTTTTGTCTTTTGGGTCGATTAGTAAGCTGAGGGCCGGCTTGGGGCGAAAGATTCCGTCGTTGGGCGTTCGATGGTATTTTGGTGAATTTGGCTTTGTGTGGAGTCAGTTATGCCCTTAGTTAGCTTTGTTTTAGTTATTGGTTACATTCTCGCCGAGGATTTAATATATTAATGTAAAATTCGTTTTTTTGTTAAATTTTTTTACCTGATAAAAAAATTAATCAGCATTTTGGGAGCTCGATTAATATAATGGAGAATAAAGGAACCTGTTTAATAGATTAATATTATAGTTATGTAATATTATTCTAAAAAATTAGTATCATTGAAAAAGTTAAAAAAATGAGATTGCTCTTAATAAATGTATGGTGTAAATAACGAATAAAGGAAGTCAACTTTTCTTTTAGACTAATGGGGTTAAAAAACTCAAATGGGGTAGAATTTTTTTGAAGTTGTGGTTAGTAGCCTCATTCCCTTACCTAATAGTTTTTCATTAAAGACTATATCGAAGCTAAGCATCTGAATAGGGGTAATTTTATTAATTGGTAATTTTCAATCGCTCGGACTTAGGTGATCTGTATCGTTTTGATTTAGGATGGTTTGAAAGAAAACTGTATTATTGCCATTATTTAGTTACATTAATAATAAGTCTTTGGTTGGTGTCGATCCTAAAGATTTTATCAATTTCCGCGTTATTATTATTATTTGGGATGAAGACCCGAAATTAGTTTCGGTTGCGCTTTTCAGTCCGGCGGGGACTTCTGGGGCTTCTAGGGCTTCTAGAATTCCTAGAGCGGTTCTGTCTATGTCGGTCGTCTATCCCTTTGTTCCGCCTTTCCTAATTTTGCTGGATTAGATCCGTTATATATTGACTCTATCGTTTCTGCCTCGATTTTTTACCCGGCCCCTTAGCTAGAGCCATCCCTGAATTTTTATTTGCGGACTTCGATCTTTTTACGGTCGGTCTCCCGCTATTTTTTTTCGACTGAATAACTGGAAGGTCATTTTTTTATGATCTATCCCTTAATATATATTATGAAATTAGGTTAATTTGAACGTTTTATAACCTAGCAGTGGAGGGAGCTTTGGAGGCTGATCCTGGTTAAGATTGACCTATTTGTTGTTGTGTTAAAATATGCTGACGGTCATTATTGGCTAGTACCAGAACGTCTGGAATAAAGTTAGCCTGATTGAGTTGAAAAAGCGGGATCTGCTTCTGGTATGGCGTTTAACTAGTGCTGGCGCGGGTTATTATGATCTGGGCAACTTTGATCTTAGTTTCATTTTATCTCAGTCCGAGGGGTGGAAGATTCGGGTAGTTAAATTGTTGACGTTCATTATAGACAGCCTGAAAAATTGGGGACTCCAGGCTGCTCTGGAGGATCGTGACGACTTGTCGCTAATGGGAAATGGAAATTTTTTCGGCTTGTTCATCCGGCAGGGACCGGGCCTGTTTTAGTTACACGGCACTATAATGCGTGATGTTAATCTAAGCGTTCTTGAAAAAGTGCTGCAAGCTAATCTGAAAAAATATAAAACTACGAACGTGGCCTCGGTTCGGGCCTAGATGGGCAACCTTAAATATTATCTAGGTGGCGATATTCTGGTTCTCTGGGCTCGTTTGAACGTGGCCTATAGCTAGGCTTTCGGTCTTCTCTGTCTCGGGTTTCTCTTTTCGCCGCAGTTGCGGCGATGGCCCGCCAATTAGTCGTAGAAAAATATAGTCGGGATGAGTGGAACTTTGGCCATTTCTTTCCCGATGATCTGTTTTTGAAAAATCATTTCTCTTTCGGTTTACTTGGGCTTAACCTAGTTACGAAAAAGGATCTTATAATCTTCGCTAAAATCATCAGCGATTTTTTATCTCCCTTTTCCCCCCCGATCTCGACCGGCTGATTGCTTTGGAACAACCAGCGGTGGTTCTTGTGAATCCCTCGGTCGACGTCCAGTCGCTTGGGTTACGGACTAGAAAAATTTACATCCAGCCGCGTTTTTTATGGCTGGGCATGGGCGAAGATATTTACGTTTAGCTAGTTCGAGCTCTTGTTAACTATATAAATACTTAATATTACAAATAAAGTATTAGTTTAACTAGGTCGTCTCTTTAAGTTCCAGTCAGCGACGGCAACGAAGAGTCGCTGTCGGCTGAAATTTTTCGATATAAGTCCGAAAAAAGTAGTGGTTAGTTATTGTTAATCTCTTATTAAATATGTTATATTTGAAAATACGAAATATTGATAAAATATCCTCATCAAAACTTAATTTTTTAACCGTGCGGTCGAAACAGGCGGCACACTTAAAGAAAGCCTTAGCGGCTTTAGTATGGGTGGTATAATGGCAGCAGAAAAATTAGTTTATCTGTTTGGAGGGGGGAAGACCGATGGGAATAGTTCCCTAAAAAATCTTTTGGGCGGTAAAGGGGCCAACCTAGCTGAAATGGCGCGTCTGGGCTTACCAGTTCCGGCCGGGTTCACCATTACTACTAAGGTTTGTACGGACTATTATGAAAATAACAAGAAATAT
>LQAA01000084.1 GCA_001577715.1 Candidatus Adiutrix intracellularis | reverse complement strand
AAAACCAGTTTAAAGGCCTTATCGCTAAGACTGGTAACCCCCGTTTCGCTTTCGATTCTTATCGTCGTTTCGTGGCCATGTATGGTGATGTGGTTATGGGGGTCAAAGCCGCCACCGAACTCGATGAAGATCCTTTCGATAAAATTATCACTGAACTGAAAAAAAATAAGGGTTATCGTCAGGATACCGACCTAACCGCCGAAGACTTGGAAGGGTTAGTGGCTAAGTTTAAGGCTACCATTAAAAAGTGGTTGGGGCGGGACTTTCCCGAAGACCCTCGGGAACAGATCTGGGGGGCCGTTGGCGCGGTCTTTTCTTCTTGGCTAATTCCTCGGGCTGTTTCTTACCGCCAAATTAATGGTATCCCCGAAACCTGGGGTACGGCCGTAAACGTTCAGGCTATGGTCTTCGGTAATATGGGTCGCACTTCGGCCACTGGGGTAGCTTTTTCTCGCGATCCTTCTACCGGCGAAAATTATTTCTACGGTGAGTATCTGATTAACGCTCAGGGGGAAGATGTGGTGGCTGGCGTTCGCACTCCCAGCCCTATTAATCGCAGTAAACCACTGCCTACTGGGGTCAGTGCTACTTTGGCTGATGAAATGCCTAAGGTTTACCGTGAACTTGATGCTATCCGCCTGAAGTTAGAGAAGCATTATCAAGATATGCAGGATATTGAATTCACTATTCAGGATGGTCGATTGTGGATGCTTCAGTGTCGTGTTGGTAAGCGTACCGCCCAGGCCGCTGTTCGTATCGCTGTTGATTTAGTGCGAGAAAAACTTATTAACGAGGTCACGGCCGTTGGTCGAATCGAGCCGGAACAGTTGAACCAGCTTTTGCTCCCTTCTTTCGACCCTAAAGCACCGCGTCAGGTTATCGCTAAAGGTTTGCCAGCTTCGCCCGGGGCGGCCGTGGGCCAGGTGGTTTTTACCGCTTCCGAAGCTGAAGCCTGGGCTAAAGAGGGTAAAAAGGTTATTTTGGTGCGTGTGGAAACCAGTCCAGAAGATATCAACGGCATGTTCATTGCTCAGGGCATTTTAACCGCCCGGGGAGGCATGACTAGTCACGCTGCCGTGGTAGCTCGGGGGATGGGTAAGACTTGTGTTGCCGGGGTGAGTGGCATTGCTGTCAGCTATGAAAAGAAAGAATTCGTTACTAAAACCGGTCAAACGATCAAAGCTGGCGATTGGATATCTCTAGATGGCAGCCGCGGGGAGGTTATTACCGGTCAGCTTAAAACTATTGCGGCCGGTCTTTCTTCTAACTTTGCTACCATTATGAAATGGGCGGGGGGCATTAAAAAAATTGGCGTTCGGGCCAATGCTGACACTCCCCGTGATGCCAAGCAGGCTCGAGATTTCGGGGCTGAGGGCATTGGTCTGTGTCGTACCGAACACATGTTTTTTGAAGGCGACCGCATCACTACCATGCGTGAAATGATTTTGGCCGCCAACCAGGCCGGTCGTCAGAAGGCTCTGGATAAACTCTTGCCTATGCAGCGCGATGATTTTTATGGCATCTTTAAAGTTATGGACGGGCTGCCGGTTACTATTCGGACTCTGGATCCTCCTCTGCATGAGTTTTTACCTCATACCGAGAGGGAAATAACTGAATTAGCCCGGGCCATCGGCCGAAAATCTTCTGAAATAAAGGCTAAAATTGAAGAACTGAAAGAACAGAATCCTATGTTGGGTCATCGTGGCTGTCGCCTGGGCCTGGTTTACCCGGAAATAACGGCTATGCAGGCTCGAGCTATTTTTGAAGCTGCTGCTCGGGCCGTTGCGGAAAAAACTAAGGTTCTACCGGAAATAATGATTCCCTTAGTGGGGCACGAGAAGGAGTTTATAAGCCAGAAAGCTATAGTGGATCAGGTAGCTAGAGAGGTTATTTCTAAAGCTGGAATTCGCTTGAAATATCTGGTAGGCACCATGATCGAATTGCCTCGAGGTGCTTTAGTGGCTGATAAGATTGTCGCCGCTGGCGCTGAATTCTTCTCTTTTGGTACCAACGATCTAACCCAGACCACTTTCGGCTTGAGTCGCGATGATTCCAGTAAATTTTTACCCGACTATTTACAGGCGGGTGTCTGGGAAAAAGATCCGTTCGCCTCTATAGATATAGATGGGGTAGGTCAGTTGATTGAAATCGGTATTACCAAAGGTCGTCAGGTTAACCCGGATTTGAAAATCGGTATTTGCGGTGAACACGGCGGCGATTCTGAATCCGTCAAATATTGTCATAAGGTGGGTATGAATTATGTTTCCTGTTCTCCTTTTCGGGTCCCTTTAGCCAGGTTGGCTGCAGCTCAAGGGGCCGTTACCGAGCATTCGGTCTCTAAAGCTGCGCTTAGGATAGTTGCCGCGAAAAAGGTGATGGTTAAGTCTACCGTCAAAAAATCGGCGACTAAACTGGTGGCTAAACCTAACGTGAAAAAGTTAGTGGCTAAGGTTACTTCCAAAAAACTGGCGCCTAAATTAGCGGCTAAGCCTATTGTAAAAAAGTCAGTGACTAAGCCTGCTGCCAAAAGATCGGTATCTAAACCAGTACCTAAATCGGCGGCTAAGCCCATTGTGAAAAAGTCGGCGGTTAAATTAATAGTGAAAAAGCCAACTACTAAAAGTAAATAAAATAATAATTTGGAACCGTTAGTAGTTCTTACTTAATGAGAGTTGTTAGAAACTACTTTTAAAAAATCCCCTCCTAAGGAGGGGATTTTTATTGGATACTTAAGTTTTAAAAAACTACAAGTTATGATGATAGCGAGTATTCTTTAGGTTTAACTCTAAGTCAAAAGGGTTCTGAATATTAAAATAATGAAGAATTATTAGCTGTATTAAGAAGGCATAGGGATGTTGTCTGAATGAATAAGAGTAGTTTGGTGTATACGAGATGGGAATGTAAGCGCTACATAGTATTTGCGTCGAAGTACTATAGATAAAAATTTATGAAAAACTTAAGGCCGATGTGGGCAAGATATTGTGTGAATGGTGTGAAAGTAAAGGGTTAAAAATAACACAGGCTGGGTGTTATTTTAATTATATTTATATATTTGTGAGGATATTGCCGAAGTACAGTGTATCGGAGGTAATGGGTTATTTGAAGAACAAAAGTTTACTAATAATATTTGATAGATATTTCAACTAGAAGCACAAATATAACAGTATGTACTTCTGGTGTTGTGGATATTATGTGGATATAGTAGATAAAAGTATGAAAAGGATAATGGAATATATCAGGAGTCAATTACGGGAAAATATGACGGCTAATCAACTAATGTTGAATAAATATATTGATTTACTTACGGATTAGTCGGTAGATATCGGTAAACAAAGGTAAAGAAATAGTTACTTTAGGGGTAAGCCTATGAATACGGTGCAATTGCTAAACTATTTAGCGCGTCTTTAGGTGTTATTGTACCAATCCTTTATAGGGGTGAGTAAATCATTCGCTGAGTGGGTTGTTTTAATCTTTAGATCAGAGCGGTGGTGTTGTCGGAAGACGATGGTCTCTAATTAGGCTAAAGTCAGGGAACGGTGTTAAAAAAAACTGTAATTAGTAGACTGGATAGAATGCTGAAAAAAAATGACTCGGTCAGGGCGTGGCTCAGAGTAGTTGCGTTGCTATTCAGCAACTTAGTGCTGGCTCTAAACCCGTTGTAAACGCAGAAAAAAGATAACGATAGAGAAATAGCTAGGCTCTTGAGGGCTAATACGGCTAGAAAGTTCATTCGAGTTGTGCTGTTCAGGGCGATAATGAAAGCTAGAACGCTTTGTCCGGTGTACTGCCAAATTAGTAAGTAGGTACCGGTTAATGAGGCGGCCATGAAAATGGCTAGGAGTACTGGCATAGTTAGCACTACTGCGCCGATGTAGGGGGCGGCCAGATAAATTTCCGGGGGTTGGCCCTCCTGGGTCAAAATTTCAAAGCGGCCGACTGCTTTTAGCGTGGCTAATTCCCAGGTTGCGGGTGCGCCATAGCTGAGAATAACGATAACCGCAACTATAATGGGGGTATTGACTAGAATATTGATGGTGATTAGAGAGGAAGTGAGAGATTCCAGACCACCACCCAGAGCTGAAAGGGGGCCAATCAACCAGACTAGAGCCCAGGCGAGTCCAGTAATGAAGCCTACGGTGAGAATGAGCGGCAGAGTGACCGGGATTAGCTTGTAGATTTCATTTAAAATAAGGTGAAAAACTAACCCCCGGCGGTTTAAAGCTAGCATCCGGCCGGCAAAACCGGCCTGATCCATTAGGCGGTAAAGCCGGGTTAGACAAAAACGGCCGAGCCAACCGGCCAGGCGGCCGACTGCGGTCCTTCCTTTTCGGAAAACTGGCAAAGGTTACCTACAGGGCGCCCAGTTCTTCGGTGGAGAGAACTTGGTTGATGATTAAAAGAATTTTGACTCTGTTGTCAGTTTTGGGCATGCTCAGAATATAGTTGGTGTTGATGGCAGCGCCGAAAGAATAGGGTGGCTTTATTTCGGGGGCCGTATTATTTATGACCTCGGAGGTGGAACCCATCACGATGCCAATGGAGATGTTAACAAGATTCTTGATCTTAACTACGATGATACTAGTACGTTTGATGTATTCTTCTTCCAGTAGGTTAGATTTAAGTCGCGGATCGATCAATGGAATTACCTGGCTATGCAGGTTGATAACGTCTTTTAGAAATAGGAGAGTTTTGGGTACTTGGGTTACCGGGAGCAGCCCGATTATTTCTTGCATCTTAAGAATGCCGATGTCGTAACTTTCTTTGGCCGATTTAAAAGTTAGGAGACTGTCTTTATTTTCGCTCTGGAAGGGAACGATGTTATCGGCGGGGTTAATGTTGGCGCCAGTAGCGGTTTCAGTCATGCTATATCTCCTGGAAAATATTTATATAAAATATATTTATCAGGAGTAATTCCTTTTTTTAGTTTTTCTAATGGTGCTATTTTTTTACAATAGTATTAAATAATTATAGTATTAATCTGCTAAAATAGATTTCTTTACTCTCCATTATGTTAGTTGAACTTCCAAAATATTAATTAATTTTTTAGTTAGTCATAAAAAATTAACAAAAAAATTAGATTATGAACCATTCTTTAACGAATATAGTATATAAATACTACTAGCGCAATAAGTAAACTTATTATAGCCGAAAAAAACATTTGGAGACAAGATAGACCATAGGTACGTAACAATTTTAATTTTAGGGGTACATAGTGAGAATAAAGGTTAAATTAGCATCTTTGTAATGGGGGGATGCTTGATATGATAGTCTTTAGGGGCGCATTCCAGGAGGTAAAAACGTCCTACATGTTAATGGGCCAGAGATAAATAAAGAGATGATTTTTGGCACTTAACCTGGGTTACGCTTTCTCTTATAGTGTTTCAATTAATCGGTAAACGCTTTGTACGATAGAGGCTAGTAAATTAAATGTTATTAGAAGGGCGGCGAAAGTTTCTTTTCCATATTCGAAATTATATTTCCAATTGTAGTTATTATTTTTAAGACATTGAAGGTTTCATTTTTTATTTTTCACCGATTTTTACTGAATCCGAGCAAGCTCTCAATGTTATATTCGGAAGATTTAAGGTTGGTAATAAAGCTATAGATCAAAGGCTTTGTTTTGCCGGTGAGATCTGTTGTTCCAAGACCGAAGGCTTACTATAAAATATGTCAAAGTGATAATCGCTGATAGGTACACTAGAGCCTAAACCTTTTTAGGCTAAAAGGTTTTGAAATAACAGACAACTTCTGAAGATTTAGCTAGCGGCCTCGCCTCGCACTCGGGCCAAGGTTCGGGGGAAAAGATCGCTCTGGGTATGGGGGAGAAACTGGCTGGCCATATAATAATCCATATAGCTAGGGGTTTCACTGAGTTCAAAATTGGTCAGGCCGTCTTTAATAGTTCCGGCGGTTTCCCATAGACTGCGAGATAGGGCGGCTAGGGTGGCCCCGGTGAGGGAAGAATTACCAATATAGGCAAACTTTTCTATCGGGAGTTCGGGGAGTAGCCCGATGGCGATGGCGTTGGCTAGGTTCAGGGACTTACCGAAGCCGCCACCGATGATGACCCGTTCTAAATTATTCATAGTCAGTCCTACGCTCTCCAGGAGGGTTTGGTAGCCGGAATACATTGCTCCTTTAGCTCGGATGAGATTTTCAATATCTATTTCCGTAAGAACTAGATCACGATCAAGGCCAGTTTCTGCTTGGGGCCTGAGTAAATATTCAACTCCGTCTTCGCCTTGGCGAATAAGGTTAGGAGCGGCCTGTAGTACAAATTTTCCTCGTTGATCTAATACCCCGGCTAGAAATAGTTCGGCTACGATGTTGATGAGGCCGGACCCGCAGATACCGATGGGTTTTTCGCCGGGCCCGCCGATGACGGCCAAGGTGTGGCGTCGGTCGGCTCGATTATAATAAAATTGATCCACGGCACCGGGAGCGGCCCGCATCCCAAATTTGACGCCGCCGCCTTCAAAGGCCGGACCGGCCGAGCAGGCAGCGCAGGTCATCCAGTCCTGGTTCCCGACTACTATTTCGCCGTTAGTGCCCACGTCGATGAAGAGGGTTAGTTCCGGTTGTTTATAGAGGCCCGAAGCCAGCACTCCGGCTACGATGTCGCCGCCGACATAGCTAGAGACGGAGGGGAAGATGAGGAGCGGAGTTGAGGAACGGACATTAAGACCCAGTTCGGCGGCTTTGAGGAATGGCCAGGTGGCCGCGGCCGGTACATAGGGTCCGAGGCGGATGTTCTGGGGGGTGAGGCCGGCGAAGAGGTGGCTCATAGTAGTGTTGCCGGCTGTGACGATTAGAGCCAGGCTGTTGCGGCTCAGGCCGGCTTCGGTTAGTAGAAGATCCAGAAGTTGGTTGATGTTGGCTGTTATTCTCTCCCGCAGGCGGGCTAGGCCATCGCCCTTACCGGAAAAGACGATGCGGCTGATAACGTCTTCGCCGAAGGAAATTTGTCCGTTTAGGTCGCCACGGGCCGGGCCGGGCTGGCCTTTATTCAAATCGATCAGGCGGGCCCAGACAGTAGTGGTTCCTATGTCCACGGCTGCGGCGTAAAGGGGTTGGGCAGCTTGGGTTGAACTTAGTTCTAGAATACGGGCCGGCTGGTTTGGAGCTTCAAAGAGTGTAGCGCGGGCTGAAAAACCGTTTTCACGGAGGGTTGTGGGCATTTCTAGAAGGGCTGCTAGCTCCAGTTGTGGCCAGGCAAGATTGTGGTTCTGGTCCAGAGTCAGTACAAGGCGGTCATAGTCGGCCAGATTATCGCCTTCGGTTGGAGGTGTTAGTTCCACTGTCAGATTTCGGACCAATGGATTCAGAGTATCTAGGGTGATAGCTTCGTGTTCTTCAGCCTGGGCGTAGAGCGAGGCGTCAGCCCGCGATTCCGGGGGAATATTTATTTCGGCCGGGCCTTCGACGAAACATTGGCAGGCTAGGCGGAAGCCTTTAGCGTATTCTTCAGTGGTGAAAAAGGTTCCGGGACCGCTTTCGCTCCGTAGTTGCCCGGATAAAAGTTCAACCCGGCAACGCCCGCATACACCCTCGCCCCCGCAGGAGGCGTTAATGTGAATCCCGGCCCGGGAGGCCACTTCCATCAGAGACAGGCCGGCTGGGGCCGAGACAGTCCGATTTTCAGGTTTAAAAATTATCTGATGTTCGCTCATGTCCTTACCCCATATAGGTGTTTTTTTAAAGCCATTTTAAATCTTTATATTTAGTAATAATACCACATCTTGTTAATTATGGCAAATTGAGTGTGGGGTCAGGTTTTTGAGAAAATATAATTAAATTTGCTGGCCCCTTTAGTCCTTGGTTTTAAAAATAACTGGTAAAAGTTCAAGGAAGCGAGCTTGAATCCGGGTCATTATTTCCCGCATCTGGGGGTGGGAAGGGGGAGCACAGCGTAGGGTTAAAATGTGACGCCATTCGCGGAGGTTAGCGGTCATGACTATTTCCGTCTTAAGACTGTTGGGTAGAACTGTTCGAGCTTCTTGGGCGGTAGCCCCAGCGGTCGTGAGATCCAGATAGGCTTGCTCGGCCGCTTCCATGGCCTTCAGCCAGAGGCAGTATTTTTCTGAGCCTTCGGGGAAAAAAAGCGGTTTAATTAGTACTAGCCCCTGGGTTTCTGGATCCCGGCTGTAGTTGATGTAGCGGGTGCTCTCTTGGCTATAGGCGGCTAGGCGGTGGCGCACTAATTCATGGGTTACCCCTCGGTCGCAGATTAGGCGCACTGATAGGCTCTCATGTTCCAGAACTGAATGGTGGCCATTCTTGATAAGGCCGCGGACAAAGGTCGCGGCTGAGTCGGTAGTGATGCGATTTTCAGAGCGGTAACAAGTGCGCCCCGCCCGTTCCAGGCGTGCAAGAAGGGCGGGGGGATCCAGGGGGGTTAAAATTTCAAAATTAGGAGAAATTATTTTCATTAGTTAGTTCCAGATTTTGCAGAAAATGGCTAGCCGGTAGATCACGGAGCCAGCTACCCTCAGAGGTTTTATATATTTTTTCGGCTAGCATTTCAAAGAGGTTCCAGATGCCGGGCCCGGCCCGTTTCATTGGTTCGTGGTCGTTGTTAAGTCGTGTTTTAATCATATTGAAGTCCTCAAGGTTTTGAGCGTTGAGATAGAGGTAGGTGATATGGAAACAGAAAATTTTGAGGCCGGGGCTGTCCAGATAAGGTAGGGCTAGGCGGTTTAAAGGAAAGCGGCGCATCAGGTGCAGATGGTCGCTAGCCCAGACCGGCCAGCGGTAGAGTCGACCGGTTTTAAAACCCATTAGTCCGGGGTGGTAGGGTATAATTAAGGAGCTGTCATGGGTAAAGCCAGTGCGGCCCATCACCCTAGCCAGGTCGGAATGCCAATAGAAGCGGTGAGTTCGCACCGCTTCGGCCTCGGGCAGGGCTGTACGGTAATCTTGCAGAATTTGGCTTTCGGCTGATAAAACATCCGCATCATGTTTCAGTGTGGCCATGGACAGAGGGCCCCCGCCGTCGTCAGGAACGCAGCGGCGGGATAGATCTGGGTGTGCGCCCGTTTCTAGAAGAGGCCAAGAAGGTAAGGGACTGGGGGTGGAAAAAAAAACTGTAGTTTTGATGCCCAAAGCTCGGACTTTTTCCAAAATTATTCGGGTAGGGCCGGCGGGGGCCCAGTCGGTATCTATGGTTAGAATGATCATTAGTTGGAGTCCTCTGAGGTTAGCGGCGTGAGTTTCTGGTTTGCAGCCTTGGTAACGGGGGAAAAGGGGAGGTGACTCTGGCTCCGGTGGCTCGTTCTAGCCTGAGTCTAACTATCTGGGTTAGTTCTTGATTTAGAAGATTCGGTATAGTCTTTAGGACTCTGCTAATGTTCCGGGTCGAGGATTTGACTCGGTTGATTTTTTCGTCGAGATAGATATTGCGGTATAGTGGAATATCCAGAATTTGCGCCCGGGGGTGGCCGATCAGTTCAGTTGTGAGATAGACGTCTCGATCTTGCAGCCAGTCTAGTTCTGCCCACAAGCGGCAGGATTTGAAGACCCTACCGGCTAGGTTGAGTAGATAGGGGGGGGGGGTAGAACTAGGTAGACTGTTGACTGTGGCCTGGAGTTGGGGATAGTGATGGCTCCTTTTAAAATTTAGAGGGGTGAAACTGAAGGAGCGCATGGTATTGGCCAGAATTGGAGGAGAATCAGCTAGAAGCCGCCGTGCCGTGGTTATAATTTCCTGATGGAAGGGGATAACGGAACGGTTGAAAATAATTTCTCGATTCTGAGTGAGGCAGTTAATAAGTTTACCGGCGGTGGTCCGGGGTAGAAAGGCGGGGCGGGGTGGACCGACTATGGGCATATCTTCAGTTAGCTCGGTCGTCCAGAGCCTCCAGGGGGTTGGCACTAGAGGGCTCAGAGGATAGGTTGTGATTGAGTAGTCGATGGTTACGGGATGTTGGGTGAAGCAGACCGCTTCCCGTGCAATATCAGCCAGGGGGGGGGCGTCGATGAGATGCCAATGTTTCAACTGGCGCTTCTCTAGGGTTAGGTATAGATTCCTAGTTAAGGCTAGTGGTAAGGTGACGTTGGAAGGGGGATTAATAATAATTTTGGTCATGAATGGACCTCGCCCGGCGACTCTTGACGCAGCCTCCGACTATGCTATAATTTAAATATTCTATTTTACTCTATTTAAAAAGGATTAATCAAGTTTATGCTTGCTCCCCGACCTGAGACCGAACGCCTGCGGCTTCTACGTCTCTTAATGGAAGAAGGTGCGGTAGAGGTTCTTTTGTTGACTTCGCCGGCTAATCGGCGTTATTTTTCTGGCTTTCTGGCCCATGACTCCATGCTTAATGAATCCAGTGGCGCCCTTCTAATAACCCCCCATTCCCTCTGCCTCTTGACTGACTTTCGCTATGTCGAGGCGGCCCGTCGGGAGGCACCTCTGTTTGAAACTATTATTTATCGGGAGGGGCTAGCTTCGGAACTACCGGGTCTACCGGCTTTGAAAAAAGCAGGCCGTCTTTATTTTGAGCCGGAATTTTTGAGCCAGGGTAATTTTAGTAGAATTGCCGCTGCTCTTCCCCAGATTCAGTTGGAACCTGTCCCTTTTGATCCGGCCGGCCCTAGGGCTGAAAAGTGGCCCGAAGAAATTAGGCTGGTGACTAAGGCTCTAGCCATAACTGAGGCGGCGGTGGGCGCTCTGTGGGATAGAATGGAAGTGGGGGTTACCGAACATGAAGCTGCTTTTTTTATTGAAACAGAATTTTGTCGACTGGGGGCCGAAGGCCCAGCTTTTGAAACTATATTAGCTTCCGGCCTTAATGGAGCCATACCCCACGCTATTCCGGGGGCGAAAAAAATAAAAAAGGGAGAGACGGTTATCATTGACTGCGGGGCCAGATACCAGGGTTACTGTGCTGATTTAACCCGCACCCTAATTCTTGGTTCACCCAAGAAATGGCAGCGGGAAATTTATTTCGTTGTCCGTGAGGCTCAGATTCTGGCCCTTGCGGCTCTGGCTCCGGGACGGCCGGCCCGTGAAGTAGATAAGGTAGCTCGGGACTTCATCGCTCGGCAGGGATATGGCGATTTTTTCGGTCACAGCCTAGGTCATGGGGTGGGTCTAGTCATTCACGAGGCCCCCTTCTTGTCCCCTCGGAGTGCCTGGATTCTTAAACCGGGCCAGATTGTAACGGTGGAGCCAGGCATATATCTACCGGGGCGGGGTGGGGTGCGACTGGAACAGATGGTACTAATTACGGAAAATGGCGCCCAGATTTTAAATCACGATAACCATTTTTATAATTTTTAGGTTGTTGGCTGACCCACGGCTTTATCTAGGGCTATTCGAACCTGGTCTGGGTCGCCGGAGTTTTCTTCGATGATTCGGCTAACTCGGTCGTAGCCCAGCCGGGGGGCGTAAGCGGTGGTAAAAGCTAGCGAGGCCGACAGAAGAGTAGCGCATCTATCTTCATTCGGTTCAATGCTTTCCACGCATCTGGTTCGAAACAGGGTTACGACCCGTTCTAGAAGCGATAGGCTTTCCAGAAGAGCTTCAGCTATTAGAGGGGAGAAAGCATTAAGTTCAAATTCCCCGTGGGCGGCTGCCAGAGTTACAGCTAGATCGTTAGCCATGACCTTTATAGCCACTTCTATTACCATTTCTGGGATGACGGGGTTGACCTTGCCTGGCATGATAGTGCTGCCCATTTGTAGTTGGGCCAGCTGGATTTCGCCTAGGCCGCCGTGCGGTCCGGAATTCATTAGTCGTAAATCGCCGGCTATCTTCATGAGGTTGACGGCCAGGGCCTTGAGCAGACCGGAACTCTCGACAAAGACGTCGTTGTTTTGGGTTATATCCATTGGGTATTCGGCTACGGCTAGCCCTATTCCTGTTAGTTCCCGCAGTTTTTCTACCACCCCAAAGCGGTATTTTCGCTCGGCATTGTCCGATAGGCCTACAGCCGTGCCGCCCAGGTTGATTTGCCGTAAACGTTCTTCTATTTTATATAGCCGCCAGCGATCTCGAGCTAGAGCCTGGGCGTAGGCTCCGAATTCCTCTCCTAGAGTTATGGGCACTGCGTCCATAAGTTCTGTTCGTCCGAGTTTTTTAATGTTGGCCCATTCAGTTTCCTTTTTCTGAAAAACTTCTTGGAGCTGGGCGCAGGCGCCACTTAGTTCCCTTAAAAGTTCGATTGCGGCGATACGCAGGGCCGTCGGGTAAACGTCGTTGGTTGATTGCCCGCGATTAACGTCGTCCAGGGGGTGGATGAAGTTATATTCGCCGGGCTGCCGGCCTAGGTGGAGTAGAGCTAGATTGGTCAGTACCTCGTTTACATTCATGTTGGTAGAAGTGCCGGCTCCGCCCTGCAGGGCGTCGACTATGAACATGGTATCGGCCCGACCGGACAGAACTTCATCGCAGGCCGTGGCTACGGCCTGAAAGACGCCGGTTCGGCCGGCGTCTAGTTTGGCGTAAGTTAGAGCTGCCGCCTTCTTAATTTTGACAATAGCATAAATCAGTCGGAGGCTGACCGGCCGGTAGCCTAGGGCGAAGTTGGTGCGGGCTCTGGCGCTTTGCAGACCATATAAAGCTTCGTCAGGTAGCTCCAGGGAACCGATTTTATCCTGTTCCATTCTCATGTTTGATCTTCCAATTCAGCTAGAAGATGGGGGAAAATAGTTAGACTGCGTTTTAGAATACCTTGGATTTGGGCGATTAAAATGCCGTAATTAGTTATGGGAATCCCCTGATCTTGAGCACATTTCTGGCGGTAGATGATTTCTCGCTTATTTAGCATGCAACCGCCGCAATGAACGATTAGTTGATAGGGTGAAAGATCATTTGGAAAATCGCCGCCGGCGGTAAAGGCGAAATTAAGGTTCTTATTTGTGTAGTTTCTGATCCAGCGGGGGAGCTTCACCGTACCTATATCGTCGCACTGGCGGTGGTGGGTACAGCCTTCGGCGATCAGAATTGTATCGCTATCGGTTAGGGTCTCCAATGCTTTGGTTCCGGCGACGGCCGCGGTCAGCAAACCCTTGTAGCGAGCGAAAAGAATGGAAAAAGAAGTGAGGGGGATGTTTTCCGGTGTGTCAGCCGAAACTTTGGCGAAAACTTGACTGTCGGTAATAACTAAGCTTGGCCGCCGCCCTAGATTTTCTAGGGTCTCTCGGAGTTCAAATTCCTTGACCACTATGGCCACTGCATCGGTTTCTAGGATGTCGCGGATGGTCTGCTGCTGGGGTAGAATTAGACGGCCTTTTGGGGCAGCTTTATCAATAGGAGTAACGAGAACCACGAAGTCGGAGGGTTTGATTAAATCTCCGACTAATCGTAGCTTCGTTTCATCGGTTACGGCCAGTCGGGCCAGGGTTTCTTTAAACTGGTCAATTCGGATCGTAGTCAGAGCGCTTAGATAAATTTCCCCGGGGCCCGGGTCGGGTACTGAGACTAGAAGATCGCTTTTATTGAAGGCTACGATAAAGGGGATATCTTTAGCTTTAAAGAGATTAAGCAAATCCCGGTCGGTCTGGGCTAGGCCTAGGGCTGCGTCTACGACCAGTACCGCCACGTCGGTTTTGTTGAGGACCTGGTGGGCCTTGTGGATACGTTTTTCACCTAGAACGCCTTTATCGTCCAGTCCGGGGGTGTCGATGATCATCACCGGACCTAGGGGAAGAAGTTCCATAGCCTTATAGACGGGATCGGTGGTGGTACCTTTTATTTCCGAGACCACGGCTAGATCCTGGCCGATGACAGCGTTGACTAAGCTTGATTTACCCGCGTTGCGCTGTCCGAAGAAGCCGATATGAATCCGGTTGGCGGCAGGCGTATTATTTGATCCCATATTTTCTCCTTTACTAAAGGCTCTCCAGAGTTTTCATGGCTTCTTCCCATTGGTGTTCCAGATTTTTAACTTCTACGGCCAGGGTGGAAACTTCTAGGTTGAGGGCGTAGACTTGTTTAGCGATTTGGTAGGTGGCTGGAGCGGCAAGAAGATTTTCTAGTTCTTGGCGGCGGGTGTTTATTTCTTTTAGGCGAGTTTCGACGTCGACCACTTTTTTTTGATAGGGTCGGCGGCGGTTGGCTAGTTCCTTCCGGGCTTGGGCCGTGAGTTTGCGGGTTTCTTTTCTAGTGGCGGAACCTTTGTCGATTGTTCCCCTGGTCGCGGCTCCGTTGGGGGTGGGATTTTTCGGGCTAATTGGCTTCGGGGTTTGGTCAGTCCATAAGTTCAGATAATCGTTATAGTTACCGGGAAAAGTGGAGAAATGGCCTGCTTCAACGGTACCCACGTTCTGGCAGAGGCTATTCACGAAATGTCGGTCGTGGCTGATCAGAACTAGTGTACCTCGGTAATCGCTCAAAGCGTCTTCGAGCATTTGGCGGCTAGGGATGTCGAGGTGGTTAGTAGGTTCGTCTAATAGTAAAAGGTTGGGGGAAGTGAGCATGATTTTAGCCAGGGCCAATCGGGCTTTTTCGCCGCCGGATAAGATAGCTACTTTTTTAAAGACATCTTCGCCGGAAAAGAGAAAGCCCCCCAAAACTGAACGTAAGGCCCCCTGACCTAAATCACTGGTCACAGTGGCTAGTTCTTCAATAACGGAGTGGGCCGGGTTTAAGCCGTCAAGTTGAAATTGGGCAAAATAGCCTATTCGAACCCCTTGGCCTAAACGTCGTATCCCGGAAGTGACCGGCTCTAGGCCGGCTAGCATCTTCAGCAAGGTCGATTTACCTCGGCCGTTAGGGCCGATGAGGGCTATCCGGTCGCCCCGTTTCAAAATAAAATTTAGATCGCGGTAAACTACGGTTTCGCCGTAACGTTTGGTGACACCGGTAAATTCAGCCACCCGATCCGGCCCTCGTTCTCCCACCGGCAGGCGCAAGTTAAAACTCTGATCTTCGTTGTTTTCAGGGATCGGGAGACGATCCATTTTTTCTAGCATTTTGATCCGGCTCCGGGCCCGGCGGGCGGTGGAGGATCTAACTCGGTTTTTTTCAATAAATTTTTCTATTTGCCGGATACGGCCCTGTTGATTTTCAAAAGCTGCCACTTCGGTGTTCAGGCGCTGTTCCTTTTCGGCCAGAAATTGTTCATAGTTGCCGTTGTAAGTGTGGGTTCGCCCCTGGCGAACTTCAATGATTTTTTGGACTACATTGTTTAGAAAGATCCGGTCGTGGGAAACTAATAGCAGCGCTGAGGAGGAGCTTTTTAAATAATCTTCTAGCCAGATAAGGCTGTCCAGGTCTAGGTGGTTTGTGGGTTCGTCCAGCACCAGGAGATCAGGTGAGGCGAGCAAGAGGCGGGCTAGCGCCCCACGCATTGTCCAGCCGCCGGAAAATTCGCTTAAATCTCGATCAAAATCTCTTTCCGTGAAACCGAGGCCGGTCAGAATTTTTTTAGCTTCGGCTTCTTTTTCCCAACCACCTAGAGACTCAAATACGTGTAATAGATAACCGTGACGATCGGCTAGTTCCATAAGCTCTTTAGCCGGAGCGCCAGCCGCACTTTGGACGACCAGGTCTTCATCCACCAGTTTAAGTTCCGTTTTCACCCGCCGAAATTCTTCTGTCATATCCATCACTAGCTCTAGAAGAGTCAGGTTGTGCCGCTCCAGTAGATCTTGAGGTAGGTAGCCGAGATGCAGACCCCGGGCTCGGGTCACTTGACCGGAGTCGGGGGTCTCCATATCCATAATCAATCGGATAATAGTAGTTTTACCAGCTCCGTTGCGGCCCACCAGCCCCACTCGATCCCCGGGACTGATGGAGAGGGTTGCTCCGCGCAAGATATCCTGACGACCGTAAAATCGGCTGACTTCCGAAAAACTTATGAGAGCCATGGTGAGTAGGTGAGCACCTTAATTTTTTGGTTAAATTAACTATATTCTGTTTTCTGTTATATGTTATTTAGTAACTTGTAACAGTATTTCCAAAATAATATAAGATAACATAAAACTCAAGCGCTAACGAGAGCGGCCAGTAATTTTCATTTTAGGGTTATATAATAGGAACGAAGGTTAAATTAGTATATTTATAATAGTGGGATACCTGGCATGATAGTCCTGAAGAGCACATTTCAAGTGATGAAGACGTGATACATACCGATGGATTAGAGTTTGAGGTTAATAATAAAACTATAGGTCAATAGTTTTGCTTTATCGGCAGAGGCTGTTATCTTAAGACTAATCTAGTTAATGTTTAAAGAAATTTTATTATCGCAAATTGGAGCTTTGTTCAGTCGTTTATACTGATAACCTCTTCAGTTTTTACCCGGAATGGGGTTGCATAAAGATAAACTGTTTAGTCAATTTTCAGGAAGATACTCTTGTAAAGTCTTCTATGATTGAAAGGGTTACAAAATTTTTCGCGAAATGGTTAGTAGGTATAAGAACCGTCACTCAAAAAAATGAGGTGCAGACTTTTGATTTTTAAAGCCTGCTTATCCAGCCGGCGTGAGGCGATTTTCTTTTTATAATCTTGTTTCTTATCCCTGTTATGCGGGATCGTAAATTAAGGACTCTGTATAAAAAAATAGGATGTATAACTAAGTATATGTCAGACATAGAATAATGAGTACTCCAATCAAAACACTTATTTAGCGCCTTTTCAGACTGCTCCCGAAGCAAGGATATATATTTCACTAAATACCCCACGAATATATTTTAATATATTTTAATGCAAATTTAAGTATGTTTCGATAGATTCAATAAAAATATGCTAAAATAATCGTTCTTTTAGCTGCTAGTTTGACTCTCATGCTGGTTAACAATCGCTTCTCTTAATTTTTTAATCTAGTGTATGATTAAGTAGGGTTAGAAGCCGGCGGTGCTTCCCAGCAATAGCTATCTTCAGTCATTTGGGCCGCAATCAATTTGAGAAGAGTTTGTAATCGCCAACACCATCTTAACCATTGGCGGGGAACTATGCGTCAATCGCCTCAATCGAATACCCAATGACAAAATCTGACTCACCGTATTTCTAGATAACGTTTCCAATTTTTAGTTGGGGAAACTGGAAATGATGTGCTACACCACTCAAGTTATACGTGATAGATTCACCAGCTTACAAACCATTGACTGGATCGATCCTAATTGTGATCAGGCTTCTACTTTTTTGTTCAACGACCCTTTAAAATTACTCTTTCTCTTAGTTGAGTCCTGTTTTCAGGCGACTAAATATAGCCTGCGGCAGTATTCGCGCCCACCTAGCGGCCGGGTAGGTTAAATTTTATCTCCGGACCGATAATTTGAGCGAACTTTTGGATTGATATACCTCCTTCATGGGCGGAATTAACACTCACTTGGCTAATGTTCCTAAACGCCGGCGTTTTAAAACTTAATGAGGAATTAACCGGGGAAACGATTATCCTGCGCCCGGAACAGATAATTGATATTGAAATGCTCTAGATGTAGATAGACGATAATTTTTACTACACCCAGAGGATAGCCTATGTTCTATTATAGATGATGGCGGCCGTGGATTATAACTTTCCCAAAATTCTTAACATTAAAAGCGCCTCTGCCCTGATCGACAACACTATTGAAATATTGGGTTAGACCTAGTTTAAACCGTTGGTAGTTCTAAACGGAAATGTGGGCGGTCTTATCGCTAACCATTCCATGGAGTTGTATTCGCTTCTAGAAAACACTCGTCAAAAAGATTAGCAGTTTAAACGGCATACCTCGATAGTAAAGCAAAAAAAGATTGAATTAGGAATCTGAAGCATGTTAGAATAAAAAATAATTTAGATAAGTTTAAATTATAAAAGCCGAATTATAGTAGGGACTGAATCCGAGCCCGTCGAGTAGGGTAAGAGACCGTGCAAGATTATGGTTATGGATGACGAAATCCTCAACCGTAAAATAATCTAGGCCATACTTAAACCTTAGGGCTATGAAGTTGTTCTGATTGTAGATAGATTTAACTGCCTGAAAAAAGTTAAGGAGGACCCATTTAATTTTATCCTTATGAACGTCATAATACCCAATATGAACGGCTTCGAAGTGATAGCCAAACTTAAAGCTCTGGAAAAAGATAACTATTATCCTCGTAGTTTTGGTTACCACCCTGCAGGTCATTAACGCCCGAATAAAACTCTGAAAGTAGAAACCAGTAACTTCCTTACTAAGCCGGTGGATCGGATGGAATTGAGAGTCCGATTGTGTTCTCTACTGAAGGTTAAGACCTATTACGACTACATGATCAATTATCGCTAAAAACTGAACCGAATAAGTGGCCACGCAGACTTAAAATTATCAAAGTCTGCACCAAACTGTGTGATGCCTCTCTGAAAATTCTTTTTTATCTGGCCCGAGCCGTCGAATATGAAGATGAAAATATAGGCAACTATGTTACTAATATAGGCTGTATTTCCGCCTTGATTACTAAACGTCGAGGCCTTAGTTCCACGGTGCGGAAGCGTATACTTTGCGTTTCGTCCATATACGATATAGATTAAGATCGACATTTCCAACCACATTCTAGCTAAAAATAGCTTCTGAATGATAATTAATGGTCGACCATAACTTTTTACGCTTGGATAAAATTATCAATCTGAGCCATTACGAAAAAATAGGATGGTTCTGACTACCCCTCGCGGTTTGTCCTTAACCTAAATTTTCTTGATCGGTCGTATCTAGCTGTGGTCGATATTTTCGACGCCCTTATATCCAAGCAGCCTTATAAACCGCCTTGACTATAGGCAAGACTATGGACATCATCTGGATCGGGTGCGGTACCCATTTCAACCTGGGGATGGTGGAGAATTCCATCGCTTCACTTTCGGATATAGTTAAACTCTAGGATAGCATCCAAACCATTCAACACCTCACCCTGGAATAGTCCGGCTACAATCTTGACACCAGCCATAAGTTTTTCCTGACGATTGGCGGCGGGATTCAGCGGTACCGACCCGGAAAGGCCTATGACTAAACTCCACCCTATACGCCTTTTTTTTATTCGTCATGGTCAGACTGAAAACTTTGACCATCCCCCTCTCAATGGTTGGCGTGATGCCCCTCTGACTGAAATAGGCCGGCGGCAACTTGACCAGATAGTCGAAGCTTTCACCTCTGTTCCCTTTGAAGCCGTGTATTCTAGTGATCTTAGCCGGGCGGTTTACGGTGGCCGCAAGTTGGCTGAAGCCCGAGGGCTAAAACTGTGGAGCGATCCAAAATGGCGGGAAATAAATTTTGGCCAATGGGAAGGTCTAACCTATACCCAGATTATGGATCTGGATCGTAATTATTTTCACAAAATTTTTTCGCCGAATGGCGGGGGAGTTAATTTGTCTTTTCCCGGCGGTGGCGAAAGTACGGTCTCTTTCGCCCGACGGATCGAAGAGTCCCTGACTGATCTTAAATGCCGCCATCCCAATGGTGGTCGGGTGGCCTTGGTGGCCCACGGGGGGGTCTGCAAAATGCTGTGGGGGCTTATTCTAAAAATTCCCCCAGAAGTGGCCTGGTTTGTTATCCGGCAGGATTTCGCCGCTGTTAACGTGGCTGATATCTATCCCAACGATCGCTATGTGGCCCATCTGGTTAACGGCTATGTCGGGCCTGAAGGTTATTATCGGGTCGGCCTCGGTTTTAACCGACTGCTCGGTGAAGATGTGTTTAAATAAGGCTATTTCTGGCCTAGGGGTTAGGTTTAGGCCTGACCTGGCTGGAATTGGTCAGTATCTTAACAGGGTTGTTAATTTCAACTAGGCCGGTGCTCTGGTGTCCGTAGCGGCGGTCAGGGTTAGGCTGTCCCGGGGGGGCTAGCTGCAGAGCCAGTCGAAGTTAGCTAAACCAAGCTAAAGCAGCCCGCCTTTAGGTTAGAGAAGTGAATCAATAAGGTGGCGGTGTTGGTTATTTTTTTATGCGCTTAAGCTCAAAAAAACACTAGCTATACTAGTGTATAGAAACTTCAAGGCTGATGTGAGTAAAAAAATATATTAATTATGTAAAAGAATAGATTTAGAAATAATAGAGGTCGAGTATTGTCCTAATTATATCCACATGTTTGTGAGGATATCGCTAAAATATAATATATCGGAGATAATGGGTTATTTGAAGGAGGAAAGCTTATTGATGATATTTGATCAGGTATGCTAATTCAAAGTATAAGTATAGCAGTAAGTACTTCTGGTATTATGGATATTATGTGGATACAATTAGGTAAGAGTGTAAAAGGGATAGTGGAATATATAAGAAGTTAATTATGGGAAGAGCTGCCAGCTGATTAACTAACTTTGAATGGATACGTTGATCCGTTTACAGGTAGGTCGGTAAATAAAGATAAAAACAAATAACCCCTTTAGTGGCAAGTCTATGCATATGGTGCACTCGGCAAACTATTCAACGTACTCCCAGGCGCTGTCTTGCCAACCTCTCATATAGATGAGTAGACTATTCGTTAAACGGGATAGTTTTAATTTTCAGTCAGGTCTTAGGGGATCAGCAGGGTTAATTTGGGAGCGGTAAGGGTGGCGAAACCTAAATTGATTGAAGGCGTAGGTGGCTAGCAGAAGGTTAGACTTAAAAACTTTAAGGGGCTGACTTTCAGCCAGAACTGGCCCGAGTTGGCGTACGATCTTTTTCAACTAGCGGTCGGCTTCAGAAAATAGATCGCGACGAGAAGCTTAGCCCTGGCTTTCAATCATGACAACAGTTTGGCCAGTCGCTGCTGAAGCCTCGCTTGATCGGTATTTTACCGGAGCTTCGATCAGTCAGATTAAGGCTAGATGTTGTTTCCCGGTTACCAAAGTCATTAAGTTTAAATTTACTCTGGCCTACGCTAATGATTCCGTCTGATCAAGTTTTGTGACTGATCCATCCAGTTAGCTGTTAATCTATAGTTTTAGCATTAAAGACTAGCCTTATTTCTTAAGGGAATTGTAGAATATTATGAGATATAGGAGCTTTGTAATCGATGGGGTCCAGTCTTAGAGCTCTCATTTTCAGAATAATATTTCGAGACGCTAATCCAACAATAAAGCAATTCGTTCCAGATTGTCTTGGTAGCAGAAGTTCGGTGATGTTATTAAGCCAGCTATAAGCCTAGAGATATTCCAGGGTATCTTAGCTCAGGCCGGTAGAAGTGAAACCCATTCTTCGAGCGACCTCGTTCAGAAAGATGTTAAGAAAGTTTTATGGGTCGTCTTTTATTCTCCTTAAGGGGGGGCATGGAAGTAGATATTCCGTTAAAATGGGGATGAATATTTTTTCTGAAATAGTCTTCTTCTACCCGGTTTAACAGGTCAATGAAGGTGGAGCTTATGACCCTGAGTTTAACCGCTTTAGCCCAACGGATGCCTGAATAACAAAAAGCCTTTCCTCTGGAACCAGCAACAGAATTTTCTGGGCGTGCAGTGGTAGATATTTCACATATTGTAAAAACAGAGTACTGTTGCCAGCTAATTCGATCAGGTCGAAGCGGCCGCTATTACCTTTAAAGGAGGCCAATGCTGAAGAGAGAATCCTCTATTTTTATCTGGTGGATAGTGACCAGGGCGGGACTCACCATCTCTAGCAGAGCCATAAAATAGTTGAGCCTCTTTCATTAATAACAATTTATTGATACCGAATAACCACAGTAAAACCTCCATATTTTTAACGGCCTAGTCAAGGGGGGCTCCCCCAGCAGAAGTCGCCTGTCATCGTGGGGGGCATAAGAAAAATAAGGTGCTAAGCTGGGGGGGTTAAGTTGGCTATGGAATAGACACAAAAGTGAGACTAAAAAGTTACTTGAGTTATTTTGGCAGAGTTAACACCATCTTTCTTAAATTCACACAGCGAGTTAGATAATGAGTCAGGACGATTAGGTCGGGCGTGCCTTCAGAGTTCAGAGTAGCCTCGATCCGAGCCATCGGAGAGCTCACCAGATACTGCATATTTTCGGATAAATTATTAATAATAAAAGTAATTTATAATAAAAAGGTTTTTAGATACGATTTTAGGTTTGTTTAGTAAGTAAAAAAGTTCAATTATGAAAGTCCTTTTAATGAGTGCGTACTTTATCCTATAAAGTGTTTAATATTTTGTCTTTGTCTTTATTTCGTGTTATAATTTAATAATTATGTTATAATAAGACTAAATGAAGGATTATATATGTTGTGGCTGGTAGGGTTTTAAACGGGATCGGTATTTCGAGCTAACCAAAGTTCTGGCTTTATTTCTAGTAGCGGTCGCGCTGACGGAGTTATTTTTTTTAGGACGGAAGATAGCGGGCGAATTAGATCCGAACCTGGTTCTCCCGATGGTTGAAGTGGTGGCTGCTACCCTGACCGAGTATGACTTCTCAGATAGAACTAGCTAAAAAAGATCTGGTCGCCATCCTCAACCCAGCTATTATTAATTTTGATTATTCCCAGATGTTGACCATCACCGATCAGTTCGAGCACGAGCTCTACGTACGCACTACCATAATTCCAGAACTGCAAAACCAGTGCGAACCATGGCTCAAAGCTAGCTAAGCCCATAAAGTAATCCTAGTAATTTTGAATTTAGCTAACGGAGAGGATCTAACCATGGCTGGCTATTCGGTGGAATGGGGAGAGGTTACCGCTTTGGCCACTTCCTTTCCGGTGGCTAGCTTCTTTAAAATCGCTACGGCGACAGCGGCTTTGGAGCGGGCAAATTATAAGGCTAATTCTACTGCGGCTTACGATGGCGGTAATCACGTTCTTTACCGCAATAATGTTATTAAAGAGCCTAATCAGGGCTGCAGATTATCACTTTAAAAGAAGGCTTCGCCAAAAATATTAATACTGCCTTCGGCAAACTCTGCGCTTTTACTTTAGGGCTACAGGATCTTAACGATTTTGCCGGGCGTTTCGATTTTAATCAGAGCTTTGATTTTAAACTACCCATGGAGGCTTCCAGCTTCAAGGCCGAAAATAAAGACTATGCCCTTCCATCTAGCCGAATTGGCTTCCAGCTTCAACTGCAGCACTAAGGTGTCGCCTTTTTACGGGACCTTTTTAGCCGCCGCATTAGTTATTGGTGGCTTCTTGCCAGAATCTTCCTTCATAAGAGATATTTTAATAACTAGAATAACATTTACTACCAGGCCGCTCAGGCCGAGCTCAAAATGTTCATTAATCCCCAGGCGGCCGGAGAGATGACTAGCTTAATGCGCTCGACCGTAAAGAAAGGAACCAGACGGCATACTTTCGTCTTGACCATCGATCACTAGGTGCTATCCCGTTTGCTCATCGAGGGTAAAAGCGGTCCCATCAATGATGAAGCAGGTCGCCGAGTGGACTAGTTCATGGCTTGGGCTAGACTTAAGCCGGGGGGCTGGGAATGAAAATCTAAAGTTAGCTGTAAGTACAGTAATTTTTCATGACGCTCTCTCGGCACTCCTAGATAGAAATCGATGTGCAACTCTCTGTTGGCTTATTATTAGAGTTGCTTGAATAAAAAATAAACTATCTTTGTAAGGAGAATAAATTTATAACGATCGCTAAGACCAATTTCGTAGTTTGGCTGGGCCATGCCAGTTTCCGAGTGGAAGGCAGCCGGATCATCTACTTTGACCCGTGGGAAGTGAGCGGCCCGTCTGCCGACCTAATTTTTATAACCCACGATCACTATGATCATTGCGATCCGCTCACAATTAAAACCCTGTGCGGCCCGGCGACCCGTTTAGTCACCGAGCCGGCGGCTGCTATTCTTTTGCGACAAGCCGGATTCGATGCCGCAAATCTGACGGTTCTTGAGCCGGGCGCCTCACTGGAGCTTGACGGCGTGGGCATAAAAGCTGTACCCGCTTACAACCTAGATAAGGACTTTCATCCTCGGGCCAGAAATTATCTAGGTTTTGTGATTACCTTAGATGACTGGAGCCTTTACCATGCTGGAGATACTGATTTTATTGAAGAAATAAAAGATATTCGTGTCCAGATCGCCCTTTTACCTGTTTCTGGTACCTTTGTTATGACCGCTGCGGAGGCGGCTCGGGCGGCTCGGGCTCTAGCCCCGGAAGTAGCCATACCCATGCACTATGGCAAAATTGTAGGTAACGAAGAAATGGCTTGGCAGTTCGCTAAAGCCCTTAAAGATCAAGTGACCGTGGAAATAAAACCCTCACCTGGAGGTTTGAAATGAAAATTATAGCGATAAATGGCAGCCCGCGCTCAGGTGGTAACACTTCCATACTGCTGAACTGGGCGACCGAGGAACTACAAAAAGAGGGTTTAGAAGTAGAAACTGTGCGTCTAGGCGGCCAGAATGTGCCAGGTTGTAAAGCCTGCGGCGCCTGTTTTAAAAACCAAAATCGCCGCTGCATTCAGGATCAGGATCCGGTTAACGAACTCATCGCCAAGCTCATAGAGGCTGACGGTCTAATTTTAGGTAGCCCCGTTTATTTCGCTGATCTGACCCCGGAACTTAAAGCCTTCATTGATCGGGCTGGCTTAGTTGCTGTGGCTAACGATCGTTTCTTAGAACGTAAGGCGGGCGCGGCCGCAGTGGTGGCTCGGCGCGGCGGCCAGGTTCATACTTATGATTCTATCAATCATTTTTTCGGAATCATGGGTATGTTCACTGTAGGTTCCATTTATTGTAACATGGGGGTGGCTCTAGAACCCGGGCAGGTGCGCGAAGATGAAGAGGCCGAAAAAACCATGCGTAAGGTCGGGGTCAATTTAGCTTGGCTCCTTAAAAAGATTTGCCATAGCTAAAGACCTTTATGGAGCAGAGGGATTTATGAAAATTTTCGGTCTGAACGTTGTTTTACTCTGGTTCGGGCTTGGAACCGGCCTTCTGCTTCTAGAAGTTCTGACACCCGGTTTTTTTTTCATATTTTTCGGCTTGGGAGCTATGGTCACCTGCACGGTAGTTTCTTTTACCTCTTTAAATCAGACTCTGCAATGGCTGCTCTTCATAGTAGTTTCGGTTCTAAGCTTTCTAATTTTTCGCCGCAAACTCAAAAATTTGTTCGGCGCCCCAGCGGATCGAGTCGACCCGGTGACCAACGAGGTTTATCTTAGCCAAGAAGTGCTGGTAATTCGAGAAATAGCTCCGGGTCAGCCAGGATTGGTAGAATTAAACGGTACTAACTGGCAGGCCGCCTGCGTCACTGGTCTGTTTAGACCCGGCGATCGAGTCAAAGTTATAAGCATGAGTGGCCTAACTTTGACCGTCGAACCTTTATTTAAGGAGTCTTTAAATGTTTGATACCAATTCACCCCCGGTGGTACTCATTGTCGCAGCAATTTTTCTTATCTTTCTAGCTAAAAAATATATCCGGGTTGTGCCTCAGAACGAGGCTTTCGTCGTGGAACGCCTGGGCCGCTATCAGAGCACCTTAATTTCCGGCTTACATCTGCTTTGGCCTTTTTTTGATCGGGTAGCTTACAAACACACTCTAAAAGAGCAAGTCATAGATGTTGCTTCCCAGATTTGCATCACCCGCGATAATATCTCAGTGGAAGTGGACGGCGTTTTATACATGACTGTAATTGATCCTAAAAAAGCCAGTTATGGGGTAGATCGCTACCACTTTGCGGCTATTCAGATTGCCCAGACCACCATGCGTAGCGTCATAGGTAAGCTGGAACTTGACCGGACTTTCGAAGAACGCGAAACTATTAATTCCCAGATTATCGATGCGGTCGACAAGGCCTCTGAGCCCTGGGGTATAAAAGTCAATCGCTACGAAGTCCGTAACATAACCCCGCCCCAGAGCATCAAAGAAGCCATGGAGCGTTATATGAAGGCTGAGCGGGATAAACGAGCAACTATTGCCACCTCCGAGGGCGAACGTCAGGCGGAAATCAATCGGGCTGAGGGCGAAAAACTAGCCAAGATCAACATTTCTGAAGGTGAAAAGCAAAAGCGCATCAACGAGGCCGAGGGCCAGGCTGCCCAGATTCGCCTGGTGGCTGAAGCTACGGCTTTAGGCCTGCGGAAAGTGGCTGAGACTATCGGGCTCCCCGGCGGGGCTGAGGCAGTCACCCTACGCCTAGCTGAAGCATATATTCTAGAATTTGGTAAAGTAGCCAAAGCCAGCAACACCCTTGTAATTCCCTCTAATGTGGCCGATATCGCCTCTTTTATTACTATAGGTCAGAAAACTCTGGAATCCATGAAAAAGAGTAATTAGTAAATAATCAGCATTTTTAAATTATCCTAGTGACTCAGCGACGCGGTTATCTAGGAGGACGGTAAGTCTGGTTATGTCCGAGTCTCGGTTAAAGACGTCGTGCAAGACTTAAGAGCTTTTTTTGTATAGGCAAATCGGGATGTCCGAGTTAATAGCCCGTTTTAGTTCCGAAGTACGGTGTAGTATATTTTAACGCATAAAGGTTGAGAATAATGCATTTTACTATATCCACTCCGGATGGATTCAGCGTCAAAAGCAGAGAAATCGGGGTGGTATGTTAGTATCATTCTGTTTTAAAGAAATTAGATAGTAGAAACAATCTAACGAAGTCTAGACTACCTTCTTGAACTTCGTTAGGATCTCCCCCAGGCGGAGGTAGGTTTGAATGTAACATTCCTCCCAGTTAGAGAAGGGGTGATAGAAGAGGGGATCGAAATAGAATCCAATGGGATAACTTGCTATTGCTACTGTCATCGTCAATTGAAGCTGAGCTTCCAACAAGGGGTGGTCCGACTTTCTTTTTCAAGCGGTCAGGTGGGACGCGTTTAGGGAAAAGTGGATGACTGTGTACCTCAAGTGATTAAGTCCTAGCAAATGATTTACCTAATTAATCTTGGTTTTTAATTTTAACACAGCCAATTGGATAGTGATCAGGGTTATCAACTTTTTAGTCAGGCGTAACTAGAGATTCAAAAGTAGGCTGTCGGTAAATTCGCTGGTACTAAAGCGTCAGGGGGTACTTGGCGATCAAGTGAGTTAAGAGGACTTTATTTTCAGCCAGACCCTCGTTCATGTTATCGAAAACAACTAGAGTCCGGTGTTGAGACAGGAGACAAGAATGTAGTAACGACAGCTTAAATTGCAGCTTAGATCGAAGGGAAGATAGACAAGTCGAAGCAGTTATAAGTTGAGGGTGTTCAGTTAGGATTTCATGAATTCACCTTGGTGGCGGGTGACCAGAAGATCGCTCCAACCGAAATAGCCGTAGTTGGATGAGTTTAGCGGATGTTCCAAGAGTACCTAGGTTAGAAAGCGGTCTAGATTTTCGGCCAGATAACCGCCTTAAAACTTAATTTTCAGAGGTAGACGGTAATTTTGAGCCTGAACCTTAACTGTTTAAAACATCAACTCTTTAAAGACTAGGTTAGCGACCAAAGCGGTTAGATATTGAAGTAAGTTCTAAAAATTAGCTGGGCTGACGAAAGTTATATCCGGATTAAAGCCTAGGTCTTTGAAAGTTGGATCGGTGGTTAGGTAAATGGTTTGGGGTAACTTGAGGGCTTTGACCATTTGAGCCACCCGTTTTCACCGGAGTTTCGACAGCAGAGGGTAACAGCAACTGAATAGGCCGATCCAAATTTCTTCTCCGCTGACCGGGTTAGGGAGCCCATCCAAAACAATTGACGGCGTTAGGTTTTCCTATTGCCCGGTATTTTTTAGTTAGTCCGGCTATTTCCTTTTTTTAGACACGCTCGGTTTTATTGTCTTAAATAGTTCGAGAACGACTGTCTAATTGGTAGTGATCCAGCGGACCAGGTAGGCATAGAGGCATAGCTGCAATCAAATCTAGTCGACCGTCGGCTTAGCGTCGAAAACCCATTTTTCTGGTAGATTCGCTACCACTTAGGAGTAATCACGCAATTTAGGGTTCGGGTTAGGCCAAGGGTACCGGCTAGATCTTAGGTTTTAGCCTGGTCGATACTATCTTTTAGAGGACACCAACGGAGGGTGATTTAAGTCTAATTTAGAGTTGTTCTACTGTTATCGGCCAAGGCCAAAGTCTGAATTCAAAGTGTCTTCAGCGATACAAAAAGGACCGGGGCCCGGGAACAGCCCAAAGCCAGAAGGACTTTCCAGCGCAGAGAGCTACCTAGAAGGTGTCGTCAGTCTTCTCATTTCTGAAGTAAAAATAGGCGTAATAGCCTACTTTAGCTATGGAATAGACGAATTTCGCCTCCGACAACACTGGCTAGACGGGGAGAAATGGTTCTAAACCGGCTAATTTCGCCCCCTTGGGTGGGGGTCAGTTAGGCCAGACCGAGGGTTGTCGTCTTCTTGCTAATTCAACCCGGAATATTTAACCCGATAATTCTACCCGTCTTTAACTTTTATTGGCTGTTTTCTTATTTATTTACAGTTCAGCAATAGCCTCTATTTCTATTTTGGCGCCCAGCGGTAGGGCGGCTACCTGAACGGTAGATCTGGCCGGGTAGACGCCAGTAAAAAAAGTTAGATATACTTCGTTAACCGCCTTGAACTCGGCCAGGTCGGTCATAAAAATACCTACGCGTAGGGTCTTATCCAAAGAGGTTCCGGCGGCTTTAAGGATACTTTGAATGTTAGTCAGACTCTGGTGGGTCTGTTCGGGAATGGCTTCCGGCATTTGGCCAGTGACCGGGTTAAGGGGGAGTTGTCCCGAAATATAAACAGTGTTACCGCTTTTAACGGCTTGCGAATAGGGGCCTACAGCGGCAGGAGCGGCGGCGGTGCTGACGACTTCTTTCATTAGTATATTCTCCTTTATTTTTGGGATAGACCATAGCGGCGTTCCCGACCGGCGAAGGCGGTTAGGGCTGCTCTAAAATCTTTGGCGTCGAAATCGGGCCAGAGAGTGGGGGTGAAATAAAATTCGGTATAAGCGCATTGCCATAAGAGAAAGTTAGAAAGACGCATATCGCCGCCAGTGCGAATCAAAAGATCGGGATCAGATAGCTCGCGGGTCCATAATTTTTCCGAAATAGTTTCTGGGGTGATAGTCTCTAAGGCGCGGTGGCCGGCCGCTACCTCAGCGGCCAGTTCTCTAGCTACCCAGGTCAGTTCGGCCCGGCTGCCGTAAGACAAAGCTAAAGTCAGGGTTAGAGATCTATTTTCTTGAGTTAGTCGCAGGACCTCGTCTAGGGCCTTCTGGGTAAAAATAGGCAGGGCTTCAACCGCGCCAATAGTTTTAAGACGTACTCCGCTGGCCATCAATTCGGACGCTTCCGATTGAATATATTGAAACAGAAGTTCAAACAGGGTCTGAACTTCGTCTTCTGGCCGGCCCCAGTTTTCCGTGGAAAAGGCATAAAGGGTTAAAAATTCAACCCCAGCCTTCTGGGCGGCTTTGAGAACGATTCGAATTGGCTCTGCACCGGCTTTGTGTCCCTCGTCACGCGACAGACCCCTACGAGCGGCCCATCGGCCATTGCCATCCATAATTATGGCGACATGACGGGGAATATAATTTTCATTCATAGCGAGCCCTCAGACTAAAAAAAGAGTCGATCTCAAGGATCAGATTGCCAGTCTTGAGCCAGGCGGTTAGGAAATTAGACCAGGGGATGATCCACTGGTTGGTAGACCGGGAGTTAATAACTACTTCGTAAGGGTTATAGCCGACTATGTCCGCGTAATCGTCTTTCTCCGGGGGGAAAATAACTGCTCCGAGGCAGCTGATTTGAGAATAGTCTTGCCGGATGGTTTCGACTAAGTTTTCCGGTTGGCCGCTGAAAAAATAGGTACGAAATCTTTATTATGGACCCAGACAGATATTTCATGGAAAGAGGGTTATTTCCAATCTAGAGTTAGGGTCGCTTTTTTGGTGGTGAGTCAGCCGCTATAAGTTATAACCGAGGCTAAAAGCTCCTGGCCATCTAACCTAGGTTTCATTAGGGTAATAAAATGTTTGAAGAATAAGGTGCTTTTTAATAGGGGTGAAGAAAAGTTTGGACTAGGTCGACCCTTGTAAAATCGATCGCTATAGGGCTAACGGAGCCATAGCCACTACTAGAATCGTGGCTTCTCCGACCTTATTCATTAAATTTATCCTCTACTCTTCATTGTAATCGTTCACGGTGATTATAAAGTGAAATATAATTATATAGCAACATGGAGTTATGCTACATTGTGATCATAAGATCAGCCAAACCACAAGATATAGCACATATTCGTTATAAGAAATTTCATAAGTGAACTTTTTACTAACCGAATAAATCTAAAATTATATTTAAAAGAGCATCTTAGTATAAAAATTGTAATTATTTATAAAAATAAAATAATTAATTTTTGTTAAATTTTTCTAACTAACTAAAAATTTAATCAGTATTTTGGGAGCTCGACTAATATAGTGAGGGACAAAGAAATCTATTCTAGCCAATTAATATTATATAATTTTATTATAAAAATTTTAACATCACTGGAAAAATTAAAAAAAATAAGATCGCCCCTCAAGAATACATGGAATAAAGTTATCGAACTGGAAATTAAATTGGCTGGAGCCCGAAAGAATTCCAGCAGCTTATCGAAGTCCCCATCGTCTAATATTACTAATCCCCATTAACAAAAGAAGCGCGGTAAAAAACGTAAAGTTTGAAGAGTAACTAAGACATAAGCCTTATTTTCGTATGTCTTTTATCCCTAAAGAACTTTATGAAATCAGGGCTTTTACCCTAGAGTAAAAACCTGTGATTACAGTGGAGAGTTTATTGTTAAACCAGCTGAAGATATTGTGCATCAACTGTTAGTCGCTTCACCTTATACAAAGATAATTTAGTCACCTCGACACTATCAGACAGTAGGATGTCTTTGGCTAAAAAGCCTAAAATCACTTCTTCCCGATTCTCTTTTTAACCAATTTATGAGCACTCCTTTTCAGAAAATTAAATTGACTATTAACCCTTTTTTTTAAAAGGCAAGACTTATACTTTGTACTCATCTTTGCAATCTTTTGTAGTCAAAGTATTAGATTGTCCTGTCGACCGTAGAAAATAGCTAATGCCTTAAAGAAAGTCTCCGATGCTTTAAAGACTTCTTATGAAAAAGTCTTGGATATTCTGCCCGAACAGCCATTGTTAAATATAGACGAGATCAGATACAAAAAATGGTTATTATTTTTAGACCTAATTTTTTCGGGCCTTTTTTTTGCGGCATTCAGAATATTAACCTCTTAATTATCAGAGGTTCTCCAACAATTTCGGTAAAAGATTTTACCGGATTGCTAAGCTACAATTACCATTCAACCTATCATAAATATCTAAAAGATTGTTCAGCCCAGACTTAATTTTAACTAGCTCATTTCATTAGAGACACACAATTTTTATTAAAAAACCAGAAATCGGAAGCGCGAAGTTATGGGTTAAAAACTTCTAGGGTAATTGCGACGCCTATTTTAACTTTAGCATCTGTAATTATTAACGATAAATTATAAAAATACGGAGAACGTTTACGAAACGGAGTCATCAAGGTACCGGCAATGAAAGAAGCCGCGAACTTAGTCAGGCGTTTCCGTTGTAATTATAAAGATGGTGATTTATATCTATGCTTCATCGCTAACCCGGAAACTGGGCCTGTCAATAACTTGTCTGAGTAAACTATCCGTTTTGTGGTTCTGGAAATAGCTATTTCCCAGAGAAGTCATTCCGAAATCGGACATAACTAGTCAGAATGCATCTAGACGGCTATTGCCATTTGTACCATGAGAAAGCACTCTTTCTTCTAGTTTCTGCGCTAGACTGTTAATTTTTTCTATAGTAAAGTAGTTATACTCTTCACTACTCAATTTATAAACTTTTACTAGCAAAAAAACGTCCTATGAACGATTGCTCCCCCTTTTAGTAAAATATTTTAAGCTATATTATCATATCCTATTCCAGGGGTAAAGAGCGTCCCCGCGCCGTCAAGTTTTACCTTCTGGCTTAGCATATTTTTTACTTTCTAGTGGCAATGATAGCTATTATTATATTTATTTATTGAATAGGGTAGACCATTTACTAAGACTACTTTACTACCACCGGAAAATTTTAAGGTTCTTAACCATTCCTGTTCCAGAGTTTATTCATAACAGAATAAGTCATCGAAATAAGTTTTTTATAGGGATTCGGTAAGTAAGCGAGTGGCATCATCGACGCTCGATTCCTTTAATATGCCATAGATTTTGGCGACAAACGGGTTAGTTTCAGCGGACATTTCAAATTCCTCCTCGATTTTGACGGTCAACAGATCAGTTAATTGAAGGGCGGTAGACTGTCTGAGCTCAAAGATTATTTTGTAAGTTTCAGTACGTTCACTTTCATCAGGTCATTTAGGCAGTCAGCATTTTTTCTCATGGGATCAGTAACATTAATGATATACTTAGTCTTTAATCAGTTGATGATCGGTAATGGCTATGCTATTAGTTTGCTTAAGTTTTGTATAACTCTGGCTAACGCTAATCTACTCGACAATCATTTTGGTATTACAGAAAACCAGACACACTAACAGTTCGCTCAGATAAACTAGCTTAATTTTTACCCTGATGACATAATTGAAAATTATGCTAATTTAATATTAAAAATAATCAGCTTGTCCTCTGGATTGAACATTTTTAAATGGGGGGCGATTATATTTCAGATCGGTGTATTCTTCTTTGGGCAAGACCAGTATACCATTTGAAGAAAATCAGTCAAAAAAATAAGTTTGCTCTTGTTGCCCACAAGCTGTTTAAACTGCAGTTTCATAAGTAAAAATGAGATAAAATATTAGGGTTATTATAATACAGTAATCTTATTATAGTAAAATTATATTTATGTAGATATTGTTTTCTACTTAATATAATAGTATTAATTAGCTATTATACATTCATGTTTATAGATACTTTATAGTATTTTTACTTATGAAAATTTAGTTTAAAAATTGTTTTTACTCCGATATCTTTAGAATTAGAGCTGCCGCCGCCGCCAGATCGTCCGCTATCAGAAAGTTAACTGCCATCGGTTCTGTTCGGCGCCCGTCGTCGTTACGAAGTAGAATGGAAATACAACCGGCCGCTCGGCCGGCTAGAAGATCGTTGGGTTTATCGCCGATCATAAAAGAGCGGGCTAAATCCAGGCCCAGTTCCGCTGCTGCTCGTTGGAGCATCCCCGGCGCAGGTTTACGACAGGCGCAGGGTTCGTTGAAGTTCGGGTGGTGGGGGCAGAAATAAAAGGCGTCAATAGTAGTTTTAAAACGAGTCCTAAGATCCATATTGACTTTTTGGTGGAGCCTCTTTACCGCCGCTTCGTCAAAATAACCCCGGGCCACGCCCGATTGATTGGTAACCACCACCAGTTTATAGCCGGCTTCTTTAAGCCGGGTTAGGGCCTCAGGTGCCCCCGGTAGCCACTGCCAGTCATCCCATAGATAAAGATAGCCTAGATCTAGACTCATAGTACCGTCGCGATCCAGGAATACAGCTGCCGATCGGTCACTACTTCCATCCATCCTAAAAACCTCCTTCCAGCTTTATAAAAACAGTAATATTTATAGCACGGTGGATTAGCCGGGACAAGCGGGGTGTTTAAAGCCGTGGCGGCTGAAAGCGGATGAAGATTTGTTTTTATTTCGGTATTGTGGTACTCTCTGAAATTAAAGTGAGAATTAGTGGAAAACTGAGGCAAAGAGAACATGCTGGGCGAATATTCCTGGATTGAGATTTCCGTCTTCGGCAGTGTTGTGGCGATTGCTTTTCTGGTCGATCTTTTTGCTCACCGGAGCGAGCAGGCTATTTCTCTGAAAAACGCGGCCGGTTGGTCCGCGGTCTGGATTATTGTTAGCTTAGGTTTCGCCATTTTTATAGGCCTGACCCACAGCTGGGAACACAGTTCTCTTTATTTGACCGGCTATTTGCTAGAAAAAAGTCTATCGGTAGATAATCTTTTCGTTTTCCTAGCTATTTTTTCTTCTTTTTCCGTTCGAGATAAATATCAACATCGGGTTCTGTGTTATGGTATTATCGGAGCCGTGATTCTGCGCCTGATTTTCGTGACGATTGGAGCCTCGCTTATAGCCGTTCTCGGCGATTGGGCTTTGATTGTCTTCGGCTTCTTCGTTCTTTGGTCAGCTTTAAAAATGTGGCGGAAAAGCCTAAATCCAGATGAAGAGATAGTCGATTTTACACATCACTGGGCCGTTAAACTAACCCATAAGTTTATTCCGGTGGCCAGCACTTTAGATGGTTGCCATTTTTTTACCCTCGTCGACGGCCATCGCCGAATAACCCCACTGTTTTTGTGTTTGGTCACGATGGAGGTGACCGATATCATGTTCGCTTTCGATAGCATTCCGGCTATAATTGCTATTACTCAGGAAACTTTTTTAATTTATACTTCTAATATTTTTGCTATATTAGGTCTTAGATCCATGTATTTTCTTCTGGCCGCGGCCTCCCGTTACTTGCGGCAGTTGGAAAAGGCGGTCATTATCGTTCTAGTTTTTATTGGCTTAAAGATGTTGAGCCAGGTCGTTGGCGATTTCCACATTTCACCCTTAGCTTCGTTAACCGTAGTGGCAGGGATATTGACCGCCGGTATCCTGACCTCTTTGTTTAGCCCGGAAAAAAAATAGATAAGGAAAGTAAAATGCCTTTGCACGGAGAATTCATCCCACCCGGCGATAAATCGATCAGTCACCGCCTGGTACTAATATCTCTTCTAGCTGAAGGTGAAATGATTGTAAACGGCCTGGCCGAGGGTGATGACGTCAAAACCAGTTTGCGGATTTTCCAGAGTCTGGGTGGCGAAGCCCGAGGCGGTGGCAACCAGATGACTCTAAAGGGGTTGGACGGAAAACTGAGGATAGATATTTTGAAACCTGTGGATCTCGACTGCGGTAACTCTGGGACCACCGCTCGTCTTCTGGCCGGCGCGGTTGCCGCTCTCCCTGGTTTTTATATTTTCGACGGGGATGAGTTGCTGCGGCGAAGACCAATGGAACGTTTAGTCGAACCTTTACGCCAGATGGGTGCCTGCATCGAAACTACTAGTGGTAATCTCCCCGTAACCATAATTGGCGGTAATTCCCTTCATGGTATCGAATTTATCAATCAGGAAGGTAGCGCCCAGTTGAAAGGAGCGGTTACTTTAGCTACTTTGAACGCGACTAGCCCCTCCTATATCATCGAACCAGTGCCCACCCGCGACCACACCGAAAAAATAGTTAATATTTGCGGCGGTCAGGTCCTAATCCACGGTTCTACTCTGAAAGTCTATCCGGGCCAATTAACTTTACCAGCGGAAATCTACGTCCCAGGCGATCCCTCGTCAGCTGCTTTTTTTCTGACCGGTGCAGCTCTTATCACCGACAGTATAGTTACGGCTAAAAATATGCTTCTGTCCGGCGCTCGTATCGGCTTTCTCCGGGTTCTCGACCGCATGGGCGCCTCCGTCTCCATCAGTTTGGAGCAGGAAAAGCCCGAGCCATGCGGTAAGGTCACGGTGGCCTATAACGGCCAGCTCATAGCTACGGAAGTTACTTCTGAAGAAGTTCCATCACTCATTGATGAAGTTCCCATCCTGGCCCTGGCCGCGGCCTTAGCTAAAGGCACCACCATCTTCAGGAACATGCGAGAACTACGCTTTAAGGAAATCGACCGATTGACAGGTATCTGCTATCAATTGGGCGCTCTGGGGGTGCAGGTTAAAATAGAGAGCGACGATTTGTTTGTTACCGGCCCCACCAAGCTGATTTCACCAGAGATCCTGGACAGCGGTCACGACCATCGCTTAGCCATGACCCTGCTTATGGCCCGTTTTATTACCGGCAGCAACACTCCCGTTAGGGGAGAAGAGTCTATCTCCATTTCTTATCCTTCTTTTAAAGAAGAATTGATTCGGCTTAATGTATGATCCGGCTAGGCCTAATTAGCGACGGACGGGCCTGGGAATCCCTCTCTCCCTGTATGCACGAAGCGGCCCTGAAGGTGGCGGGCTTAGCCGGCTGCTATCTGCCTCTGGAAGTGAATAACCCTGACCATCTAGGCTGTTTTTTAAATAATTTGACGAAGTTGAATTTTAACGGCCTCAACGTCACCGTGCCTCACAAAGTCAGCCTCATAAAATATTTGGCTGGGGTCAGCGCTGAGGCCCGAGCCATCGGCGCAGTTAATACTCTCAAACCTGGTCCTGATGGTTCATGGTGGGGCTATAATACCGATGCGGCCGGTTTTTTATCAGCCTATGGTAATTTCTTTCCCCCTGGTCCAGCTCTAGTGTTGGGCACGGGTGGGGCCGCACGGGCGGTTTTATATGCCTTACAAAGCCTGGGCTATCCTACTAATTTAACGGGTCGTAACCTGACGGCTGTACAATGTCTAGCTGTCGAGTTTGGGGCCTCGGTGCACTTGGTTGGTTCCACTTCAGCGGGGGAAGGGAGAGGGGAGGTCCCGGCTTATGGCCTGGTGATTAATACCTCATCCGCTAGTTCAGAGGCAGAGTTAGGTGAGAATTTTAATTTACTCCAGTTAATCAAAACGCGACCAGAAGCTCTAATTTTAGATTTAAATTATGGCCGGAAGCAAAACGCCTGGGCTGATCTGGCCGCTAGGCGCAATCTTGAATTTCATGATGGCCTAGTTATGTTAGCTCATCAGGCGGCCAAATCTTTTGAATTATGGACCGGGCTTAAAATCGATTCACAAATTTTTTTGACGGCGCGGCTATGATCGGAACAAACCCGGTTATTTTGAAGGCTGGAGGGGGGTGTTGCACCATTAGCGTGGTGCCCGAAAACCTGACGGCCCATTTGAAGGAAGTGACTCGTAGTTGCCGAGGGCTTATTTTGATGGATCTAGCCTTCAAAAAAGAAGCAGCGGTCTGGCAGGAACTTTTTCCGACCTTCAGGGTCATTTATCCTAAGGCCCGGGGTGAGGCGGTCAAAACTTGGAACGAGGCCCGGCGTCTACTGACTATTCTAGCTGAAGAAAACTATGCTCGGGATGACTGGCTTATTGTCAGGGGGGGGGGTAGTTTGACTGATCTGGGGGCTTTTTGCGGCGGATTATATCGTCGGGGCCTAAAGTTAGCGCTAGTAGCTACCACTCTTCTGGCTGCCGTAGATGCAGCCGTAGGCGGCAAGACGGCCATCAATTTTGGCGGGGCCAAGAATCAAGTCGGCCACTTTTATCTACCAGAATTAGTTTTAGTGGATCTAGCTGCTTTTCGTTCCCTTCCCCGGATTCGTCTGGCCGAAGGCTTAGTAGAGGCCTACAAAACTGGTCTTTTATTTGACCGCCGCTTAGCCGAACTGGTGAATACACGAACCGAGGAACTTTTAGCCGGTGACTCGGAACTTTTGGCTGAAATAGCTCAGTGTTCTTTTATGGCTAAAGCGACGCTGGTGGTCCAAGATTTTCGCGAGAAAAAGGGATTGCGGGAGATACTGAATTTGGGTCATACCTACGGCCATGTTGTGGAGTTTTATTCTAAAATTAGCCATGGTGCGGCGGTAGCTCGGGGGCTCAGCGTGGTAGCTGAGATTTCACAGCGTTTGACGGGGCTACCAGCGGCGGCGGCGGCTGAAATAAGGGCTGTGGCCGAACGCCTGGGTGGACCCTGGCCGGTTTCACCCCCGGCGGCCGAAATTAGCCGCCTGTTGAAGACAGACAAAAAAATTCGAGGCGGCCGGCTACATTTCGTAGCTTTGGAAGATCTGGAACGCCCGCGCCTAATCGAAGTTACGGCTGGTGAACTCATTCAGGCGGCTAAGAGCACCCAAAATACGGGACAATATGTCTAACATTTTCGGACATAATTTCCGCCTTATGACTTTTGGCGAATCCCATGGCCCCGCTTTGGGAGTAGTCATTGACGGTCTTCCGGCTGGTCTGTACCTTTCAGCCCAGGATATTCAGAAAGATTTGGACCGCCGTCGCCCCGGGCGTTCTATTTACGCTACCAGCCGCCAAGAACCTGATAAAGTGGAAATTTTAAGCGGCCTAACGGCGGAAGGCCGCACCAACGGCGCTCCTATAGCTCTCCTTATCCGTAACCATGACGCCCGGAGCCGCGATTATGATTCTCATAAATTTCGGCCTGGTCACGGCGATTGGCCCTATTTCATCAAGTATGGCCTTAGGCCTCAACCTGGTGGCGGCCGGGCCAGTGGCCGGGAGACAGTGGCCCGAGTAGCGGTCGGGGCGGTGGCTAGAATTCTCCTGTCTCCTCTGGGCGTTAAAGCTGAAGCCTACACCGTAGCCGTCGGACGGGTTAAGGCTGAAAAATTGGACCCGGATTTCGCTGAAATTGATCCTTTACGCTTTGCCGACCGCAACTTAGCCTCTCTAGCTTACCGAGAAGTGGAGACGGCCTTAAGTGAAGGCGATTCAGTGGGCTCGGTGGTGGAGGTGCGTCTTACCGGCGTTCCGGCCGGCTGGGGCGAGCCGGTTTTCGGTAAACTCACTGCCAAACTAGGCGAAGCTTTTTTTTCTATCGGTGCGGTTCGAGCCCTAGAATTTGGCGATGGATTAGCTATGGCTAGCCAGAAGGGTTCGGAAGTTAACGATCCTCTAGGGGTTGACGGCCCTATTACCAATCGCCACGGTGGCCTCATGGGGGGGCTGTCGACAGGCCTACCTATCGTGGCCCGACTCTTCGTCCGGCCTACCCCCTCCATTTCCCGCGAGCAAATAAGCATCACCGTTGACGGCCAGGCCACTACCATCGTTGTCTCCGGTCGCCATGACCCCGTTCTGGCCCCCCGCCTAGCCCCGGTAGCCGAGGCCATGGCTCTAGTCACTCTAGCCGACTTTTACCTAGAGCCCAACCGGCACTATACAGTCGGACCTTAAAAACACATTAATTATTTGTTTTTTAATTGATTAATTCTTTTAATTATAGCATAGTTTCAACTAGATAGTCCGGGATTTACTTTAAAATCCGGTCGAAATATTCTCTCCTCTAAGATAATGTATGAGCGTGCCATCACCACAATCAGGGTAAAGTAATTTATTCAAGTGGGATTTATTAGAGTAAATTAATTCTCAAGATATTTACTCGTAACTAGCTGGGGAAATACCACTAAATCTCTTAGGGCAAAAGCTTCAGGAGTGCTATTCCGACTAGAGACGTCCAACCAAAAATATTCATTTAATATGTGGGTTATTAATCATAAAATAACTTTAAGATTTGATCGATAATTAAGTTATTTAAGAGTGGATACACGATCTCTACTTCCAGTATTTTTTTGGAAAAACAACCCTTTAATAGGTCGTAACTTGTTCGTCATTTGATTTAGCTTATTATCGTCAACATATTGGAATTAAAGGGGAAGAAATTTTTTTAAGACTTCTATTTCATTGCATAAAGAGAAAATGTTTAAGAATGAAGTCTTCTTTAACACTATTGTTTAAGAAAAAATATTACCATTATACTAATTTTTAAGTTATAAATAAAAGCAGCCACTCGCTTTTAGAAAATAGTGTTATTTATAGGCTTTTCTTTACGTTGTAGCTACAAAAAAGAGATAAAGAAATTATCAGAGTAATTAATTTCTATAAGGAGCCCCAAAAAGAGTAAAGGAAATAGAGAAAACCAAGAGCCATCTTAAAACTATTAGCTTAACCTTAATTCATAAAATTAACTAAAAAATTAGCGGTTAATTTAGAAAGTTATTAAGAATAATTTATTTTTCTCGGGTATATTTTGATCTAACAGCAAAAAAATAAAAATAAATTTTAAAGTTTCTATGAGCCGAAAATATTCTACATAACTAAAGGTAAAAAGTATAAGAGTTATAAATTAAATTTGAAAGCTTCAACAGCAGTGACTAAGACTTATGGTGTGTTTGTAGATACAAAAAATTTTGAGCGAATCTCCTGTAATAATAATGCGCTTGACGATACAACTTAAAAAATAGCCAGAAATTTTACTTATAAATCGGATTTAGGGATTTGTGACCAAGATTATTGAAGTTGTAAAATAGCTGAAGGAATCCAGATATTAACACCAAAGGATTAAAATTAAAAAATTAACGAAAAAAACTAATAAATCAAAAATCGCAATAATCGATGTTCTGTAATAAAATCAGTTATCATACACCTTAAACTAAGTTTTCAAATGTTTCGAAATTTCCTGAAAGGAACCCTGAAAAATGGAATTAATACCTTCATAATCATCGTTATTTTCAACTTTATTGAATGGATATGAGAGGCGGATCTTTATCTGTAGCTAGTGATTTTAAAGCCTTTGACTGTATTTTATGTCAATAAAACCCGTAACGCTTGAGGTGATGCCTATTTTAAAACATTTTTTAAGGATTGGTTATATAACTATTACTTAATTGGTGAATTCCTGACTTGGAAATGAGGTGAAATAATGAAGATAATGGTCGTTAATGGGCCTAATCTCAACCTTCTGGGGCATCGCGAACCCGGACTTTACGGGGTCAGGAGCCTGGAACAAATCAACCAGAAGCTAACCAAATTGGCCGACGAACTGACTTTAGAGATAACCTTTACCCAGTCTAACTACGAAGGCGCTCTCATTGACGCCATTCAGAGTTTACGTTGGAGTTCAGATGGGGCTATTTTGAACGCCGGCGGCTATACTCATACTTCGGTGGCTCTTCGCGATGCTATTTTAGCCGTGGAAAAGCCCGTGGTAGAGGTTCATTTGACTAATCCCGGGGCTAGGGAAAATTTTCGTCGTCAAAATTTCCTGACTGGGGCCGTGGTCGGTTCCATAGCCGGTTTCGGTCCTCAATCCTATGAGCTAGCCCTGTGGTGGTTTTATTGGCAGGTTCATAACGTAGGTACAGTTTAAAAAAATAAACCGTCCGGGGTGCTAAGTAAATTGACCTCTAACACTATTATCGTCCGGGGAGCCCGGGAACATAACCTCAAAAATATTGATGTTGATATCCCCCGCGATTCTCTGACTGTTATCACCGGCCTTTCCGGTTCCGGAAAATCTTCTCTGGCCTTTGACACCCTGTACGCTGAGGGCCAGCGTCGTTATGTCGAATCATTGTCGGCCTATGCTCGTCAGTTTCTCGAACAGATGGATAAGCCTGATGTGGATCTTATTGAGGGCCTTTCTCCGGCCATCAGCATAGAACAAAAGACTACCAACAAAAATCCTCGATCTACGGTAGGTACGATTACTGAAATTCACGACTATCTACGCCTTTTATATGCCCGGATAGGCGAACCTCATTGTCATAAATGTGGCCGCCTCATCAAGACCCAGACTGTGGTGGATATAGTCGACCGACTCCTAGCCTTGCCTGTTGGCACCAAAATAATTATTCTGTCCCCGGTTATCGACGCTCGTAAGGGCGAGCACACTAAAATTTTTGATAACCTCCGCAAAAGTGGTTTCGTTCGAGTAAGAGTAGAAGGGGTTATCTATGATTTAAGCGAAAATATCCTTCTGGATAAGAAAAAGAAACATAACATAGAGGTAGTAGTGGATCGTCTGGTGATGAAAGAAGGTTTGGATAAACGCCTCACTGATTCGGTGGAATTGGCTCTTCGTACCTCCGAAGGGGTTATGAATGTTAACTTACCAGATCAAAAAGAAGAACTATTTTTTTCCGAGCGCTTTGCCTGCGACTACTGTGGTCTTTCGTTTCCGGAACTAACCCCTCAGCTTTTTTCTTTCAATAATCCCCAAGGGGCCTGCTCTCAGTGTGACGGCCTAGGGGCCAATGTCTTTCTCGATCCTGAGTTAGTAATTCCTTGTCCGGATATGTCGTTACGCGAGGGCGCCGTGGCCCCCTGGTCTAAGACACCCAGCGGTTATTACTCTTCGCAGCTTCAGATTTTAGCCGAATATTACAAGTTCGACTATTATTGTCCTTTTAAAGATTTGCCGGACAAAATCCAGAAAATTATCCTTTATGGTAGCGGCCGGGAACAGATTGAGTTTTATTTTGAAAAGGACGATCGCCGGCATTTTTACAAAAAGAGTTTTGAGGGGGTGTTACCCAGTCTAGAACGTCGCTTCCGGGAAACGGATTCCCAAACTGTTCGCGATGATCTAGAACAATATATGAGTCATCGGCCCTGCCCAGTCTGTCAAGGCGGACGATTACGTCCCGAAGCTTTGGCCGTTCTGGTTGCTGGGCACGGCATTAGAGAAATTTCTGATCTACCCGTAACCGCGGCTCTAGATTTCTTTCACCAGCTCTGCCTCTCCCCAAAAGAAGCGGAAATTGGCCAACGTATTATCAAAGAGGTTTTAGAACGTCTAACTTTTCTGCAGGATGTTGGTTTAGGCTATTTAAGTCTAAGTCGGGCTTCAGCTACCCTTTCTGGCGGTGAAAGCCAGCGCATACGCCTAGCCACCCAGATTGGTTCGCGTTTAGTGGGGGTTATGTACATTTTGGATGAACCCTCTATCGGGTTGCATCAGCGGGATAATGAAAAACTTTTAGCTACCCTTAAAAGGATGCGTGATCTAGGCAACACTGTATTGGTAGTAGAACACGATGCTAACACCATCATGGCGGCCGACCAGGTGTTAGATCTTGGCCCTGGGGCTGGAAAACTTGGGGGTGAACTTATTTTTGCGGGGCCGCCAGAACTTTTACTTACCGACGCCGCTTCTCTTACTGGACTCTATCTTTCGGGCCGCCGAAAAATAAACATCCCTGGGAAAAGAAGAAGCCGAGCGGGTGGGGCTATTGTGATCAAAGGGGCCAGTAGCAACAATCTCAAAAATATTACCGCTGAATTTCCAGTCGGCCTTTTTACCTGCGTTACCGGTGTCTCAGGCAGCGGTAAGTCCACTCTGGTTATAGAAACCCTTTACAAGATTCTAGCCCAGAAACTTTATCATTCCCATCAAAAGGCGGGTACGGTGGATAATATTTCCGGCCTGGAGCTCGTAGACAAGGTTATCAATATTGATCAGAGTCCTATCGGCCGTACTCCACGTTCTAATCCAGCCACTTATACGAGTCTTTTCACCCCTATTCGCGAGATGTTTTCTCGATTACCTGAGGCCCGGGCCCGAGGCTATACTCCTGGCCGTTTTTCCTTCAATGTTAAAGGCGGCCGCTGCGAAAGCTGCCAGGGCGACGGTATCATTAAAATTGAAATGCACTTTCTATCCGATGTCTATGTCAAGTGCGAAGTCTGCCAAGGCCTCCGCTATAACCGCGATACTCTGGAAATTAAATATCGCGAAGCTTCCATAGCTGGGGTACTCAACTTTACTGTCAGCGCGGCTGTTAAATTTTTTGAAAATGTCCCGGCCATCCGCGAAAAATTGGTTACTCTGGAAGAAGTCGGCCTGGGTTATATTTGCCTGGGTCAGTCCGCCACCACCCTTTCTGGCGGCGAAGCCCAGCGCATTAAGCTTTCTAAGGAACTCAGTCGTCGAGCTACCGGACGCACGATCTATATTTTAGACGAACCCACTACCGGCCTTCATTTTGAAGATGTCCGTAAGCTCCTGGAAGTTTTGACGCGGCTAGTGGAGCAGGGTAATACTATTATAGTTATAGAGCATAATATGGATGTTATTAAGTGCGCCGACTATGTTATCGATCTTGGCCCTGAAGGTGGCGACGGTGGTGGTAAAATAATTGCCGCTGGCACTCCCGAGGAAGTAGCCAGGGTTAAAGTCTCTTACACCGGCCGCTTTCTGGCTCAGGAATTAAAGAAAAAACCATGACTAGTGAAAGCGGCCCGACTCGATTAGCAAACTTTCTTTTTGAAGTCTCGATGCTGAAGCGTACCCCGCGCACCGGTTACCAGTTTTTGGGACAGGGCTCGGAAACGGTGGCCGAACATAGTTTCGGCGTAGTTATTCTAGCTTTCATCCTAGCCCGCATGAACCCGGAGGCCGATCTGATCCGTACTTTGCTATTAGCTCTATTTCACGACCTAGGTGAAGCCCGCACTGGAGATTTAAATTATCTGAATAAGCGCTATGTAACGGCCAATGAGGACCAAGCCCTAGCCGATGCTGTTTGGGACCTCCCTTTCGGGCCGGAGCTTCTGAAAAACTGGGAGGAATGGCGGGGCGGGGTTACTTTAGAGGCTAAACTAGCTGCCGATGCCGACCAGCTTGACATGGTTTTAGAACTTCGGCGGTTGGAAACCCTAGGGAGTACCCAAGCCGCTGACTGGCTTTTTTACGCCCGTAAGCGTCTTAAGACCGACGGGGGCTGTGCCCTCTTTGATGAAATAGTTCAGGCCGATCCGATCCATTGGTGGTTTGAACGCAAAGAAGAGTACTGGGTTAGGAAATGAGTATTTCGAGACTCGACCTTATCACTAGAAAAGACTCTCTAGATCTACCCCAGGGAAAGGACAAATTCTCACTGTGCCTTTGGGTAGCTAGCTAATTTTAACTGGTGTTTTTACCGTATATAATTTTTAGGCTGCCGGCCGGTACATCTTAAGTTTTCGTTTTGTCCTAACGAGAAACTTCCCGCTTTTAAAACTTACTATAATTTTGGATGAAGTGCCGGTTATAGAAACGAAAGAAGCTCCCGTTCTGAAAGCCAATTTCGTTCTAGAAGATCCTCCTATCTTGGACGAAGGTCTAATCGGAGTTGAAATCAAACCACCCACAACCCCGCAGCCTCGGAATTGGGCAAATCAGAGTTATTGGTGACGGAACCCTAGATTTCCATGTACAAATCATATAAAACTACGGTTAGAAGTGAGGTTTACAAACGCCGGACCAGTCCTCCGAAGATGCAGGCTAATTTAATCCGAAGACGGCTACTGTACTTACTGCCTAGTGGTTAACCGTACTATCCAGGCGGGACGGGAGTTTGATCAGATTTGTGATCAGCAAAAGTAAGGGCAATATTATTTTGGACTACGCTGGGTTAGAGACTTTGTACACGGTTGTGTCGCAGCCTTTCCGTCTTTTCCGTCCAAACAGGCCACTTTTAGCTAGTTAAAATTAACTATAAATTTCGACTACACCCCCCCGTCACCTCATCCACTCTTAGTCTAGTAGTTCATAGAAAGTATTTTTCACTGGTAAAGCTAGGGTGCCGATAGCTTTTTCCAGTAGAATCTCATGGTGGCCTAATTCTTTTTCCCGGTAGCCAAAAGTGGCTCTAATGGCCGTATCTACGAACTGAGCACTACGATCAATGGCTATGGGCAAACTATCGCCGGACAGAAGGCTTCCGATTAGAACGCTAGCGAAGATATCACCCGTGCCGTGATATTGAGAGGGCACTTGAGGACGTTCAGTAATCCAGTAGCGGCCGTCTACTCGGTCATAAGCAACAACTGTGGAGGCCTCGGGGTGGCCAGCTAAGGGTGCGCTAGTTATGATCGCCATCTCTGGACCCATATTCGTTAGAGCTTTGAGCCACTGGCGGATATCTTTTCCGGTGATGGATGTCGGGGTCTTGTAGTTGAGCATAAAGGCAGCCTCGGTTAGATTAGGGGTTATAACCTTAGATAGTCGGACTAGTTTTTTCATTTCCTCCACCATTTCCGGAGGCATGCTGGGGTAGAGGCGGCCGTGGTCGGCCATAACTGGGTCCACCATTACTAGGGTATCTTCGCGGGTAAAGTGGCGAATGAAGTCAATCAGAATATCTACCTGGCGAGACGAACCGAGAAATCCGCTGTAAATAGCTTCAAATTTTAGGTCTAGTTTTTTCCAGTGATCGATGATCCGTTTGAGATCGTCGGTCATGTCAATGATGACGAAGTCGGGAAAGAGGGTGTGGGTGGAGAGAATAGCCGTGGGCAACGGGGCTACCTCAAAACCCATGGCAGATAGAACGGGAATAGCCACGGTTAGGGAGCAGCGGCCGTAACCACAGATATCGTGAATGGCTGCGACCCTCGGTAACGGATTTCTCATACGTGCACCTCTTTACGGGAACTTCAATTAAGAAAAAAGAAGAGCCCGGCTTTCCTCCATCTGAGGATAAAACCGGGTTCCTCGCTTAAAAGATCGTTTATTCTTCAGTGACGGTAATAGCGTTGACTTCGCAAGCCTCAACGCAGGATTCACAGCCGAGACACTCGTCGGCGTTGACTGGAACGGCCTTGCCGTCTTTGACCTCATACACATCGACTGGGCAAGCGTCTTTACAGGCGCCGTCGCCGGTACATTTACCAGCATCAACTTTAATGTTCCAACCCATGATAATAACCTCCCTTAAAATGATTAATAATTTCTGCCCTTAACATAAGAGCTTATCAACAAGATCACGACTTCAGCCCCATCGGGGACTCTTCATTATAAACCGAAATAGCCGTTGATCTGATGGTTATTCTATACTTCAGTTTGGCAAATTTTGCAAGTATATTCCAACCCCCAGTAAATATTTCAGTGATTTTATTTTAGCATATTTTTATTGAATCTATCGAAACATACTTAAATTTGCATTAAAATATATTAAAATATATTCGTGGGGTATTTAGTGAAATATATATCCTTGCTTCGGGAGCAGTCTGAAAAGGCGCTCAATAAGTGTTTTGATTGGAGTACTCATTATTCTATGTCTGACATATACTTAGTTATACATCCTATTTTTTTATACAGAGTCCTTAATTTACGATCCCGCATAACAGGGATAAGAAACAAGATTATAAAAAGAAAATCGCCTCACGCCGGCTGGATAAGCAGGCTTTAAAAATCAAAAGTCTGCACCTCATTTTTTTGAGTGACGGTTCTTATACCTACTAACCATTTCGCGAAAAATTTTGTAACCCTTTCAATCATAGAAGACTTTACAAGAGTATCTTCCTGAAAATTGACTAAACAGTTTATCTTTATGCAACCCCATTCCGGGTAAAAACTGAAGAGGTTATCAGTATAAACGACTGAACAAAGCTCCAATTTGCGATAATAAAATTTCTTTAAACATTAACTAGATTAGTCTTAAGATAACAGCCTCTGCCGATAAAGCAAAACTATTGACCTATAGTTTTATTATTAACCTCAAACTCTAATCCATCGGTATGTATCACGTCTTCATCACTTGAAATGTGCTCTTCAGGACTATCATGCCAGGTATCCCACTATTATAAATATACTAATTTAACCTTCGTTCCTATTATATAACCCTAAAATGAAAATTACTGGCCGCAAATATTTTCAGTTCTCGCCCATTCGCTCGGCTCCAAGCTAGACAAATTATGCTATAATATTTAAATAAAATTTAAAGGAGAGGGAAGAGGTTGTGAAAAAAATAATGCGGCGGTTTCGGGGGCGGCTGGCGGCCAGGTTGACTTTGTTGGTGGTTGGGGGGGTTGTTTTGATGTTGGCGGCGGAGGGGACGGCGGTCCAGGAGAGTGAGGTCAGTATTTGTGCTGGCCAAAGGGAGATGACCGCTCCGGAATTGAATCGGGCCATGAAACTTATGCGTGAAATAATAGTTTTGGGTTCAAAGCTTAAACCTGCTGATGAGGAAACTATTATTCGGGGTTGGGGGCTCAGTTCCGGGCGGCTGAACTGCCTTCTAGGCAAAGTTATGGCTGGCAACGATATCTTTAACTGGGGCTCGCCTGTGGCCTATGGTATGTCTCTGAGCGAGCTGGAAATGGGAATAGTGAAAAGCTTTGCGGGTGAGACAGGCCTCCTTAAGAAATATTTGGAAGAAGTCCTTAATATCAAAGCTGAATAGGTTAGATAATATCCCCCCTCCGAGGGGCGTAAACTCGGCCACCTGTCGTTGGGTTCATCTTTAGCCTCGTTGGCGGGGTTGAGGGTGTAGAGCACGTGGTTATAAGGTGGTTGCGATTGGCCAGAAAAACGATCAGGATTAGGGTAGATAGATTCAGATAGAAGCTGATCGAGACGTTATAAGGCAGCCCTAGACCAATTTTTCATACAAAATAAAAGTATTGATTACCGTAGTCGTTAAAGTAACTAGTAGGGTGGCTATCTAGTAACAGGTCTTCAGACGAATTAGATAGGTGGCTCCGGCTTAGAGGATGAGACGGGCTAGGGAACTGGTTGAATTAGGCAAAATAGTGCTAGATTATCGGGAAGTCAGCCTAGTTCAGGTAGATATTAGAGCAAATATAGGCAGAGCTATAAAAATGCGGCTGAGGATTTTTTCTGGGGTAATATAATGACGTTGGCCATCAGAAGATGGGCGGTTTGGAATGTGGTATTGTTCGAGGTTACAGGTAGAATTACTATCTCTAAAATAGCTATAACCTCGCCGATCTCTCCTAAATAGGATATTTCTTATGATCATAACCACGATGGTGGAGCCACCATTTTTTAAAACGCTCATAAGATCCATGAAAAAATTGTACATGGGTATATCGGCGGTGGTCTAGAACAGAACGATGATTTTTTCTAGGATTATCTAGCCATAAAAGACCTAATGACTTACAGTTTCGCCGGTTAGATAACAGGAGGTGATGGTCGACTAGGTGATGTAAAAGCTGCTTTATAGTTTTGCAGGCGATGGTGATATATATGATGAGTCGGAGGGGCAGACTCTCCGGGTGCAGCCTCGGATGCTGAAGTATTTTAAATAGGGGGTGATCGTTTACAACTATGACAATAGTGATCAAAATGGCAATGGTGGCTAGAAGAGAGGTGAAGGAGGAGTTGAAATAGTTAATCAGTATCTTAATAGGCGCTACGGTGGCTAGGAAGTAATATTCGAAAATAATGATGAGTCAGAAATTATGCCATTTTAAATCGGATCGTATCGGATAAAAGGTTGACGGACGTGGTCATGATTACTACGGTTAGAATCAGTGGTTCGAAAGAAAAAAGGTGTATAAAAAGTTAAACTATTTATTGTAACTGTACCCAGCCGCTTTTAATCAGGGATCGCCCTGATAATATATGGAAATTATTTTAGAAAGATAGCTGTGAATTACGCTAGCTAAAATAGCGCCGATAATTATCTACAAAATGGTGGTCGGGCTATAGAGTATTTTAACCAGAGGTTTGAAAACTGGTTTCGCGTTGCTGATACTAAGAAACTAGTTCATGAAAAGATATTTTCTGGATATGGGGGGCGTAGTCGATTCTATTCGCCATGGTTATTGATGGGGTGCGGCGTTTTTTGTCCAGCTATAGAACTTGGTTTGTAAAGCGTCTATAAAAATGATAATCGAGAAACAGGGCCGCTGGACTCAGTAGTAGACACATGAATTCAGGCATATTTATAGTTAGTATCGTTTAACGATTACTGGCCTCGGTTGGGCTACGGCGCCGGTGGCAAGCGCAGGCAAAACCAGGGTTAAAGTTAGTCATTAATGGAATTTCGACATGACAGATATCTATAGCTTCCCGGCAGCGGGGGGCGAAGGGACAGCCTGGTGGCGGTGAGGCTGGGTCGGGTGGTTCACCTTTCAGAATAAAGTTGTTGCCTCCGCCACTGGCCGAGGCCCACAGCGATAGAACATAGGGGTGGTGCGGCGCTTTGCCTAGAAGTGACTTATCCACCACCTCCATCAAACGTCCGCCGTACATGATCGCTAGGCGGTCGGCTATGATGCGGACCAGAGGTAGATCGTGGCTGATAAAAACTAGGGTTAGAGCGCGACGGGTTCTTAGGTTCAGCAATAAGTTTATGATTTGAGCTTGAATGGAGACATCAAGAGCTGAAACTGGCTCGTCAGCGATAAGTATTTCCGGGTCTAGAGCTAGGGCCCGGGCCAGGCTTAGACGTTGGCGTTGGCCGCCGGAGAATTCGTGGCTGAAGCGGCCGGCCGCTTCGGTCGGCAGTCCAACTTCCTTTAGTAAAGCGGCTACCCGCTGGTGACGTTCGGTGTTTGAACCGAGGTTGTGAATGATTAGAGCTTCTTCCACCACCGCTTTGGCTGTAAAACGTGGATTTAGCGAGGAACCTGGATCCTGAAATATGATCTGTACCCTTCGTCGGAAATTCTTTCGGCTTTTGTTATTCAGTCCAGCCACTTCGCGCCCAGCCCACAGCACCCGCCCGGAATCAGGGTGGTAAAGCCCAGTCATAAGGCGGCCTAAAGTAGTTTTCCCGGAACCACTCTCTCCCACTATAGCTAGGATTTCTCCGGTTTTTAAAGCTAAGTTAACCCCCCGAACAGCTTGAATGCCATGGGATCCAGCCGGTCGGCCAGATAATCGCTTGAGCCAGGTTGAAAGTTCCAGTGATAGGCTTCGCCTCGGGTGAAAAGTTAGATTAACTTGCTCCAGACTTAAAGGAGACGCGGTCAGAGAAGTCGGGCTAGTCATTAGGTCGTCACTTTTCCAGCCCAGTCCGCCCATTGGAAGCAACGCACTTTCCGTCCCTTCCCTAGATTGTAAAAGGGTGGCAGGGCTCGACGGCAGGTTTTGGTCGCTTCGGTGCAGCGTGGTTCGAAGGGGCAGCCCGGTGGAAAATACCCTGGAAGCGGGGGGACTCCGGGTATGGTTAAAAGGGTGGTCGGGGCCGGTTCGTCTAGGGCTGGGGGTAAAGCCCGTAAAAGTCCCTGGGTGTAGGGGTGGGCCGGATTATTGAAGACTTCGGAGATGTTAGTTTCTTCTAGTACTAGACCGGTGTACATGATTAGTACTCGCTTGGCTATTTTTTTTAGTCCTCGCAAATTGTGGGTGATAAATAAAATTGCCGAGTGATTTTCAGCTGCTAGACTAGTTAGCAGAGCTAAAATTTGGACGGCGATGGTTGGATCCAGAGCCGTGGTCGGTTCGTCGGCTATCAGAACCGCCGGGGCTAGAGCCAGGGCCATGGCGATGACTACTCGTTGACGCATACCCCCGGAAAAACGGTGCGGGTAACTTTCCGCTGCTTCCGCGGGGTTGGGTAGTCCCACTTTTGCCAAAAGGCTGAGAGCGGAAGCCCAGGCTTTTTTGCGTTTCAGCCCGGCTCTAAGGCGAAAAATTTCGGCTACCTGTTCACCTATAGTTAGAACTGGATTTAGAGCTGCCATTGGTTCTTGAAAAACTAAGCTTAGTCCGGTCCCGCAGAGACGCCGCCGTGCTATCGGGCTTAGGGTGTCTAAGTCTGTACCCTTAAAACGTATGATCCCGGAATCGACCCGTGCTAGGGGTGGTAAAAGACCCATTAGGTAGAGGGCGGAAAGGCTTTTACCGGAACCGCTCTCCCCCACAAGACCTACTATTTCCCCGGCCGCGAGTTTTAAAGAAAAATCCCGCACTACCGGTCTCAGTCCGTTTTCAAAACTGACAGCCAGATGGTCTATTTCTAAAATTACTTCCGGGTCTGGTCCGGTGGTGAATTTATCACCCATATCAATTCCTGTTATTTTATTTATTTTCCAGGTGTAGAGCTTCCTCGGCGGCCTGGATATCATTGGGGACATCCACTTCCGGCGATAGACCCATGACGACTATGATTTTGATTCGGGCTCGGTTTTCTAGAGCACGGAGTTGTTCTAGGCGCTCAATGCGTTCTAGTCGCCCTTCTGGTAAATGTACGAAGCGGCGTAGAAATTCGGTCCGGTAGGCATAGATACCGATATGTCGGTAATATACTGCTTTATCGTCCCGGGGCCAAGGAATAGGAGCGCGCGAAAAGTATAGTGCTAGATGGTCTGTTCCAAAAGCTACTTTGACGTGGTTAGGGTTATTAATGTCGGCGGCCGAGGTTAGGGCGATGGCTAGAGTGGCTATTTCCAGAGTTGGGTCGTCTTTGAGAGATTGGGCTAGAAGGGCCGGATTCTTCGGGTTAAAAGCCGGTTGATCGCTTTGGATGTTGAGAATAATATCTTCGTCGGCCAACTTTAGAAGGTCGGCGGCTTCGGCCAGGCGGTCGGAGCCGGAAAGGTGATGGTTGCTGGTCAGAAGGGCTTGCCCGCCGAAATTTTGTACAGCCTGTTTAATTTTTGGGCTGTCGGTCGCTACATAAACTTCTGTTACCTCTGGTATAACCAGAGCCCGGCGGTAGACATGCTCAATCATGGGCCGCCCGGAAATGGGCGTCAGGGCTTTGCCGGGAAAGCGGGTCGAAGCCCAGCGGGCAGGAATTAGGGCTACTAGTTTCACTGGTCAGTTCTCCGGCGCCAGACGGGCGACCAGCCGGCCTGAAGGTGCTGGCCGATGACGACCATAATTTCTGATTCTACGGGTAGATAAAGATCCAGTCTAGAGCCGAAGCGGATGAGACCGAAACGTTGCCCTCGCTCCATCCAATCGCCTTCGCCGACCCAGCTGACTATGCGCCGAGCGATCAGACCGGCTATTTGAACCACTGCTATTGGGCCTTCGTCCGTTTCCAGAATCAGGGCGTTTCGTTCATTTTGTTTATTAGCTTTGTCTAAAGAGGCGTTGAAGAAGGTGCCGGGACAGTAAATTTGGCGAGTTAGACGTCCGTCTAAGGGGGTTCGATTGATATGAACATTGAAAATGCTCATGAAAATGCTTATTTTCCAGGCTGGTCCATCAATAAAAGGGTTACTTTCTTGGCATTCAATCTTTATGACCCGGCCGTCGGCTGGGGAGAGGCCGAAGCCAGTTGGGGGTGTGGGGCGGGCGGGATCGCGGAAAAACCAAGCTGTGAATAGGGTAGCGAGGAAAATAATCGCGGCCAGACCGAAGCTGCGGACGGTTAGGGCAAGTAGGACCAAAACAGTTAGGCTAAGAATGAAAATCAGGCCAGGCCGAGCCACCGGCAGACCATTATGAATGTTTTTTTTGGGATCTAAAGCGTCAAAATAATCTTTCATGGCTTTTTTCCTTAAGCCTAGGGTCTTATTGGAGCCCGGCGCGGAGGCAGTCGTGAATATGTAGAACCCCTACCGGTCGCTTGGTCCAGTTATCGTCCACTACAAAAATATTGGTGATTGAGCGGCTCTGCATCAGTCCTAAAGCTTCGGCAGCTGGGGTAAGTGAACTTACGGTCAGCGGCCCGATGGTCATGATGTCGGCGGCTTTGAGAGTTAGAAAATCAGGGCCCATGTGTCTGCGTAGATCGCCGTCGGTAATGACGCCTAAAAGGTTTCCGCTGGGGCTGGTCACCGCCGTGCAGCCGAAAGATTTGCCGGTAATGGTATATAGAACTTCCGGCATGGACTGCTCCGGGGTCACGTGGGGAATTTCGTCCCCGCTGTGCATGATGTCGGCCACCTTTAAAAGGCGACGGCCCAGAGAACCACCGGGGTGGTATTGTTGAAAATTTTCTGGGGTGAAGCCCCGGGCCGAAAGCAGCGACATGGCTAGGGCGTCGCCCAGACCCATCATCATGATGGTGGAGGTGGTGGGGGCGCAGTCGTTAGGGCAGGCTTCCGGTAAATCAGGTAAGGTTAGAATAATTTTAGAGCGGGTAGCTAGATAACTGGTTGGATTTTTTGTTACTCCCACTACCGGTACCAAGTGACGGGCGCAGAAGCTTAGCAGGCCATACATTTCTAAGGTCTCCCCAGAATTAGAAAAAGCTAGTACTACGTCCCGTGGTGAGATCATGCCTAAATCACCGTGGTTGGCTTCGGCGGGATGGATAAAATAGGCTGGGGTACCGGTAGAAGTTAGAGTGGCGGCCACTTTTCTGGCTACGTGCCCGCTCTTCCCCATACCTGTTACCGCCACCCGGCCCTTAATTTCCAGAAAAAGCTTAGCCGCCTTTTCGAAATTCCTATTCAGGACTTGGGCTAGCATATTCAGCGCTGCGGCTTCATGCTGTAATACGCGGAGGCCCTCGACCAGAAATCTTGGGGCGGGAGAGGTGCCTTTAGGTTCGGGCATCGGCATATACCTCTAAAATTGGGCGCAGACGTTCCGCCCACACTTGATAGCCGGCTGGCAAAAGGTGTAGACCGTCGCTGGTGTAGTCTAGGCGCACTTGGTGGTCTTCATCTGCTAGATCTTGAAAAAGATCAATAAAAATTAAACCTTGTGTCTGTGCCTCCTCGGCTAGGGCGGTGTTAATATTAATTATGTCCAGGTTAGGTGGGAGCCCCGGCAGGGCGGATTCTAGGTAAGGCAATAGGGAAATAACCTTTAGGTTGGTCAGGGGCAGCCGGGTTGAAAGTTCATTCCAGATACGAGTATGTCCGGTGACTATATCTTCGGAGGAGGCCCCTCGTAGAAAGTCGTTGATGCCGATCTGTAGAAAGATTTTGTCCGGCACTAAGTGAATCACTTTATCTAGGCGACTCCAGACCCCGGCGCAAGTGTCTCCATTCACGCCCAGATTTTGCAGTTTTAATCCTGGAAAAGCCCGACTCCAATTATTGCCGGCGGTGAGGCTGTCACCTAGAAATATAGTTAGGGCCTGGTGTTTCATTTTCTTTTTCCTTTAGGTGACGAAAGATCCACAATTAACTGGTGATAAATGTAGACGGAGATAGGCACTCCCAGCAGCATGCCCCAAATGCCGATAAGACTATGGGCGATATAGAGGATCAGGAGGGTTAGCACCGGGTTCAGATGCATGAAGCGGGAGACGATACGGGGGTTGAGGATGTAGGCCTCGATCATGTGAATAATAACTATCATTATCCCGGCCCAGAGTCCCAATGATACTCCGCCGGCATTAACGGCCATCAGGCTAATGGGAATGGAGGAAATTAGCACTCCCAAAACTGGAATGAGGCCGCAGAAAAAGACTAGAGTGCAGAGCAGGACTATGCCTCCGATATCCAGAATATTTAAACCGATGACTGTCAAAGTGGTGTTGATGGCTGAGATCATGATTTGGGCCCGGAAGTTTTCCCCCACCACTTGGGCAAAGAGGATCACGCTGTCCCCAGTTTCCTCGTAAACCTGAGCTAGTCGGGTAAAGCGTAGTTCCCGAACGCTCTGGGTCAGGCGGGGTAGATCCAGCATAATTAAAAAGCTGAACAAAAGCCCTAGAAAGAACCAGGTGATATAGTGGAACCCACGTTCCATAGCCCCCCAGCCTACGGTCCAACCCTTCATTATCATCTGCTCTGGAGTTAGCATATAGCGGAGGCGAGCCATCACGGGTTCAAGACCTGAATTCGGCGTAATCTGGGCGTCCAGCCAATTTTCTATTGTGGTTAGGGTGCTCGGGAGCTGCTCGGTGAAATTCTTGGCTTCGCTAGCCAGGCGAGGGGTGAGAAAGACGATAAAAATAATTACCAGAGCCATGAATAAAATATAGATGATTAGAACCATGAGGCGGCGGTGGATAAGTTTAACGTAGCGATGGAGACGGTGGGTCAGGCCGTGGGTTATAAAGCACATGACGAAGGTGATAAAGATCAGCCCGAACATATCACGGAAAAGATAGATCAGTCCGGCGAAAGCTATCCAAATTACAACTATTTTATTGGTTCGGGTGAAATCGGCTATGCTGAAAGTCATTTAACCTCACTGTTGTATATAAATCAGCTCCAGGTTTAGAGCTAGATCCTTGTTTAAATATGTTTTCGCCGTGAAACTAAGCTATCTTGCGGTCAAGGTCACCGGCCCGAAAGAATAACGGATATTGTCGGGGTGAGGCGATCGGCTTGGCCGGCTAGAAGGTTGTAGAGATCGCTAACTTAAATAACTTGGTTGCAGCCGATGTTGAAAGCTAGGCTAGATACCTAGAGGTGGATGGCTGCGGCCAGATTAGCCCGACCCAAGTCAATGATGTAAATAAAGCTGCGGATTTGTTTGGCCGTTATCAAAAATTAGGCTGGGTTCCTTTCGCTGTAGCTAATCCATGAAAATAGGAATAACTTTGGAGTAGGGCTAATCAGGCTACCAGCGGGGGCCGTAAACATTAAAATATCATAAATAGACCGACTTAAGACCTCGATAGCCATAAAAATACAGGTTTTAATGTTCACCTAGAAGTTTAGTGGTGATGTAGAGTATGTTGAACTGGGGGCAGAAGCCTTCTTAGTTGGAGACTTTGGTATTGCCGTAGCCCACGAAACTGGATGAAAAAATAATCCGGCGGGTCCGGCATTCCAGAGCCACCTTATAAAGGTTGAAAACCGTTGCCACTATTGGGGTGGTTAGGTAGAAGATGTAATCTATTCCCGTTAGAGTCGCATTTAGGGCTAGGAGATTGGTAGTGGAGCCGGTAAGCACTTTTAGGTGATCGCCGAGGTGGGGATATATTTTTCCGATGGTCGGTGGAAAAGTTATCCAGCGCCCGTGTTTTCTCGCTCGCCACAAAAAAGACATCTAGCAGATTAGAGTCGATAAATTCAGTCTCTCCAGCGATGAGGCTCCGCGCCGTTTTTAGGGATTGACCTTGGTTAGTCGACTTCGTCATCGCGTTCGGCTTGATAGATCATCTCCATGGTCAGATCGGTCTTGATAGCTTCAAGATAGCCAATCAATTCAGGAATGTTGTTGGTGTTAGTCATGAAAGAAAAACGGGCTCCCGAGCGGCGACGGCCGATGACCAGAGCTTCTTCCAACTGGTCGTCGGAGGGTTTAGTTAAAGCCGCTAACACTTCATCCAGAATAGAGTATCTCTTGAATTTCAAAATTTTCATAACTATAGCTAGGCCCCTTGGTTGCAATAACTTCATATCATGCCATTTGGCCTCTACCATGTCAATCACATTTTTTGCTTGAAGTTCGGCTCTTTGGGGTGGGGCGGCCAAATTTCTGGCGTGATAATTGTTTGCCATATAATTAGATTCATGGAGGTAGGTTAAAAATACTTTTGGCGGCCGGCCGTTAAACTCAGCCTAAGTTTAATCTGATCTTAAGATAACCTTATTGGAGATAGTATGAAAAAATTGTCGTTACCCTGTTTTCCGGTGTAGTGCCCCTTATTTTGAGTGTGAATCGGCCGGTCGCGGCTGATGCTTTGGAAGCGGGCGGCGGGCTTTTTGCCTAGTTAGTTTTTTGTAGTTAAATAATTTTTCTAGCCGACTCTAGTCAATAAAGCTGGGCCCGCCGCCGCCCGGCCAACTGGGGAAGTAGCTAATTTACTAACTTAGAGGGCGTCAGCGGTTGTTTCGGCCTTATTAATTGCCTCGGTTGTTTTTAACTGGACTGACCTGGTTAAAAAAAATTGGTGGAGGCTAGGGTGATCTTAGTCAACGGTTATGGCGAAATAATTGTTTAATGCAGCGGCAATCTCATGTTACCCATCGCTACGAAGGGAAATTTAAAGACTGGTTTTGCTGCGGCTACGGGAAACTCTTAATTCACGACGATTACCTGGACAATGTATATTTTATAGCGGAGATTTTATCGAGGGTTATTTGGAAGGGTAGGGTATTTACATTAATAATAATTTTAATAGCCGGGGTAGCGCCTCCCTTCGTTTATTAAGGTTAGTTCAAAGTCGGCGCTTTTCACAGCCAAGGAGTTATGACTGATCTAGCTACCGAACAGGTAATACGCTTGGGTCTCTAGTTTAAGGTAATTCTTACCATGAAGGTCCGAAACAGTAGACTAAGGTCGATCTTTTTATGGATTTGAAGCTGACGGTTTTCGGCTACTAGTTGCCCCTTTCATTTACTTTTCGGCTGGTTGGCTGAATTGGCGTCGGTGACGCCGTCAAATAATTATTATGACTAAGACCTTTTTTCGCTCTCTGCCCTACTATCGGCGACTGGAGGGCAGTTTATTTATTGGGTTGCGGCTGTTCTGCTTATTCTATAATCCGCTCTTCAGTGAGCTGGCGATTCTTATTTAGTCGGTTCTTAAAAATATATTAATTATTTGATTTTAAATTAATTATAGTATAATCTTGGTTATATAATTCGTAATTTACCTTGGAATTAGGTCGAAATGCTCTTCTCTTAGAGGGATGTATAAGAACACCATTAACATAAATTAAGGCAAGGTGTTTTGTTCAATGAGGATTTGTTAGAGTAAATTAATTCTCGAGATGCTTATTCGCAATTGGTTAGGGAAAGATCATAAAATTTATTGGAGTAAGAGTTTCAAGAGTGCTATTTCGGCTAGGGACGTTCAGCCAAAAATATTTGTTTAATGTACGGGTTGTTGATAATAAAATAATTTAAAAATTTAAGTAATGATTAGGTTGTTTAAGAAAGGCTTCTATTTTATTGCATGAAGAAAAAGTGGTTGAGAAAGAAATTCTCTTTAACATTATCATTCAAAAAAAATATTACCTTTTAACCTGATTTTAAGAAACGTATAACTAAAGAATGTTAGTTCATTCTCCAGCATTCTGCAGGTCTTAGTTTTGTCTTTATTGATTATTAATTTTAGCTTGTCTATGAGCTGAATTAGTGTATTTATAGTGCTGGAACATCTGATATAGTAGTTTTGAGGGGTGCATTTTAGGAGATGAAGACGTGATACATGCTGATAAACTAGAGGTGAATGAAGAGATAATTTTTGGCATTGAAGCAGTTTTACGCTTTCTGCTATAGTGTTTCGATTAACTGGCAAACGCTATATATAGTGACGACCAGAAAATTAAATACCATCAGAAGTAAGGTTAGGATTTCTTTCCCGTATCCGAAATTATATTTCAGATTATAGCCGTTATTTTTTAAGATATTGAAGATCTCATTTTCTATTGTCTACCGATTTCTATCACATCCGAGCAAGCTTTTAATGTTGTCTTTGAAAGGGTTAAGCTTGGTAATGGAGCTATGAGGTTAAGGCTTTGCTTTGTCAGCGAGGTCTGTTATTCTAACATTGATCTAGTTGGCTTTCAAAGATTTTTTGCTTTTGTGGATTAGAACTTATTATAGTCAATTATGTCTATATTTTCTTCGACTTTTGCTTGTAGTTTCAACTCATTGTAAAGTGCCTTTCTGTTTGCGGTTTTATTTCTTATTCTCGCTTTGCGGGGTCGTAAATTTTGAGGTTAAGGGCAAAGTTGTATTTTGATTCGGCGCGACAATAGCGGGCTTTAAAATCTGTAAAAATATTCTATATTCCCGTCGAAATGCTTCTTAATAGAGTAATTTTAACAATATATTTATAGTAATTAAAATACTCAGACCTATCCATAGTAATTAAAAAGCTGTCACTAAATTATTTAAAAAGCTTTAGGTCATCTATCAGGTACAAGTTATAAAGGACATTAAAAAATACCGAGTTAAAATAGTTGATTGAAATTATATCCAGTAGTTTGGTAGATATGTTTATCTAATAGGAATTTATACTTTTTGAAAAAGAGTTTACAAACTGGAACGACTGTGCAGTTCTTAAAGGGTATACTGGTGAGTTAGAAAAGAAAGGCTCTGCGTAAAAAAAATAGAAAATATTGCTAAGCATATGACAGCCACAGAATAATGAATATTTTAACTAAAGTGCTTGTCTTGTGTCTCTTTAGCCTGCTTCCGAAGTAAGGACAGATATTTTTCTAAATATTTTCTGAATATACTTTAACATATTTTAACATAAAATTAGGTATGTTCCGTTAGGCTTAATACAAAATATACCAAGATGAAAGTTGCTGTCGGTTCGGCTTTTTTCTTGACAAATTCATTATATCTTCCTATAAATAGAAGATTGCTCAGTAGATCTTTGCGAGAGTGGCGGAACTGGTAGACGCACCGGCCTTAGGAGCCGGCGGCTGCGGCCATAGGGGTTCGACTCCCCTCTCTCGCACCAGGGGGAGAGAGAGCCGCCGGTTGGGTGTACCCTTGCCGGTTTTAAAAATATTTAAATAATTCACGGGAGTGAAAGATGAATGTCACTATTGAAGAAATTAACAAAATCAAACGTAAATTGATTGTGGAACTCCCGGAGGAAAAGGCCCTGGCCACCTGCAGCCAGTTTGTGGACACTTATACTCGTAAGGCCCGGATTAAAGGTTTTCGGCCCGGCAAAGCGCCTCGGAGCATGGTGGCTAAAATTTATGCCAATGAATTGAGGCAGGAGGTGTTAGAACATTTAATCTCCGAGACTGTACCTCCCATTCTTAAAGATCATGATTTTCAACCGGTGGGCGTTCCTCAGTTAGAAATTGTGAATGATACGCCGGGGCAGCCTTTTAAATTTAGCGTGACGCTGGAACTTAAACCTAACTTCGTTACCCCGGAATGGCGGGGTCTGGAACTTCAGCGCCGCCGGAGGGGTATCACTGAGGC